>CAZXBK010000367.1:0-1500 GCA_964638765.1 uncultured Synechococcus sp. | reverse complement strand
AATACCAATCTCCAGAGTGGTTAGTGAGTTGCATATCGGAAAGTAAGATGGGAATCTGAGTAGCAAATGGATTGGTAGCAAATACCTCTGCCACTTTTTCATACAAAGCAACGAGCTGATGGGGAGCTGAAATTGGCTGAATTACTGTGCTAAGTTCTGTCTGAGATTTCAACATCATCCGCAAAGGAGCAACACCGGGATAGGTCACCACTTCTCCCTGAAAACTTGTTCCAGCTACAAAAGAGTGTTCTGGAAGTTGATTGAATCCGTAAAAACTTAAGATGTAACCCAATTGTTGGCTTTTTCTTCCATACAACCAAACATGTTCTACTTGTAGACGTTCCTCTTCTTCTACGGTTTTGGATAAAATTACCCATTCGTCCTGAATAGTGGTTTGGGCTAACACTTTCTCTTTAGGCATTGTCCAACCAATGAGAGATTTTACTTCTTCTTGTAGGGATGGAGGTAGTTGGTTAAGGTGTTGGTAGGCTTCTGTGAGAAAGTAAAGCTGTGCCAGTCGTTTGGTAAGGGATTTTTGCCAAGTCTCCCCATAAAAATTGATATTTTCAATTGCTCGTAGTTGCCGTGCCAATCCACCAGCTTGTGCATCTACCATTCGTGCCGTGATGTTTTTACTGAAATTATAGACATCATTCGGTACGGTTAAAATACCTGTACGGATGACGTCCTTCAACCATAACCGAAGTTCTGATATCCCTGCCTCTACTTTCTTTTTGCGAGCTGCAATTCGTTTTTGCTGTGCTTTTTTGTCGACTGGTTTTGCTGCTTTTTCAGCTTTCTTTTCTGCGCGTCCTGCTCGTTTATCGAGCCATTCTGCTACATGATCAGCAACAGCATTGGCTTGCTCAAAAGCTTCTGGCTGACTGACAAATAAGAATAGCAAACCCAATGCATGTTTGCAGGGAAATTTTCGACTAGGGCAAGAGCATTTAAAAGCCAGATTGTCTAAATCAATCATGGTTTTGTAGGGGTTCTTTCCACTACCTTTACAGGAACCCCAAAGTGCTCGCTCATGTTGGTGGCGCTCTACCCATTTAGCAGTTGTTGCCAACTTTTGAGCTGCCTTTATAGAAGCAGTATCAGGAGCTAAAGAAGTAACTTGTTCTTGCGTAAATTGCATCAGTTTGGCTATAATTGAGTTTTCTAGTACACGACGACTCAAAGGTAATTAACCCAAACCGTAATCTATTTATGGAGTAATGATTTATATGATTAAAAAGGGTTTTCTTATAAAAAATTGATTTGTCTCAACCATTTGAGTAGTTGATCAAAATTATCCTGAAAATCTTCAAGTTTTGCAGCCAAGTTTTTAGTATCTAGTTTACTAATCACCTTTATGACTAGTGTTCTAGCGGCCGCCATTATTTTTGAGACATCATTTTTTTTGTTCTCAAACTATCTTCATCTAGTGTCACATCTCTAATATGATTATTGACTTCCACCGACCAATGTTTTCGTATTACTCGAAAGTAATCCTGT
>CAZXBK010000366.1:0-1512 GCA_964638765.1 uncultured Synechococcus sp. | reverse complement strand
GTTTTCACCGTTTAGATGCGGCCTTGATTGGTTTTAGCGCGATCGTCTTATTCGGTTTGTCCTGGTGGTGGCGCCAAGACTTACCTTCTTGGATGCCCTACGCCTCAGCGATCGCCCTGGTAAGCATTATCCTTCAGGGAATTTTAGGAGCCTTAACCGTAACCCAATTGCTACGATTTGATATCGTAACAGCCCATTTGGCCATGGCTTTAATGTTTTTCTGCATTTTGATTGTGATTGGTGCGAGCCTTACACCAGTACCCAGCAAATTTACCGTTCCCCGCTCTCTCGGGATTTCGGGTTTAATTGCGGCAAGTTTAATCTATTTACAAAGTTTACTCGGTGGTTTGGTAGCTTCTCGTTGGGCCTTACATCAATGCTTTGGCAATTCCCAACTATGTACTGTGATGAATAGTCATATAATTGGCGTTGTTCCTCCTACCCTCGCGATCGCATTCCTTAGTTGGCGAGCCTATAAGACTCCAAACTTAACGAAAAATCTTAAAACTTTATCCCGAGTCGCTCTTGGTCTAGTAATCTTGCAAATACTATTGGGGATCGCCACTTTCTCCCTGCATCTCCAAGTTGAGCCTCTAACCGTAACTCATCAAGCTGTCGGCGCAACTTTGCTCGGAGTCTTAGTCGCTTTTAGTGTGATCGCATTACGTAGTTCCCCAAGTAACAAAGAATACCAAAAAACCACAATTAAGAACTAAAGCTTAAAAATAGGCTTAATTACCTAATGGTTGCGTTTAAATACAAACATTAGACATCCAAAGCTTCAATATTAATAGAATTTGAGAAGAGAAAAATTTTATGCTCGGCACCAATACCGCCCGTCAAAGTCAAAATATCCTCGACACGATCCAAAGCTATTATCAACTTACTAAACCGAGAATTATTCCTCTGTTGTTGATTACGACTGCAGCCTCAATGGCGATCGCGTCTTCCGGCAGAATTCAACCTCTACTCTTACTAATCACTCTCATCGGTGGAACCCTAGCAGCCGCTTCGGCTCAAGTACTCAATTGTGTCTACGATCGCGATATTGACTATACGATGGTGCGCACCAGGAAGCGTCCGCTGCCTTCGGGAAAAATTCGACCTCGCAATGCCTTAATCTTTGCCACGATTCTCGGCCTACTTGCTTTTTCTGTGCTAACTGTTTGGGTCAATCTCTTGGCTGCTTGTTTGGCGATGTCAGGGATCATCTTCTATATGTTGATCTATACCCATTGGCTGAAACGTCATACCACACAAAATATTGTGATTGGTGGTGCAGCAGGAGCAATTCCGCCCTTAGTTGGTTGGGCTGCGGTGACAGGAGATTTAAGTTTGGCTCCTTGGATTATTTTTGCTTTGATTTTTCTTTGGACTCCTCCCCATTTCTGGTCTTTGGCACTGATGATTAAAGACGATTATGCCCAGGTTGGAGTGCCGATGTTGCCAGTAGTTGCAGGAGAAGAAGTGACTGCTAATCAGATTTGGATTTATAGTTTGCTGACTGTGCCT
>CAZXBK010000365.1:0-1537 GCA_964638765.1 uncultured Synechococcus sp. | reverse complement strand
CTAAATAGCTGATCCTAACTGTCAGTCACCTTTGCAATACCATGTTTCCCTCCGGGAAAAGGCGAAACGGTATTCATAAACTGCTTCACTTTTTTAAGCAGCAGGAACATTTCTTTGCAGCTATGATTCCGGGTAATGGTCTCGTGCAATGCATGCCACAATTGCTCAATCTTGTTCACCCAGGGACTGTAAACGGGCTGGAATAACAAGTTAAATTTGGGGTTTCTCTTCAGCCATTTCTGCGCTTTTTTACTCTTGTGTATGATGTAGTTATCCAATATCAATGTAATCGTTTTTGCCTTGCGATAACTGCGTTTGAGCTTTTCAAGCATCGCGATAAATAAGTCGGTGTTTTTCTTATCTGACGCGACATACAGCACATTCCCTGTCTTGGCGTGAAGCGAGCCTGCTAGGTAATGCTTCGCATTTTTCCCCGGTGTCGGAATACGTTTCTGCTTTCCCTTAAGCGACCAATCTGAGCCAATTTTGCTGTTAAGATGAATGTCTACTTCGTCTTCGTAAAAAACCGGGTGCTCTGGGCTGCAATTGTCTAAGGCGGCCTGAATGACTGCCATTTTTTCTTCTTTGTGTGGGTCTTTGATATGCAGTGTAGGTGCCGCTCGACGCCAGACAATCCCCAACTCCGGTAGCCAGCGGCGCAGTGTTGAGCTGTGGATCGTAATATCGGCAAAGTCGCGCAACACGATTGCCAATAACTCGCTACTCCAGCGGGAACGTTGATAGTTGAAATCTTGCGGGGAGCATTGAATAAGGAAAAACAACAGCTGTGCAATCACATCGCCGGGTTGCGTAGCAGGGCGGCCTGTTTGCTTATTCTGTAACGCGTCGATGCCATCTTGGTCATAAGCTTTACACCATTTATTCACGCTTGAGCGCGCAGCACTGAGTAATACAGCGGCTTTTTTGCGCGAGAAACCTTGGTGAACCAGCAAGATCGCGTGACAGCGACGGCTCAACTGCTTGTCTTTGCTATTTTGCACAATTTTTTCTAAACGGCGTCTTTCAGGGCGGTCAATCTTTGATAATCTATTCATACTCAGTGCGGGGGATGCTGTTGGTTAGTTTGGCGATTGATCAGATCGCAAAACTCGCACTGAGTTCCCTTAAGGGGTGATCAAATGTTAGGAACAGCTATTTAGTTATTAAATACCCCCCAATAAGATACACGTACTGAATATCGCCATTAAATTTCTAGGTTGCATTTGTGATGGTTTGTCTAGTACTGAGCTCAGCGAAAGATGACCACTCTTCACTACCGTCTCCAATTAAATTGGCTCCGTAATAGCTGAAAAAAGAAGAAAAATGGTTTTGTTTAGTAATCGCATCCATACATGCTCGAACTATTATTTGTCGCTCAATAGTAGACATATGTTCGCCATATAAGTTGATCATAGGTAACCAGTCATAGAGAGAACGGCAGCTATCAAAAACAAAAAGATCTAAAAACATACACCTTTCCTTTGCTTTATATTTAGCTCTCCAATGGGCACTAGTATTTGCGTGATATGTGTTTCCT
>CAZXBK010000364.1:0-1579 GCA_964638765.1 uncultured Synechococcus sp. | reverse complement strand
CGACTGAAATCGAGTTGAAGTCGGAGAAAGGCGTTGACTATCGAGAACTACAAGTGCTGCTGAAAGCAAGAAAGTGGCGCGAGGCTGACCGGGAGACTTGGCACCGCATGTTAGAAGCGGTAGGTCGTGACAAAAGCGACTGGATTCGGGCAAAAGAGTTGCAGACCTTTCCATGTGCTGACTTAAAAACGATTGACGCACTGTGGAAATTTTACAGCAATGGCAAGTTTGGCTTTAGCGTGCAAAAGAAGATTTGGGAGTCATGTGGCAGCCCTATCAGCAGCGGCAAAAACTGGGATCGGTTTTGCGTTAAAGTGGGCTGGAAAAACGAAACCGCCTCTCGATACTTGGCCTACGACGATTTAAAAGCCAACCCCGATTTTTCGCCCGCCGGGGAATTTCCCGGGCCGGGTTGGGCTGGTTGGGGTTGGGGTTTGGTGTTGGTTGTCTTCTCTCGCATCCAGACTTGTAAACTGTAGCAGGTAAGCGCTTCAGCCCGATCCAAAATCCTTATTGCCGACCGCCTCTACACGGAAAAATGGGTGTTTCGAAGATCGGTTACCTGGCACCTGACCTAAGTCGAATTGGTAAATTGCAAGACCGCGATTTTGGGGTTCAACTGTGTCGGTTAGACTTTAACAAAATCTGGTCATCACAGATGGGAGCAAGTGACGGATGGAGAAGCAGTTTGATGTTTTTCTAGCGCACAGCAGCAAAGATAAACCGTTAATCCGGCACATTTACCGAGAGTTAAAACAGCGTGGGGTACGCCCTTGGCTTGATGAAGAGGAAATTAAGCCGGGCAAACAATTTCAAAAAGAAATTCAACAAGCGATTGTGGAACAAGTCAAAGCCGCTGCTATCTGTCTTGGCCAAGATGGACTTAGCTCCTGGCAAGCATTAGAACTTCAATCCTTTATTTCTCAATGTGTAGAACAGAATGTCGATGTAATTCCCGTCTTACTACCAGGAGTTCAGGAAATTCCAAATGAGCTTCCTTTTCTTGAGTTATTTCAAGCAGTCTCTTTTGAAGGAGAGATTAATGATAAGAAGGCCTTTGACAAGCTGGAGTGGGGCATTAAGGGGCAAAGCTTCAAAGAAAAAAGGGGACATTCAGAAGACGAAAGGAATAAAATCCCTGTCGGCCCCATTTTGTTTATTGTGGGCTTAGTTCTAATCGCATCACAAGATATTTGGATGCCTAGTATTCACAGGGCAATATGTAGTTTGCTTCCGAATAAAGTTTGGATATCTGACAATCCTGATAGGTTGGAAAGATACTTTGATAATGAGAGCCTGAACAGAAGCCAAAATTTCAGAGTAGGTAGCGGCCGGTGTGTTGATACCTCTGATTCACATGATGAACTTCTTAGACTTAGGCAACTTAATTGACTCCAATTTAGACACCTTATTATTGATTAAAGTCAATTTAGTTGAATCGGAATAGCGGCCTCGCGCCTGAAGCGTCAGAAACGGGCATTGTGGCAGCGGCGTTTTTGGGAACCTGTGACTCATGACGATGTGAATTAGGGTTTCCTGAAAAAATCTGAACCCGTTGTAGGTCAGAGCTTTAAGCCCT
>CAZXBK010000363.1:0-1582 GCA_964638765.1 uncultured Synechococcus sp. | reverse complement strand
AACATGAAGAGGTTGCGGCATTTCTAACCACAAAATTATGTGTGCAGATAGATCTGGCTAATCTTCCTTGGTTTGTTCTCCAACGAGGGTTACTGCGTCCAGCGGATGCAACGATGACTGCGTTTCGTCCTGATGTGATGGTGGTTGACCGCACGGAACTAAGCAAAGAACCGATTTGGCAGGAACAATCAATTTTGACTTTGGGTGGCTCGATTAAATTTGTAGCGGAAGTAGTGAGTACGAATTGGCAAAATGATTATGCCCGTAAGGTTGAGGACTACGCGGCTTTAGGTATTCCTGAATATTGGATTATTGACTACGCGGGTTTGGGTGGGGTTCGATATATTGGCAAGCCAAAACAACCTACTCTTTCGATTTGTACGCTAGTTGATGGGGAATATCAGATCGAATTATTTAAAGGAAATCAGCCTATGGCTTCTCCAACTTTCCCAAACTTAAAACTTACAGCGAATCAAATTCTTCAAACTGAAACTTAAGGTGATCGCCTCTTACAGTATTCTTCCCGGTGCAATAATCGATGAGTTCAGGAATTATTTATCAGTATAGAGCAGACATATTTTTTAAGATTTTCCATGTCGTTTCTAATTCGGACTGATTAACAATAGGTGAAAACACTTGAGACAGTTGATATTGCTGAGATTCTAATTTGATAAAGACAATATCATCGCCATTCGTCAACATCGCAAAACAAGGTTTTTCAGGATTGGGATTTGCCATTAGATAAGCGAGTGTTTGCGGTAACCCAGACCATACCGATAACATCGTTTTCTTTGATTCCAGCACAATGACCCAGAGGCGATCGCACAACACCAGTAAATCAAGTCTGCCCTGCAAAGTCTCTTCACTATCTGCCACTTCAATTGTTACCGACTCCTCTGCCCTTACCCTAAACGGTGGATCGTAAAGTCCTGCAACAGTCAGCAATGGCGACACAAGTAACAGCATCACAGTATTTTCGAGGAGATGTCCACCGGAACGATGATAGAGATAGCGCTTCCAAATCACCTCTAAATTTTGGCGATCGCCGTCCGTTAGTTCAGGTAAATCTTGTTGCCATTCCGTAAAAAAATCTTCAGCAGTCGCCCGACTTAAGCCAAATCTCTCTTCTGCTTGGGCAATTGTTGTAATCGCTTGGGTAACCGCAACCGTCTGCATCATGAAACCTAATGTCTGCTTAGCCATATTGTATGCAAGCTAAAAGGCGATCGCCTCTATTGAAGAAGCTCCTCAACAGATACTTGTAAATCTGGAAAGCTTAGGGGAGAAACGATACCCGTCGTCAATGTTGCCTTGGTGGTATATGAGCCATTTTGGAGATCCTTAAAGACAATCAACTGGTGATGCTGTAAATCAATTACCCAATATTCTTGAATGCCTGCTTCGGCATAGAGGTCTTTCTTTTCTGTTAAGTCTTTAGTGAGGGTTGCCTGAGAACATTCAATGAGCCAAAAAATATTTTCAGGGTAGGGGTGATGTTCTAAATACTCTCGCCCCAAAGGCTGCACGATCGCAACATCGGGTTCTGGCTCAGAGTCATTGGGCAGTGTGATTGGATGACCTT
>CAZXBK010000362.1:0-1584 GCA_964638765.1 uncultured Synechococcus sp. | reverse complement strand
GATAACTTCATCCACAACACCACCGTGGAGACCTTCATAGAAAATGATGTCGCTGTCAGTTGCGATATCTTCCCACGGAGTGAATTCACCAGACTTACAGTCAGTGCCAAGACGACCGTTGTGGTGAGCTGCTTCGCCATCGTTGTGGAGATAATAACGCTTTTGGCCAGTACCAGATTCAGAGTACTCTTTGAACAGATCTTCGAGCTTGTCGAGGATGTTGCAGTAGAGACCAAAATGACTGAGGTTCTTGCCGCCTGCAGCTGCTTTTGCCATCATGTCGCGCATTTGCATGCGATTAAACTTGTGGTAGCTGTCGCCCTCGACGATTACGGGGTCGATATTTTCGCGACGGAAAATATGTTCAAAGGCACGTTTTACTGTAGAGGTTCCGGCTCCTGAAGAACCTGTGACGGCAATAATCGGATGTTTTTTAGACATGAAGGTATAAATTTAAATCTAGTTAAATCTGGGTTGAGCAGGCGATCGCCAGAGGATCATAGTCTAGCGGCGACAGTCAACGGTTTAGGTAGTTGATACTCTGTATCCCGTAGCACAGATAATATCAGTCAATAGCCTTCTCGTATATTGCCTACAGTCGTAAGTGGCGATCGCCTTTTCTCTGATTAAACAAGATTGCTGTGTTGTGTTGAGTCAACAGGGTTTTGTTAGGGTAAATAGTAACCGTGATTGTAGGCGTGTAGCGGATGGTTAGTGAAAAGATAGCGGCATATCAGGTCGGTCAACGATGGTCTTACCACACTCGTCCAGCAGATAAAGGTTCAACACTGGTTATCGGTAAGATTCAACCAGAATTAGAAATTATCCATGTCGCCATTGAACAGGTTCTTTTGCCGAATGCGGCCAAACCTAGCAGTATTAGCCATCTCCCTTTTGCTAAGACTGCTCTTGATCAAAGTGTGACGGAGCTTTTGGAAGAGAGCGTTGAAATAGACAAAAATTTTGCTGAAGGTTTAGCGATTTGGGAAGCGGATAAAAGGGGCTTTTTCCAGTTAACCGTGTCAGAAACGCTCAATAGCTTGTTTGAATCTATGGCAACGAGCAAAGGGTTTGACCCATTTGATGACTTGGTTAAGCAAATGCGGCAGAGGCGATCGCCAGCAGTGGTGACGGAATTATACCAACGCTTATTTAGTTTGCCGAACTGGTTTTTTCTCTGCCCACCGGATGTAGATGATGTCCCAATTCAGTGGGATTTTACTGTTGGAGAAAAGTCCTCGCCCGCAGTTTTAGGATTTACCAGTGAAGCTAAGGCGATCGCCGCTGCGGATCGATTACAGCTATATCCAAAAGGAGTAGATGTTCGACTAATGCCTGCTGATATTGATAAAGCAATTTTATGGCTCGACAGTGAGCAATGTCAGTGCGAATGGGTGTGTTTTAATTTTCCCGACCACCAATTTCCTTTGTACATAGCCGATGCGGTGCGCCTTAATTTAAAACGCTAGAACGGATAGATATCCCAATTTTTTAACAAATGATATTTGTGTCCAGAGTTTCGGGCTAGAAGGCCGTAAAGCATAAAAGCTTTTGCGAGAAATCATAAAAGTAAGTCAAGTCTTT
>CAZXBK010000361.1:0-1623 GCA_964638765.1 uncultured Synechococcus sp. | reverse complement strand
GCGCCTGCTCCCGCACTTTGCCCTCTTGCAGCTGCTGCGTCGCCTGTGTTTGCTTTTTCACTAGCAAAAAAAGCTATTTGCTTGTGTCGGACAGAAGTCCTGAACCTTGCACCGCTTAGAACGAGGACGTTCTAACGAGCAGTGCTGCGGTAAAACTATAAACCGTCCGTCCTATCCAATAGATATAGTCCTCCCAAAGTCATTTCCTACCTTCCATTTCAACAAATACTAAAAAATTAAATAAATTCGCTCTCCTTCTAAAAGTCTCGTACCTCTAAACAAAAATCCTTCTTTGACATTTAAGTGAAATGAATTAAATAAGGACAAGTAGAATGGTCTAAGTTATTTGGTTCGTTTCATTAAGTATTCTGATTCAGCAGATCAGAGAAGGGTAAAGATTTAACTACGTATCAAACAAAACCAATTTAGTATGATAAAAACAATACACCTAAAATGGACAGCTGCATTTTTCTTGCTTTCCATCCTTCCTAGCAGTTTAGTTGCACAATCCATTGAGCCATTAGCTATTGCCAAAAACCATTTACAAAACCAAAAAGAAACATTGGGACTAACTGATGCGGATATTGCGGATTTCGTGGTAACCGACCAATATCAAACCCGCCATAATGGACTTACGCATCTCTACTTGCGGCCGCGATATGCAGGTGTTGAAGTGGAGCATGCCTTGAATAATTTCAATATTCTAGCAAGTGGACAAGTATCGAGTATGGGAAATCGCTTTGTAGCAAACCTCGCAGAAAAGGTAAATACGACTGAAGCGACCATTAGTGCAGAAGCTGCTGTAACTGCGGTGATTGGGAAATTTGAAATTCCAGTGCACGGAGATTTGATTCGAAAAGAAGTCATCCACCCGCAACATATTTTATTTTTTAAAGAAGGGCTTGCTTTAGAGCCCGTTTCTGTGAAACTGATGTATCGATCAGTATCAGCGTCAGAGTTTCGATTGACTTGGCGCGTCTCGCTTTATGAATTGAGTGGACAGCACTGGTGGGTAGCCTATGTAGATGCACAAACTTCGACCGTCCTAAACTATCGAGATGATGTTATCCACTGTGATTTTGGGAAGCCTGGAGCAATTTGTGAAGATCATTTTCACGGTAAAAGGGATCAAACAGCATATTTTGGAAATAACAATCTAATTTCAAATGCTTATAATGTATTCCCAATGCCCATCGAAAGTCCCAATCACGGCGACCAAAGCATTGTAGAGAATCCGGCACATGCAGTTGCTTCTCCTTATGGATGGCATGATACGGATGGCGCTGATGGCGCAGAATATACGATTACGAGAGGTAACAATGTGCATGCTTATCACGATATTTTAGATATGAATGTTTCCGATGGTACAGAACCTGATGGAGGCGATTCCTTGGTTTTTGATTTTCCTTTTGATGAAAATGAGTCTCATGTCTATTTGCAAAGAGATGCCGCTGTGACTAATTTGTTTTACTGGAATAATATCATGCATGATGTTTGGTATCAATATGGATTTGATGAAGCATCTGGAAATTATCAAGAAAATAATTACGGAAATGGAGGTCTAGATGAAGACTATGTGAGAGCGGAAGCATTAGATGGGAGTGGTACCAATAATGCAAATTT
>CAZXBK010000360.1:0-1654 GCA_964638765.1 uncultured Synechococcus sp. | reverse complement strand
GTCGTTAATCTCAACCCCAACTTTGCGTCTCAGCTGGCCAGCCGTAATGCTTGGTTAAATCTCAATGATGTTCTTACTCAGGAAATGCGAGATCGCTACCTACCTAAAATTTGGGAAGCCAATCAAATCGAAGGGCAAACTTTTGGGATTCCTTGGTATCTCACCACCCGCATTAGTTTTTACAACCAAGATTTATTAGAAGAGGCGGGGGTCGCAGAGCCACCAAAAACCTACGAGGAGTTGGCGGCAGTCGCAGCAACTGTTAAGGAAAATACGGGCAAATATGCCTTTTTTGCGACCTTTGTGCCGGGGGATTCGAACGAGGTATTAGAGTCGATGGTGCAAATGGGCGTAACTTTCACGACAGCCGATGGGAAGGCGGCTTTCAACTCACCGGAAGGGGTTTCGGCTTTTCAGTATTGGGTCGATTTGTACGAGCAGAAGCTGCTGCCACCAGAGGTTTTAACCCAAGGGCATCAGCATGGCATTGAGCTATACCAAGCGGGCGAAACAGCGATTGTGAATACATCGCCAGAGTTTATTAATACAATTCAGCAGAATGCACCGAGTATTGCAGAGGTGTCGATGCCCTCGGATCAAATTACGGGTTCGACAGGCAAAAAGAATGTGGCAGTTATGAATCTCGTGATTCCTAAAGATTCTCCCGATCAAGAGGAGGCGCTGGAATTTGCGTTGTTTGTCACGAATACGGAAAATCAGCTGGAATTTGCGAAATCGGCGAATGTTTTACCGTCGACAGTGGAGGCGGTAGATCAATACATTGCCAGTCTGGAGGCGGAGTCGTCAGAAAGTTTACTCAGCCTCGCCCGACAAGTCAGTGCTCAACAGCTTGAAGATGCAGAAATTTTGATTCCGGCTCAAAAGAATTTGACGCAGCTGCAAAAGTTTATTTACGAAAATCTTCAGGCGGCAATGCTTGGTCAAAAGTCTGTTGAACAGGCGGTTGAGGATGCAGCGGCGGCTTGGGATAATTTGCCTGAATAGGTGAATTCCACGATATATCAAAACCTCTATGCTCACCTCCTCTAACTAAGAATTAACGCTATCTGTAGTTTTTTAATCGAAATGACTGAAATCACGGGTCATTGGATTAGTGTGGGCGGTGGAAAGATTCTGTTGGGCGATCGCCGAATTGCCCGATATGATTATTTGTTTGCAATTTTAAGAGAAAGATACAGAACAGATGGAAATACAATTTCGCGAGTTTGACCCGTTTGATCTATGGATTTGGATCGAGTTTGAAACAGTGCCCTCCCGCAATGAAACCCAGTATGTGGAAGAACTATTTGACTCTTGGTTTTATTTGGGTAAGTTAGGGGGCTTTAACGCTGAAAATCTCCAAATTCAGGATACTGGTGTGGAAATTAGTTATCTCGACTATGACCACGACCAAGCGGACAATGCCATGATGGCGCCGATGCATAATATGGGCGACTGGGAATATCTCGGCATGTGGGGTCGGTGTTGGTTTGACCTTGGTACGAGCGACCTTGTGGCTCTGGATGTATTGGTTAATGCGTTAACGCAACTGAGTAAAGATTTTGTGCCAATGAAACGTGTTGTCATTGGCGGTGAAAATCCTGACTGGACAGTGGAAAGAAGCGAAACCGAAAATAACGGTTGGTATGAGTAG
>CAZXBK010000359.1:0-1668 GCA_964638765.1 uncultured Synechococcus sp. | reverse complement strand
TTCTGTCGATTCGTTTGGAGCAATCGGAAGGGAGTAGTATTTTGCTCCGCAACAATAAGGTTGAAACCCTCAGCGAAAATACGTCTCTCGGCGGTCAAGTGCGTGTTTGTCACAGGGGCGGTTGGGGATTTGCCGCATTTAATAATCTTGATGACCTTAAGATCCGCATTGAAGAGGCGATCGCCGCAGCGCGACTAATTGGTGATGATGAAACCTTGCTGGCTGCGGTAGATCCGGTGGAAGCGATTTGTCGCTTACCTCTTACTGGAACTGATCCGCGATTGGTGACTTTACAAAAGAAAAAAGAATTGTGTGATCGCTACAATAATTTGCTTAGAAATTACGACAGCAAGATTACGAGCACAACCGTCCGCTATGGCGATAGCACCCAAACGATTCTCCTTGCCACATCAGAAGGCACACTCATTGAGCAATCTTGGGCTGATATGGAAATGCGATTTGCCGCAGTTGCCCGAGATGGTAATACTGTCCAAACTGGCCGTGAAACGACAGGTTCTCGCAAAGCCTTTGAGGATCTCGAAAATTTAGATGAGCAAATTATTGGCGCAGCTCAACGGGCTACCGACTCATTGACGCTTCCTACAGTAAAAGGCGGCACTTATACGGTTGTGATTGACCCGATTTTGACTGGTTTATTTGTCCATGAAGCTTTTGGGCATTTATCTGAAGCGGATATGGCCTATGAAAACCCTGATCTCCTCGAAACTATGAGTATGGGGCGGAAGTTTGGCGGTAAGGATTTACAAATATTTGACGGTGCGGCGCCAGAGGGTCATCGCGGTAGTTATTTATATGATGACGAAGGAGTTCCCGCAACGACGACCCAACTGATCAGAGATGGTGAATTAGTCGGACGACTCCATTCCCGCGAGACTGCTGGGAAGCTCGATGAAAAGCCCACAGGAAATGCCCGCTGCTTGAATTATCACTATCCACCCATTGTGCGTATGACCAATACTTGGATTGAGCGAGGTGAGACTCCGGTTGCTGATCTCCCCACAGATATTAGAGAAGGGGTTTATGCGAAAAACTGGCTGGGCGGCATGACAAATGGCGAGATGTTTACCTTTAGTGCCGGGGAAGCTTGGATGATTCGCGATGGCAAAATTGCTGAACCAGTCAAAGATGTCACCCTCTCCGGCAATGTTTTTAAGACGCTGAATAATATTGAGGCGATCGCCGACGACTTTTACTGGGATGAGTCTGGAGGGTGCGGCAAAGGCGGTCAAAGTGGCTTGCCCGTTGGCTGTGGCGGTCCCTCTTTACGCATTCGTGACGTCGTGATTGGTGGTGAAAGCACGTAACCCAAACTAGTTTGTCTAAGTCTCTAAATCTCTACCTCTAAAGCATTTCAGCGGCCTTGATAGGAAGAAAACGGTGGCTTACCGTAAAAAACTGTAATGAATTTACCTTGAACTTCCAAAATGCCTGTGCCACCATATGGGTGTTCTACCGGATTAAAACCTTGCCGGGAACAGGAGGTGATGCCCATGAATGACAGTAGTATGAGCATGGGTCTCACAGTTGGAGCATATCGGCTGTGTGCCGGGGCTGTTCTCTAAGAACCCATTAATTTCTTCGGAGATTAACGGCAGTCGTCGGAGTTCCTTCCGGCAGTCTGATTCCAACTGAAAAGAGACCCTACTA
>CAZXBK010000358.1:0-1676 GCA_964638765.1 uncultured Synechococcus sp. | reverse complement strand
TAGGGCGATCGCCAAGGCAATATTGCCCGAAAAGCTGCATAGCCCGCATAACTGGGTTTAGTTTGTTGGCTATCAAGCATTAACTGTTTGCGTGTCTGGGAACCTACGCCATCCGCTCCAACCAAGGCAGCAATTGTTTTATTGGTGCCATCTGTAAATTGCAGGGCGATCGCCTCCGTATCCCGTTTAAAGCTAGAGAGTCTCGCTGAGAAATGGAGGTTACTTTTATTTTGTAGACCATCAAAAAGTAGTTGGTGTAAATCAGCGCGGCGACATTGATAATAAAGCTGACTTTTGGGAAGTTGCCAATTGATTAAGCTTTTATCTGAATTAAATGAGCGTAATTCAAAGCCATAGCAGCGATGGGAAACTTGCTCTAGTTTTTCGGCCAAACCCAAAGCTTGCAAGATACGCACAACATTAGGACTCACTTGAATGCCATAGCCCAAGGCTTCAAATGTCTCTGCTTGTTCAAAAAGCTCGAAGTTTATACTTTGCTGTTCGAGGGCACAAGCTAATGTGAGGCCGCCAATGCCAGCGCCAATGATGCCGAGGGGATAAGCCATAGAAAAGAAGTTTTATAGTCATTCCGAATAAGTTCTAGAGGGTCTTCTAATGTCCTTCCTTGGGGAAGGTGGCCGAAGGCCGGAAGGGGTTTCAGAAGGTTACGCCACTCATGCTATTTTTTAGCGGAAAAAAGGAATTCTATTTCTTATTCGAAACTACTATATAAATGGGTTCCTCTGGAAACTTACATCGAAAAAAGAACTGATATTCTCCAAAAGTTTTTAGCTAAAGATACGATTTATCAAACGAAGTTTTTTTGCACGCAATACGAACATCAAGCTCGCCACAATATCAAGTGGGCGATCACCAAAATAGAGAAAGACATGGGTTCCATAGTGTCTCCCTAAAGCACAGTGGAGAATGGAGATCAGAGTATGATGTTCAGGCAAGATTTTTATGATGCTCCATGGCTTCGGATTACATTGCCTCCACTCTCGAAACACTCCAGTCTCTCGTTACAGTTAAGACTCAAGAGAAATGGCAGTATTATCTTGCTGACAAGGCAGAGAACAGTTTTAAAGATTTTCAGTCAAAACAACTAAAGCCAATTACAGGTAATGAAAATGGCTATCTAGTATTTCCGAAAGGTGGACAACTTGCTTGGTTTTGTCAGACTTTTGCGGTTCCTCAGAACATCAAAAATTATGGGATTGAAGATCTACATTGTCGCCTCAAATTGACTTGGTGGGCGGCTGAGGCAAAAATTTATGTGAATGGAGAATTGGCTTGTGAGGGAGATTTATTTGATTCTTCAACCAGGTTATCTCTGTCTCCTAGTGCGAAACCCGGTGAAACATTTGAAGTGGCGATCGCCCTCATTAGTCCGGGTCATGACATCGGGGCGTTGATGAAATCGGAGTTGATTTTTGAGTCAGATGATCCGGCGAAGCCAGATGTGGGTTTTGTAGCAACCGAACTGGAAATTTTAAGTCGTTATCTTGAAAAATATCAGCCGGAAGCTCTGCCGCAGGTGGAACAAGCTTTGCAGCGTTTGCCATTGGATACATTTCAAAATCGGGCGGAGTTAGATCAAGCTTTAGCCGTAGTTCGGGAAGAATTAATGCCGTTAGCTGCGCCGATTAAAGAGCGACAATTTCACGTGATGGGTC
>CAZXBK010000357.1:0-1766 GCA_964638765.1 uncultured Synechococcus sp. | reverse complement strand
CCCAGCCTGAAGCAAACCTAAATAAGTCTAAACCAGAGAGTGCATATAATTCATTACCAACCTGAGTCAGATCTGTAAATGAATCTGTTGATGGATACATCGTCCAGCTACTAAAATCAAGTAGATTGGCTGAAAGCATACCAGACTGTATACCTTCATCGGTCATAACGAAAAGCGAATCGTTTTTAACTTCAATATCAAATACGTTAACACTTATCCCACCTGATCCAATTTGAACATAATTCTCAACGATTTCAGCAGTTGCGGTTCTAATTACTACTACGCCCAAATCTGTTGCTAAATACGTATTTGAGTTATCGAACGCTATTTCGTTAATGGTCTTGTCACCCTCCAAATTGCTCTGAGCGATATCGGAAATGCCAATAATCTCATCTTCATAAATGAAATCAATAAAACCCGATTGGTACCCGATAACAAGCACATTGGCATTTTCATTGTAGGAAATCGCTGAAACCCCAATATCTGATAATCCATCAATTTTTGATAGTTTTCGCGTTGTCCCAGTTTCAATCTCTCGAGAAAATAATCCAAAAGCAGTTGCACAAAATATCTTATCTGAGGTAGCTATAAGTTTCTGCGCATTATTGTAACTAAAGTGGGTGCGCCATGTTCCTACAGCAATATTCTGAGAAAATGTCAACACACTAAAGATAACAGCAGCACTACTTAGCGCTAACCGCCTCAAAGAAGCATGATCTGCAAAGAGCTTCATAAATATCCTTTTCACCTAAAACTATTGTTTGTTTAGATTTAGTACGTCTATGAGAGTAGGAAGCAACATTTCCGCACTTCATACAAACTGCATGTACTTTAGTAATGTATTCAGCAGTGGCCATCAAAGCGTCCATAGGTTTAAACGGAACACCTTTAAAATCCATATCTAAACCTGCAATTATTACTCGCTTACCCTGATTGGCCAATTCATTGGCAACGTTTACAATTTCCTCATCAAAAAATTGGGCTTCATCAATACCCACAACTTCACATTGACCAGCTCTAAGCAATATATCGTTAGCAAAATTTACTGGTGATGAAGGGATGGAAGAATCTTTATGAGAGACAATTTTTACTTTATCATACCGCTTATCAACTGCCGGCTTGAATATTTCAACATGTTGATTTGCAAGCATCGCTCGATTTAACCTTCTAATAAGCTCCTCTGTCTTACCGGAAAACATAGATCCGCAAACTACTTCTATCCAACCTCCTCTTCGAAGAGTCCCTTTACCGATATGAGGTTCTACAAACATTAATCTGAGTATGTCAAATGTGGTAATTGTGTTTCTTTTGGAGCATAAACTGTCACATCTCCCGAAAGATAAGTTTGACACGTTAGTCGCTCATCCTCTTGCAATTTATTCAATTTCAAATACTGCTCCTCCGCTTTCGATCGCTTGGTTAGATTGTCATGTCCATTAAGGATTTTTGCTTTACAAGTTGTACATCTGCCTTTGGCTCCACAAGCGTGCATCCAGTCGGTTGATGTTAGCAAAATGTTGAGCAAACTTTCCCTTTTATCATCACAATGAATAGATTTACTCTTTAGGTTAGCTATTACTACAGTAGGCATACCATCAATTTTTTCAAGATGCAAAAGAAACTAAACGAAGACTTTATAGACGGCTATTGTGAGAAATTTGCTTCGAAAGTAACTACCGATTTTTTTAAAGATGGAAAAGAGGTCATTACCGGAAAAGAAATCTTAAAAGTAACCCCTTCTAAACAAGTCAACTTCTTCTTGATCA
>CAZXBK010000356.1:0-1786 GCA_964638765.1 uncultured Synechococcus sp. | reverse complement strand
TATCAAACTAGGATCTCTAACTGCAGCAGAATTGATACTTACCTTGTCCGCCCCAACTATCCAGCAAAATGCGTTGGCGCTCAGGAATCATCAACTCAACAGTTTGACCCTGCGCAGTAATTTCGACGAGATATTGCCGTAAATCCGCCATTAACGACTGGTTCAGTACCACACCATTAACCCGACAACGGGAACGTAGCGTTTTACCCACGGTCAATTCACGGCTACAAACTACTGTTTCATCGTCGAGCAAATCAATTTCCTGTTGCCCTAGCCATTTCTCTAACTCCGGTGTGCTGGAGAAAGTTGCTTCAATGGACGCGCGATCACAACCTGTCCGTAGCATTCGAGCATTAGCCTTGCCCCCCAGCGCCAAATCGATGGCATCAAGAATAATCGATTTGCCTGCCCCCGTTTCTCCGGTAAGCACCATTAAGCCTGCCCGCCAATCCAGTTCGAGGCGATCAATCAGCGCAAAATTTTCGATTCGCAGCAGACACAACATATATTCTCTAAAAACAGCCAGAGCGTTAGGTGATCATTATGCCTGAATTTTTGGATTCGCAGTATTGAAAGGGCGATCGCCGCCGTGATTTCTCTAAACAACCTCAGACGAAAAATCCTTGATTTTCTTAAATTCGAACGCACCCGCTAGAGAACCCCACACAATTTCATCGGTTTCTGGGTCACGTCCCCGGTCAATACTAATGAGATTTTTTTCCGTAATTTCAAAGCGATTATCGAGGTAACTTTCTCTGTTGTTACGAAAAACTTTGCAACCACGCCCCTCTTCAACAACCCCTTTAAAAGCGCCGTTTTCAAAGTTCACAATCATGTCACAACCGGGCATCGGCTCCAGGGCATCCATCGTCACGGATTTTAAGATGCTAAGGTCACGAGAAGCGCCAAAAAATTGTTCTTTGGTTTCTTCCTTGGGCTTGTAGTGAATTAGCTCTAGATGATCATCCACAGGCTTCACTTGAAAGGCGCGTAGACGATAGGGATTGCCTAAATCGGAGCTGTAGGCCTGCTCTAGAAATAATCCATAACCACCGAAAAAATCCTGAGGCAGCGGGCGCATACAAACTTTGATATGTGCAAACATCGCGGCATTTGCTAAGGCTTGGTCAAAGTTGGAAAATTCGCCTGCCATCCAACTGGTCAGGGTTTTGGCATCGGTAGAGTGGGTCATGAATGGTGAAACTTATTTTTTGAGCATAGTTTTTAATCCTCTCTGGATTATGCTCGTTTAGGCTATTGGCTTGCAACTCACAGACAAAAAATTGCGGCGATCGCCCCAGTAGCCATTTCACCAAGAAAGTTCAAACTAACGTTTTTCTAGAAGCTGTTCAGTTTGGATATTTCCCGGCAACAAATACTCTTCCCGCGCTGGTTCATTATCGACGATGACCCGCTGTGCCGGAGCCACCAATTCAATCTTGGCAGCCTTCATTTTCTTTTGCAGCACTTGTAAGACGCTCAAATACGCTTTTCTGTATCGAGGTGTTTCGCACCAAGCTTTGAGGCTAATCCGAATCGAATCTTGGTACTGGGCATTCGTAGGAGAAGAAATACTTGGCGGTGGCGTGTCTAAAATGTCGGGATGCTCAGCAGCCACCTCGAACCACATTTTGCGAATGTTCTCGATATCCTCATCAAATTTGACAAAAATCTTGAACGATAGACGTCGCCGTTCGGAGTTGGTAAAGTTGGTAATTTCGCCACCCCAAACAGTATTATTCGGCAAAATAATGACGCTGCCATTGGAATCTCGTAATTTTGTATT
>CAZXBK010000355.1:0-1829 GCA_964638765.1 uncultured Synechococcus sp. | reverse complement strand
GCTGGAGTAATTGCTAGGGTTGCATAGGTTTGATTATTGGCGGTTGTCTTGACTTAGATTTAAAGTTTGGGCGATCGCTTCTACAAATTAGGTTAGTATTTGCAGATTGATTTAATTTACCTGGCTGAATCCTTTGCAATTATTACATTTCATGTTGCCTGTATCTAACGCCATAGAAGTACGGAAAGGACGCATTGTCACAAGAATTTGATCTGTTTCAAAGCAGGTCGGACAAAAAGGCTGTTTTCTATCTACATCATTTTTGCGATAATAAGCACCATTAAGAAAGCTTATTTCTTTCGTTGTTTTCAGCTTTTGCTTCAATTTTCCGCTTTCTTCCTTGAGGTTATTAATTTCTTCTTTCATTTCAATTACTAGAGATTTTGTATCTGCTAGTTCGCTTCTCAAGTCAACCACAATCTCTTTAATTTCAACGTCACCATATTTGTCAGCTAGTACTTTTACTTTTTTTAAAACATCAATCGTTGATGAAATTGTTCTAGAAGCCGTAGCTATATCTGCACCTGTTACCATAATCGACAAGTTAGGAAGTTTGTTCTAGTCAATAGATAACGTAGATTTTTTCCATCAACTTTGAAGTTTCAGAATTTCTTTGAAAATATTTACTTCTCTAGAACATCTAAACTTTTGAAATCGGGATCGCAATACATTTAAACTTTTCAAGCGATCGCTTCATCAAAATAATCATGCTAAAATCACAAGTACAGAAACAAGTACTGTAAATGATGCTAGCAAAACAAACAAACTACACAAATCTCCGTCAAAACCTAGCTTCTGTGTTGGATGAGGTGATTGAAGATCGAGGCTGTGTCATCGTTAGCCGAACAGGCAAAGAAGACGTGGCGATACTAGCTGCTGCGGAATTAAACACCATGCTAGAAACCCTCCATTTGTTGCGTTCGCCTGCAAATGCGAAAAAACTCTTTGCGGCAATGGCAAGAGCTGATGAACTAGCAGATTCTAATTTAGAGTCTGAGTCTCTAGAAGAATTGCGCCAGGAGTTAAAACTTGAGCAACGATAAAGCTGTAATTTTTGATGTCCAGTTTCGTGATGATATCCGTTGGTGGTTTCGGAAAGACAAGAAAATTGCCAATAGGGTTCTAGATTTGGTTGAAGCAACAATAGCCGATCCTTTTAAGGGCATCGGTAAACCAGAACATCTCAAGTATTTACCTGGTTCGACTTACTCCAGACGTATCACCCAAGAACATCGCCTTGTATACCGAGCCAAACTAAGATTATTTTCTTGCAATGTCGTTATCACTACTCCTAAACTCAACACATAGCGATCACATTAATCAAGCCTATGGCTGAGCAATTTTTGTTTTCAGCGTGTCAGTCATCTCCATTAACTCAGCTTGAGATACAGTCTTTTGTTCTCCTGAAGCCAACCATTTGAGATTTACCGTTTTATTCTCAGCTTCACTGTCTCCTAGAACCAAGCAAGCTGCTGCTCCAGAGCGGTCTGCACGCTTAAACTGTTTACCAAAAGCACTACCACTAAGATCTAGCTCTACAATAAAACCAGCTTGACGTAATTTTTGACTAAGAACCAAAGCCTGAGCTTCTGCTATTTCACCACGGGAGATAAAATAAAAATCAGGCTGATTCGCTGCAACAGGACTTAGTTTTTCCAAAAGTAAAACTAATCTTTCTAAACCCATTGCCCAACCCACAGCTTGAGTTTCGGGGCCTCCTAACTCCGCTACCAAACCATCGTAGCGACCACCACCACATACTGTTGCCTGTGCACCTAGATCGCTAGATTTAATCTCAAAAGCTGTATGGGTGTAGTAGTCCAAACCTC
>CAZXBK010000354.1:0-1843 GCA_964638765.1 uncultured Synechococcus sp. | reverse complement strand
AAGTCTTACTAATAAGATACATCCCTGGTCAGAATAGGGTGCATGTTGTGTTCCATCAGGGTTAAGTAAGTAGGTGCCAGCAGGGTATCGACCGTGGTCGTCACAAAATTCGCCTTCTAAAACAAAAATTTCTTCTCCTTGTGGATGGCTATGTGTGCGAAATTTTCCACCAGCATCATATTTAACAATACTCGTCACTGGCCCAAATTCACCGCCTTCTCGGTATAGGGGTTTTCGCCATACAGTTCCACTCGGACTCGGTTGCCACTCCATATTGGCAGTATCGATAACTACCTGCTGGTTTAGATCAGCATTGATATCAGCGAGTTCTTCCATACTTATAGATACAATGGCTTATTCATAGACAAAAATTTCTAGAGCATCGATGTCAATTGCACTTTGATTAAAGCCTACCATTTCATTATCAGGATTAAATAGTATGTATGAGGGAACACCGATAAAGTTAGCTCCAGACTGTTTGTTAAAATACTCTTTAGCGTGATCAAAGTTAGTAAGTAGATGGGTATAATGTAAATTTCGCTTATCAATTTGACTGAGCGCTTTATCTCTTTCTTCAATACCGTCAACTACTACACCAATGATTGTAATAGGAATTTCTGGATTGTCTTGTATGAATTTTCCTAACTTTTCGAAATCTCTCTTGCAAACAGGGCAATAGGTTGCCCAAAGTTTTACAAGTTCCCATCGGCCTTGCTTGAGTTCCTGGTAAATTAAAGGATCAATAGTGCCATCAGGCTCTAAGACTTTGGCTTTATCAGCTGATGCGATTGAAGTGAATGAAATGAGTAAAACAAATAGTGGAATAATTTTTTTCATATTTTTGATGCGAAAGTTAAAAGTATTAGTCACTAGACCCTAAATATGGCCATGCAATTACAAAAAGTCTCATTAAATATCAGCTAGGGTATAATTATATCCAAACAATAACAGGAACATCTTGGAGGGTATATGGGAACAACACGTGTTCATAAAGTACTAGAAGAAGTAGGGTCATTAGCTTTTCCTGGCATTTACGATACTTTATCCGCCAAGATTGCAGAAAAGACCGGTTTTCCCATGGCTTTTGTATCGGGCTATTCTTTAGCGGCCTCAACCATTGGTGAGCCTGACTTTGGTTTGTTGACTCAAACGGAAGTTGTAGAGCGTGCTAGACAAATTTGTAATAGTGTTGGCATCCCAGTGATCGTCGATGCTGATACAGGATATGGCAATCCTTTAAATGTTTACCGTACAGTCAAAGACTTAATTGCGGCCGGCGCAGCGGGTTGCTTTTTGGAAGACCAGGTGTGGCCAAAAAAATGTGGTCATATGAGAAATAAAAAAGTTATCGAAAGAGAGCAATATCTACAAAAAATTAAAGCAGCGGTCGAAGCAAGAGGGGATGCAGATTTTTTTATCGTGGCTAGAACCGACGCCGAAGCAGTTCTGGGATTGGAAGAAGCCATAGCCCGAGTTGAAGGAGCTAGAGAGTTGGGTGCAGATGCAAGTTTTGTTGAGGCACCAGGGTCGCTTGAACAATTAAAAGAAATTGGTAAACGAGTGCCTAAGCCAATGGTGGCTAATATGATTGAGGGCGGCAAAACCCCAGTTTTGCCAAAAGAAGAATTAGCTGAGATGGGTTTTCAACTAATTTTGTACCCACTAACGGGGCTGTTTGCGGCAGCAGCGACGATGCGAGATTTTTATCTAAAATTACAGCAAGATGGAACCACGATCGGAAAAGAAGCCGAATTAATGCAGTTTGACGAATTTAATGACCTAATCGGCGTCGAAGAAAAATATCAACTTTCTGAAAAATTTGGCGAATAAGCCATCATTTGAA
>CAZXBK010000353.1:0-1854 GCA_964638765.1 uncultured Synechococcus sp. | reverse complement strand
CAGAAAGGACTACTCACTCTATTTTGCTACAACGTTACTTGCTTGAAACTCTCAACTATCGCTTCTATTTTTTTGAAAATATTCAACTGTTTGGTCATGGCATCTCATCTCGCTTGCCTCTATGACCAGTCTAAGTACGGTCGGCGATCGCCTCAGCGCCGTAACAAAAATGAAAACCGCAGGTATTTTTGATCGCTGAAGTCTATCTTTTTTCTGAAAATGCTAGTGGGGCGATCGCCACAACAAATAGACGAACAAGTTTTTATTTTCTAACTAAAATTCGCGACTATTCCCAGTCACAATGTAAGTAGAAGTACTGATTTTCTATGGCACTTCCTGATTCCTTATCGTTTTTTCCGAACATAGAATTATCAATTGTCAGGTATTTAAAGATGGGTAAGGAATTCGCTCTCGATACAGAACTCAACGCCATTTCCGAAATTAGCTTTGGCACTTCCGACCAACAACAAGGAACCACATTACTAGACGATACATTGGCAGAATTCACATCTCTCTACAAGCAACTCCAAGAAAAATATAGTGACAACGATAGTCTAATTCTTATTAAGTTAGTAGAGATTGCTCAGAATAAAAACTCTAAACTTTTTTCTTTGATTGAAAAGCTATAAGTATTACTGTGAAAAGATATGACTTGGCATCTATAACCAGTTGATTATATTTTGCTCAATTTTGGCTAATACTTTCTAATCAACCGGCTATCAGTTACATTTTTTCTCTTTGAAAATTAACGCTTATTTTGTTGTTTTACTATAAAACTTCAAGCAAATATTATTAACCTAACGACCTAAACGATTTGGAATGCCCTCACAGCCGCCTGGAATTGTTCCACGGGATTTTTCGCCACACCAAGAGCAACAATAATAGCGTTGTTCCTCACTCATTCGTTTAATGTTGGTAAAATCCACATTTTCGACAACCGCACCAGTATATTCGCCTGTTCGATAATCAGGTCGCTGACTTTTTACCCTAGGCGTCGCGCTATCAAAAGACCCATAAAAAAGAATTGTCCCTTTCAAATCAGCGCCACGGAGATTTGCATCAACGAGGATTGTCCGCGCCAAATTTGCCCGCACTAAATCGCACTCCTGCAAATTAGCTCGCACCATATTGGCTTCACTAAGGTCAGTCCAACGTAAATCCATAGAGTGTAAGTCAGTGCCAGCTAGCATCACACCGAGATCGATGACCCGCACACCGCCTAAACGATCTTCTTGATAGCCGCCAGTACCATCAAAGATAGGACGACCCAGACGACCATCGCGCCTTAAGGGAGTCAACAATCGAGATTGAGATAAAAACCTCAGAATTTTTGCTTTACCGCCAGCGTCAACACTACTAAGAATTGCAGCGGTTCGTCCTTCAGCGATAGAACGCTCCTGCGGCCAATCCTCTAGCAGGCCTTCTTCATTAAGAGCCAGCTCAGAAATACCTTGAAAATATGTATCAATGGTTTGCTGCTGGGTAATACGGTTCTGCTGAATTGTGAGATCACGGGAGATAACATACTGCTCCCACGCTACGTAAACCGCAAGAACGGCAATCATGATTTGACCGAGCGCACCAACCCAGTCAGCCCAAGAACCAAATTCGTCCCATTTAATCTGGTTTAGCCAGTACCCAATCAGGGCATATACACCCAGAAATTTAAACAGCCCGGCGATCGCCACAGCGAAGGCAATAAAGCCAATTAGAGTTTTACGTTCCTGATCCGTAAGAAAAGTGCTGACCCATTCTTTGACTGACGGCAAAATCACCTTGAGCGAAAGCAGCAGTGTCACCAAGGTTCCAGACAAACCTAGCCACAGCCAATTACTAACCAACCCCAATAACATC
>CAZXBK010000352.1:0-1876 GCA_964638765.1 uncultured Synechococcus sp. | reverse complement strand
CGCGCACTGGGCGTTACCCAGCAAGTTTGGTCTTTCGGGAGCCCGGACTTTCCTCGGAGATAGATCCAAATTGCTTTGGTCTACTCTGCAACTGCCGCGCTAACTCTCCTAACTCTTAGTTTAGGAAATTACCCGGAAAATGTTGAGGGTATTCTTAGAATTGGTTGGCGATCGCCCCTGAACTTTTTTCAGCTAGGTTGCGTCAGTAATGCCAATTACTCATTCCTACAGCGGACAACTTTATCCTGAAGTTGTCCCACGGGCGTAGGATGTTGAGTTCACAATTCTTTCCCGTAGTAGTAGGTTACGACTGTGATGATCCGGACAAAGTTTCTTTCCCTTTCAATCTTGGCGATGGGCCTAACCGTTGCCCTAAACTCGCCTCTATTCTTTAAAGATGGAGCGGCGGTTAATGCAACCACTAGTCCAGAGACTCAGGCCGTCCATCAAGAAACGTTGCATCACAATGAGGAAGATGCCGCGCTGATTGCCCAGTTTGGGTTGGGTGATATTTTCAAGATTGAAGAGACGATTGATAACCGTATTGATCGCTTTGAATCGAGTATTCGTAGTCGTGTACCGAATATTTTGCAGCCTCTGCTTCCTGATGATCTGTTTTCCCTAGAGAATCAACGGATTTTTGAGTTTTCTAATTATTTTGATAAGGACTTACCGGAGTTTGAGCAGCAGCCGGAAGATGTGCAGGAAACGTTAGAGAGAATTGCTCAGGCGACGGGAAAACGCCATGCCATGGTCTATATTTCCTACCCGGAAGAGGGAGACGGTCTAAATTTTCTCCTGTTTGCGCCGAATGTACCGCCCCAAACGCTTTATACCCAGGAACGCGATCGCCAAGACATTATTGAGCTAGTGAATAAGTTCCGGTCGGATTTGGCGGTCTCGTTACGCAGACCAAATATTAATTACAAAGAAACCAGTCGGGAACTTTACGACATTGTTATCAAGCCGATCGCCCCTTTTCTACAAGCGAATAATATTGACAGTCTCATTTTCTCGTTAGATGAAGGTCTGCGGAGTCTACCAATCGCTGCACTCTACGATGGCGATCGCTACTTGATTGAAAAATACAGTTTGTCTGTAGTACCGAGTTTTTACAACATCAACAGCAACTATACGTCTCTGCAAAATTCGCCAGTGCTGGCGATGGGGGCAGATAGTTTTGAGGAGCTTGATCCATTGCCGGGTGTCGAAGTCGAAGTGGGGGCGATCGCCAACCTTACTCAAGGTCAAAGCTTTCTCAACGAAACTTTTACTGTCGATAACCTCAAACAAACTCGCCAAAGCCAGCGCTTTCCCATTGTTCATCTGGCAACCCACGCAGAATTTAATTCTGGTAAGCCGAAGAAATCATCAATTTATCTGTGGGATGAAGAGCTACGCCTCAGCGAATTGGATGAGTTGAATTTCGATAATCCACCTCTAGATTTACTAGTACTTTCTGCCTGCCAAACTGCTTTAGGTAGTCGTGATGCGGAACTCGGTTTTTCAGGTTTGACCATTGCCTCCGGTTCCACCTCTGCACTGGGTAGTTTGTGGTCTGTTAGCGACGCGGGCACATTAATCCTGATGCAAAATTTCTATCGCAAACTCCAAACTGAACCAACAAAAGCTGCGGCGTTAAGGCAAGCCCAATTAGAAATGCTCCACGGAGACCTGAAAATCGCCAATGGTCAGGTGCGTTTAGCCTCCGGAATTTCTGCCAATATTCAAATTTCAGAGAAGGTAGAATCTGTGACAACTAATGATCTGATGCATCCTTACTATTGGTCTGGTTTTACCCTCGTAGGACGTCCTTGGTAACGGAATTTGTCGCTTTGTATTCTAATTGTTTCACTTCGTCACATCACTTTAAGGG
>CAZXBK010000351.1:0-1905 GCA_964638765.1 uncultured Synechococcus sp. | reverse complement strand
ACTAATTACAATACGAAAGATTAATTATATTCTAAAAGTAAAATAGCTTCCTTTTTAATAAAATCACAATCAACCTTTTCTTCAAGCTGATCGACAGTTAGTTTACCTTCAAATGCCTCAAAAGAAGCCTCTTTAATTGCTCTTGGATAAGCCTCATCAATTATTTCTTGTAAAACATCACTATTTGCATAATAACCGCCTGCCTTTCTGCGCTTGTTAGTACGGTTAATATTATCAATTGAGTTAAAAATAGATCTATCCCAGGAGCTAGTTGTTCTCTGTTCTGCTTGTTGTTTAATTAGATGAAGCAAAAGAATAACCATATAGCTATAAATTTTATTAAGCTTATCTTCCTTTGACATTTCATCTATTTCATCAATAATTTGCAAAGCACCAATATAGTCTTGTGCTTTGATTTTCTCTCTTAATTCTTCTATTTCATACATACTTTTGACTTGGCGGTTGGCGATGTATCTGGACTCATTTTATCAATTTGTTGAAGCAATATGTCTCTCGCCTATCTGCTCCATTGAATTGTTAACTTGCTAGTGTCTTAAAGTCATGCAAGCCAGCGAAAAGCTCTGCGTAACTCAGTAGTACCGTCTTTCTCATACCAACGACCATGAGCAAGGATAACCTTTTCAGGGTTCCACTCAAGCATTCGCTCTAAGCAACTACGAGACTGTTCCTTTTGTCTCCAAAATGTCATTCGCAAATCCAATGGAGTTTTGCCATCAGGGTCGGCAATCCCAGTTAACTTAATCAACCAACCAAACTGTTTACTGACTTTATCGAGTTCGAAATTCTCAATGAGATCGGTCAGGATGAGAGTAGAACTCTTCCGATGGAAAAATACAATTTCATCCATAAACCGACTACCCCGAAAGATTAATTGGTCTAAATCTGTTGCCCACTGAGATTGGGGCTCATTCCCCAAATCGGCATCAAATCTAACCTCAATTTTCTGTTGTGCTGCGCGATCGCAAACGCCTGGAGATGCCCATGCTATGGCTTCTGGATAAGCTCTAGCCCAGGTACCAATATGAGCATAATGAACTTTGTTAGGTGAAATGAGGTGGCGTACTGGGCCAAGGGAGTCAATTTGGGCTTTGAGTTCTTGAGTTAGTTCTGTTGGTGAATGGCACCATAGATTTCCGTTGCTCAACCGCACAATAGTCATCCGCGTCGGAAAAGGAATCTTGATTCCATACATTGACATCTGTACAATTGGGCCATCAACGAGCCAAATATCTTCGCCAACCTGTTTAAGAGTATTAACAGGTTCGTATAGCTTGATCGCATCGCTTATCATAGCTACTCAAAGAAGTTGTGGTTTTCTATTTGAAGTGTGTGAATAGGCTAACTACTTTTACATGACGAAAACTCTCTGGATATTGACCTAATAAATTCGAGAAGCTTTCAAAATAGCATGGCCAATATTCATGTTATCTAGGATTTTTCTGGCTACCACTCTATGACAAAAAACTTAAAACCCTTTTGAACAGATTTTAAGGGCGTAAGAGTGTTCAACGAGATTTAAAGCTTTTTTTAAAGCTTTTTGTACTCTCATGAATAATCCATTAATCTAGTTGCTTAATTTTCTTGGAAATAGAAAACAAAAATTATCCAGCAGCACTATAACTAAGTACACGAGACAAAAACCCTGAACCATGACCACCAAAAAAAATTTTGGCTCAAAAGGCTGGACACCAGAAAGACTTGGCTCTCTCGCAGGCAAAACATATGTCATCACTGGTGCTAATGCCGGTGCGGGATTTGAGGCAACGCGAGTATTTTTGTCTAAGGGCGCAAAGGTGGTGATGCTGAATCGCAACGCTGATAACTCCACTGCTGCGATCGCAACTCTTAAACAAGAATTTGGTGATAATGCTGAGGTGACTCTCG
>CAZXBK010000350.1:0-1962 GCA_964638765.1 uncultured Synechococcus sp. | reverse complement strand
TGCGTAGACCCATTTGTGAATGGTACAATTACCGTGTACACCGTAATCCCTACCGAATTACCGGAGAATTAAAATCTGGTAATCTGTACGACGGTTCAAAAATGGCATTAATCACTCCGCGAGAGTAAGTAGTGCTAATCTTGCCTCGAAATATCTACAGAAGCTTGTGCAGTAACTGCCTTGCTTTTGTCGTTTTTAGAGCTGATATCGGTTAATTTATTTTTCTTGCTACCGCTTGCCCCACCATGGTTCAAACTCCCATTTCCCCGAAAAAATCCTCCAAGCTTGAAGGCATTAAAGAGCGCAGTGACTTCCTTCGGGAACCCGTAGCATCTGAGCTGTTAAATGATGAGACTCATTTCAGTAAGGATGGCGTACAAATCCTGAAATTCCACGGCTCCTACCAGCAATACGACCGCGAAGGGGGTAAGGGAAAGAATAAGGATTATCGTATGATGCTTCGTACCCGTAATCCGGGTGGTTTGATTCCTGCAGAGCTTTATCTCACTATTGACGAGCTTTCTGACAAGTATGGTTACGGCAATATCCGTGCTACTACCCGCCAAGCCTTCCAACTCCACGGTATTCTCAAGAAGAATCTGAAGGCAACGATCGCCGCGATTGTGAATAGCATGGGTTCGACTTTAGGCGCTTGTGGTGACCTTAGCCGTAACGTAATGGCTGTGCCTGCTCCCATCAAAGATAAGCCTGAGTACGTTTATGCTCGTGAATATGCAGATCGCATTGCCGATCTTTTGACACCTCAAACCCCTGCCTACTACGAAATTTGGTTGGACGGTGAGAAAGCAGTAACTGCTGAAGAGCACCCTGATGTTGTGGCGGCTCGTCAACGTAATCTTAATGGCAGCAATGTTGAAGGCAGTGTTGAACCGATTTACGGCACTTACTATATGCCCCGTAAATTTAAATGTTCTGTCACTGTGCCTGGTGATAATTCCGTTGACGCTTATACGCAGGATGTCACCCTCGTTGTAATTCTTGATGAGAACAAAGAACTACAAGGTTTCAATATTTTGGCTGGTGGCGGCATGGGTCGCACCCACAACAAAGAAGCGACTTTTGCCCGGATCGCAGATGAAATTGGCTATGTCGACAAAGATGATGTCTATGATGTTGTGAAGGCAATTGTCGCAACCCAAAGAGATTATGGCGATCGCGTTGAACGTCGTCATGCTCGGATGAAATATCTCATCAATGACTGGGGCGTAGAAAAATTCCGCACGAAGGTTGAAGAGTATTTTGGTAAGAAGATTCAGCCTTACAAAGAGCTACCTGAATGGAAGTTCTATGACTATCTCGGTTGGCATGAACAGGGTGACGGCAAACTATTCCTCGGTATCCACATCGAGAATGGTCGGATTTATGACAATGGCACTTTTAAACTCAAGTCTGCTCTGAAGGAAATTCAACTACGTTATCGTCTACCGATGCGTCTCACTAGTAATCAAAGCCTTTTGTTGACTGAGATTGAACCTGCTCATAAGGAAGAGATTGAGCGTATTCTAAGCAGTAATGGCGTTCTTTCTGAGGACAAAATCAATTTGCTAAATCGTTATGCGATGGCTTGTCCTGCTCTTCCCACTTGTGGTTTGGCAATGACTGAGGCGGAGCGTATTCTTCCTAGCATGTTGGATCGCATCCAGAAGGTGATGAATAAGTTTAGTCTCCGTAAAGAGCATTTTGTTGTGCGGATGACTGGTTGCCCTAATGGTTGTGCTCGTCCTTACATGGCGGAACTTGGTTTTGTCGGTAGTGGCCAAACAACTTATCAACTCTGGCTTGGTGGTACGCCCAACCAAACTCGTATTGCTCAACCTTATATGCAGAAGATGGAGGTTGACGATCTAGAGAAGACCCTCGAACCGATGTTTGCTTTCTTTAAGCAAGATCGTCACACGGGCGAAAGTTTCGGTGATTTCTGCGATCGCGTTGGTTTTGATG
>CAZXBK010000349.1:0-1967 GCA_964638765.1 uncultured Synechococcus sp. | reverse complement strand
TACCACAACGATCAGAGCGGTACCTTTTCTTCACTTGCCGTTTACGCATTTTGTAAATTTCCCAGACCGTAGCTTGCACGTGGAAATTTTTGGATAGTTAAACCGGGAAATGCAAGTAAATCATCGGAAAGTCGTTTGTATTATGAAGGAGAAGACAGAAAAGAGTACTTGAGACTTGTGCATGCCCAGTTTATGTACACAGTTCTTTTGATACAAGAGAAAGATAGCAAACGAGTACTGTCGCCGTTGTACGTATTTGCCGAAAGGCTAGATCGTGACTTTGCTGTGAATTCAAAGTTCGACGAGAAAGTTCTTGCGTATATCTACAAAGATTTGAAACTCAGGGTAGAAAAAATTCGTACAAAAGTTTCCGCATATGTTGAGGGGAAAGACGGCGGTCAATTCAGTGATTTAGATGTAACACTTTGCTTGGAGGGCGCAGCAGGCAGTGTTATGAAATTATGCGATAAGGTTGGCGGACGAGATCATAATGGAGCGATGGCTGCGATCAGAAAAGATGTGCTTTATTCTTTGGCCGCGGATTTTCTTCGTGGGTGCGAATACAATGATGATTCTGAACAACTTGAAATTCATGTCGCATGGGGTCTAGTTGATCAGCTGATGCGAGCAATATTGGCCGACGAATATGACGCAAGTGATGCACCATTTGATTTTGACTCCGAGGGTGTGGGTGAAGCTGTTAGCGGTTATGTAGCAAGTTTTAGAGGCGATTTTTTTAGCTTCATTGAAGAGCACTTGAAGCCTCAAATGCTCGTTAATTTTATTGCAGATGAGGTATTGTTACATGATAAATATCCTACTCTCAAGCAACTGCATGAACTTGAGTATCGATGGAGTTTAGATAGTGATCAGATTTGTATAGTAAAATCGTTGTACGACAAAATCGACACTTTTGCTCTTGAGCGGGAGAAGGTGGAGTATTTAAAGAAATTTGTTGCCGAAATCTGGTTGATGAAGCACATCTTCTGTGATCGTTTGCACGAAGAAGAAAAAATTTCTGAAGCTTTTGACACACGATCGTACCAGATTCACTCACAGGGGAGTGGATATAAGATAGACTACCAAAGCCACTGCTCTGACGTTGGATTATGGAGTCACCCTTTTCAAGCTGAGCTCAAGATGACGGTTCCTGATCTGTCAGCGCAGGATCCGCTTGTGCTAGATGACAAATTTCAGAAGGTGGATGGGCAGTCCTTCGAGGCAAGCAACAGACCTGGTCGTGTAGATGATATGATATATAAACATGCCGCTCAGATATACTCTAAATGTATGGCTGATGGAAAAGGTTTTGCGTCTTTTTTACTCGCTTGTAATTTATCATTGACTGACGCATTAATAATTCAGCTTATTGATCAAAGTACTATTACAGCAGAAGTTGTCTTGGCAGATTTGACAGCAAGTCCTAGCCAATTTGATGACATCCTTTACCTGTTAAAACCTGATTTATTTAAAATCATGATGCGGAAGTTGTTGTTTAGAGCTTCAGATGAGCAGCGTGTAGCGTTCTTTGAGGCAATATTGAACTTTGATGAAGGCAGCGATTATTGGCGATTGTTTGGTGAACAAGCTTGGGCTAAGCAAAATTTGCGGTTGTTTATTGAATTGTATTTGGTATACGTTCGGCAACCTCAAGAGCAGCATATAGGCTATTTGAGAAAATCGCGCGATGTATATCGCTTTACCAATTACTTTGACTATATTATACCACCATATGAAAGTATGGCTGAAGCTAATTCTGGTCAAGTTCCGGTGGTGCAGGGAGAAGGTTTAGATCAAGGATCTGCAGTTAATGATGGGGACGAGAGCCAACAATATGACAGTGAAAAGGGTCCAAGGGACTTTTTAGCTGACTTACAGCAACTGGGAATACTTGATCATTTAGATGAGTTTTTAGGCTGTGTCCCCAAACCAGTTTAAGCCTTTAACCAGATCATAATACAGGCAAT
>CAZXBK010000348.1:0-2069 GCA_964638765.1 uncultured Synechococcus sp. | reverse complement strand
AGCCAGACGAATTGCCGATTCAGCGGCTTTATTTTGGGTGGAAAACGGGAGCGGTCTTTTGATGGAATCCGGACCCGTCGAACAGATTTTCAACGCCCCCAAGCACCCAATTACAGCGGCTTACATCAGCGGAGTGAAAGGGTGAGAGAGTGGGTTGAGTTTTCAACTCGATCGATACTGAAAAATTAGAGGTCGTTCGATCTCCACCTCACCCTCGATTCGACCGTTCTCCAACTCGATCTAGAATTGTGTGACCGTTTACGCTGCTTGCCGTTCAGGTCGTCGTCATCTGCATGTCGGTTGTATGATGTTTGGAGCGCGATCGAATTTCCGGATTCGGCAAGACAACGAACTTATCTTATGATATTGAAATTTCTAAGTGGCTTGGAGATTTCAAAGTCTTTTCAAATTCATAAAAAGTTAACAAAAAAATTGACAAACCCAAAAGAGTAGGAGATTCTAAGGAAAATCTCGATCGCGCTCTCGAACGCTTTTATCCCAAACACTTTAATCTGGGGCTTCAACAGCCTGCTATTGTGCTCGATACTTCTTCTGTGTCGTCTTACCTTTCAGGGCGGAAAACAAAGATAGCGAGCATCAACTCTGGACCTGTCGCTTACATCTGTTTTGAGGTCAGAAACCCCCGGTTAAAAACGCGGGGGCATGAGGGGACAACCAACCCTTCTGAGATTTGACTAGACCGTAGAGATCGATTCTGGTACGCACTGCCGGGTACTTCTCCAGCCCGGTTTATCTGCAAGTTCGTGTTGTCGGACGTGGGTAACGCCCAGGCATCCTGAATCGATGGGTCGAGGGGACGAGGCAAAAGCCTCAAACACTTTCTCGCGTAAGGATTATCTCCATGCAACGTGTTCCAGTTTTATCGCCAGAAGGTATCCCATTAATGCCCACCAAACCATCTCGCGCTCGTCGTTGGCTTCGGGATGGTCAAGCAAAAATCTACCCGAACGACCTGAAAATCTTTGCCATCCAACTCGCTCAAGAACCCTCGGGAATCAAAACTCAGCCGATTGCTATTGGCATAGATCCCGGCAAACTTTACTCGGGTGTCGCCGTTCAATCTAAGCTTGCAACCCTGTGGGCGGGACATCTTGTCCTCAACTTCAAGCGAGTGAAGGAACGGATGGAGACCCGAGCGATGATGCGACGCACCCGACGTTCTCGACGGATTAAGCGCAAAGTTTCTTACAGCCAACGCGCCCATCGCCAAAAAAGGTTCGATAACCGTCGCGGGTCAAAATTACCGCCATCTATCCGCTCGAACCGCCAACTCGAAATTCGGGTGGTCAAGGAATTGGCAAATCTCTATCGAGTGACTGACATCGTTTACGAAATCGTCAAAGCTAAGGGGTCGAAAAGCTTTTCTCCGGTGATGGTTGGTCAACGTTGGGCAGTCTCTCAACTTGGCGAGATTGCCCCGGTTACAAGCAAATATGGATGGGAGACTTCTGAGGCTCGCAAAAAGCTTGGGTTGGTCAAAGACAAGGCAGACAAAAGCCGTCAGACCCGAGAGACTCACGCCAACGATGCGATCGCTTTAGCTTCCTTCCATTTCCAAACTCGCACGGTTCGGTATTCCGGGCGCACCAAGCTCGTGGAGCAATCCACCGCAACCGTGACCAATTCTACTTTTTCTGTTATCTCTCGACCCCCAGTATCGCGCCGTCAATTGCATTTGTTGCAGTTCTCTAAAGGCGGGAAACGCCGCAAGTACGGCGGCACTGTCACCGCTCACGGGTTCCGCAAGGGCGATTACGTCGAAGCGGTCAAAGCTGGTGTCACCTATCGGGGTTGGGTCAGCGGCGATACGAAAACCCAAGTTTCTGTCAGTAATGCTGACTGGAAACGGATCGCGCAATTTTCAGCCCGGAAGGTGCGATTACTCAACAGATCGACGGGCTTGATTGTCAAACGTGTAGGGGGATAAATCCCCTTTACCGCTCGTTTCCTCCCCTACTTAAAAGATAGGGGTTTCCACTCACTCCGGAGTTTTAGATGAATGGGGTTAATTCTTGGTGCTGAAAAAATTTAAAAAGTTATATACCTAT
>CAZXBK010000347.1:0-2073 GCA_964638765.1 uncultured Synechococcus sp. | reverse complement strand
CCAGTTTAATGAGAGTTTGCGCTCCTCCAGAGAGTACTCAAATTTCTTGAATTCAAAGTCATTATGCAGATCTAATTCTTGACATCCTCCCCCAGCTAGGTCGCTGGGGGATTCCCATTACTAGGCGGCTAATTTCTCACGAGTTCGCCGAAGTTCCTGATTCTTAGAAGACTCCAACGAACCCTCTCCACAGGCTAACACGCTGTGTCCCAACGCTAATATATTCCTTGCTGCCTGAACATCCGCATTCTCTGAGTAACCGCAAGAAACACACTCAAACTTCGATTGGGTTTTTCTGTTGGCTTTGTCCTTATGACCACAAGAGCTGCAAGTTTGGCTGGTGTATGCCGGATTAACATCAATCACTTCACCACCTAACCAGCTCTGTTTGTACTCAAGCTGTCTACGGAACTCGTACCACCCTTGATCGAGAATGGATTTGTTCAGGCCGGATTTTGCTTTTACGTTTTTGCCATGATCCTCAGCATCACCCTTTGCCGATTTAGACATGTTCGATACCTTCAAATTCTCAATCACTATCATTGCGTGGTTTTTGCTGATTTCGGTTGAGGTCTTGTGAAGATAGTCGGATCGACAAGAGGCTATTTTGCTGTGAATGCGGCTTACTTTACGTTTCTGCTTCTTCCAGTTCTCAGAGAACTTCACTTTTCTAGAGAGGCTTCTTTGCTCTCTGGCAAGCCGTGTCTCATATTTTCTGAAAGCGTTTAGTGGTTGATACTGCTCACCACTGGAAAGAGTGACAAACTTTGCAATACCCATATCCAAACCAACCGCTTTGTCTGATGCGTGTACTGGCTCTGGGAGTTCTTGCTCGGTCTGAAAGCTGATGTACCAATGACCTGATTTTCGGGTAATGGTGCAATTTTTAATATCACCCTCGATATGGCGAGACTTGCGAAACCTTACCCACCCTAATTTACTGGGAAGCTTTACTCTTCTATTTTCGATCTTACAATATTTTGAGAATTGCATGATTCGAATGGAGTTGTCGGCATCGGTGTTTCGCTTTTTGAAGCGTGGCTCTCCAAACTGAACCTCTTTGATTTTTCCGGCTTTGAGTTTTGCTAGATCGTCAAAGTGTCTTTTCCATGCAGAGCCTAAGTCCATGATCTTTTGCTGAAGAACAACCGCATTCCCTGTTGAAAGGAACTGAGTTTCCTCTTCCTTTTTCCATACTGGCAACCACTTGTTCATGTCGTAGGCTGAAGGAACTTTCTTCCCAGACTCACGCTTCTCGCTGCATATTCCTAATGCCTTATTCCAGACAAAGCGAGCAGTACCACAAAGCTGCATGAGTCGTTCATGCTGCTCTGGTGTCGCCTCCAATCTGAATTTATAAGCCTTAAGAACATTCATTTAAGAAATCAGTGTGTTAGTATCGAAAGCTATAATTTACAGACACTTTATTGGAATATCAACAATCAGTATGCAGGCAATCAAAAAAGGCCGACATAGTGCCTATACTCTTCATTGTCACATTGTTTTTGTCACCAAATACCGAAAGAAAGTAATCGGAGCCATTCACTTAAAAAGGCTTCATGAGATATTTTCTGAGATATGTCAAAAGTTCGATGCTAAACTTACCGACTTCAATGGAGAGGCTGATCATGTTCATCTTTTGGTTGAATTTTCACCAAATACCCCAGCTATCGCAAAGCTGATAAACAGTCTGAAAGCAGTATCATCAAGAAGGTTAAGGCAAGAGTTTTGCGATATATCCGGTTCGTTTAGAAAACCCGTTTTATGGTCAAGATCGTACTTTGCAGGAAGTTGTGGGGGTGCGCCATTGGAGGTTATTAAGGAGTATATTGAGAATCAGGATCAGCCTTAGCAGGCTGAGTGAAATTCACCTCCCCGCTAGTTCGCAGGGAGTACTCTTTCACAACTGGATAGAAGCGCCATTGATGGCTTCATCAACCACTATTTAACCAACAGCCAACGCAAGGGACTTCAAGATATTCATTACGCTTGGAGCTACGCTATACCCACCAATACAGGACTATACAGTGGTTTTGACTTAAATAATGACGCAACCAACAGTGAGAAGAACCC
>CAZXBK010000346.1:0-2097 GCA_964638765.1 uncultured Synechococcus sp. | reverse complement strand
CGACAGTGCAAAACAGCATGTCGCAAAGGTATTGGCTAAAGACACAGATGGCATCGGGTTACGTCTCGGTGTTAAACCAACCGGTTGTTCCGGTTACCAGTACGTTATCGAAACTGCTAAAGCAATTAACGAAGCAGGTGGAAGAAACTGGATTCCACTTATCGTCAAGCAAACTGGTTCGGAGTCTTATGAAGTTGTGGCGAATAGCTTTATTTTTGCAGCTGCTGAAGAGGCTAGTTTAAGCAAAGTGTGGTGTATCGTTGCAGACGACGACGAGAAAACAGAAATAGCGGCTCAAACTCTTTCGCAAGAAAGAATTGGAAAGGTAGATTTGGCTGGAGCTTCTCGTGATGAAATTAAAATAGCTTTAGATTATCTAATTACTCGTCCGATCAATCCTCTAAAAGGAGTTAAGTTAGCGACAGCAACAGAGAGAATTGACGCTGCATATACTCAATATTGGAAAGAGAGCCTTTTTGATGTCACAAAGTTGAAATGCGGTATCACTCGCGGTAAAAAACTCAATATTTTCAAAGAAGTTTTTTACGTTACTCCAGAGCCTTTACCAGACGTAATTACCGATAGTGCTTGGCTAGATACTTTTACTACTGCTGAACTCAAAAAAATGGCAAAGAAACGCGATTTTTCTGGTTACAGTAAGTTCAAAAAAGCCGAGCTAGTTAAACTGCTTTCGACTGAAGAATAAATTTACAGTTTTTGTAAGGCTAATTTTGCGGCTCCGACCATTCCGGCGCGGTTGCCGAGTTCTGCAGTGACGAGTTGAAGATCGATGCGTGAGGAAGCAAGCACACGTTTTTTTAGTTCTGCTCTGGTGGCAGGCAAAAAGAAATCGCTACTGGCACTAATGCCCCCGCCGATAATCACCATTTCTGGCGTAAAAATATAAATCAAACTGGTTAAACCTGCACCGAGCAAAGCACCATATTGCTCCCAGTGGGCGATCGCCTCCGCATCACCTTTTGCCGCTAGACGACCTAACTCGCCGGGGTCACGACCAGACAAACGTTTAACCCCATTAATCGAACAATATTGCTCAAAAGAACCATTGTTGCCGCTATTGCAGGGTGGGCCATCGGGGTTGAGCGTAATTAAGCCCAGTTCTCCTGCCGCGCCGTAGTGACCCATAAATAATTTGCCATTGAGAATGACCGCGCCACCCACCCCAGTCCCAAGGGTGATGAGCAGGAGATTTTGGTGATTGCGACCCGCGCCCAGCCAAGCCTCGCCGAGACCCGCACAGTTGGCGTCGTTATTGAGCGTGACCGACAGACCCGTCCGCTTTTCCACCAAATCCGCGAGGGGAACATCATGCCAACCGCTGAGATTAATCGCGACCCGCGCAATCCGCGCCGTCCCATCCACAGGCCCCGGAATACCGATGCCCATTGCCTTACATTTTTTGTCGGCATTTAGCTCATTGGCCAGCTCGGCGATCGCCTCCGCCACTGCCATTGGCGTACTCGGTTGGGGGGTAGCAATTTTGCGCTCTTCGATGCAAGAGCCGTCCATATGAAAACGACCCGCTTTAATGCCCGTGCCGCCGAGGTCAATCCCAATTACATCCGTCATCTAGTCCAGTGCTCCATCCGTCAAATTATTGAGACCATACACATGGCGACGACCCGCTAGGGCAACCAATTCCACATCTTTTTCATCGCCCGGCTCAAAGCGTACTGCCGTCCCTGCCGGAATATTAAGACGCATTCCCTTCGCCGCATCCCGGTCAAAACTTAGCGCCGCATTCACCTCAAAAAAATGAAAATGAGAGCCTATCTGAATCGGGCGATCGCCAGTATTGGCTACAGAGAGGATTTTTGTTTCGCGGCCAGCATTAAGTTCAATCTCACCCTCAAGCGGTTTCAACTCTCCCGGAATCATGGCGATCGTCTCCAAAAAACTTTTTCTTATCCTAACCCCCAAGCCTCACCCTGCATCACCCTCGCCACCATAAGATTTGCAACAACAATAGTGAGGTATAGCACTCACCTCTTAACAGACCAGCCTTAACCCACATCACGAGAATACCCAGAAAACTCAAGTCCCCCTTACAAAGGGGGATTTAGGGGGATCCTACGC
>CAZXBK010000345.1:0-2109 GCA_964638765.1 uncultured Synechococcus sp. | reverse complement strand
TGCTTACGAAGAAGAAAAGCCTTACTTCGAGGCATTTGAGGATGTTTACCTAAACGAGAACTCCAGTAGATTAAATTCCCATCCATAGTCGAAGCCATACTTTTAACTTTGACATGTCTAACAATTTTTGTGTCAGCATGGTTAAAAAGTTTCAGTGGCTTGCCCAAATTATTATTCGTAGCAAAACACCAATGGTTATTACCAATGGTTTTCCAGTATTTACGAGATATCCATTGCCATGATTTATTGTGATGGCGGCGTTTTGCCCATCGATAGAGCTTATGGTAAATCAGTTCATCTATTCTGCTGAAGATTTTCTTACTACAGACAGATGAAAAGTAGTTTGACCATCCTTTGATAATTGGGTTTAAAGCAGTAATCAAATCTTCTTGAGATACTGCCTTACGTTTATCAATAATCTTATTCAGCCTTTGATAGTGTAATTTTTGACTATCTTTACTCGGCTTAATAAGAGTTTTATAACCCCGTCGAGAATGATACTTTCCTACTGGATATTGCCTAATGTTAAAACCGAGAAAGTCAAATCCAGGTAATGATCCTTGATGTGATTTCAAAGTATGTACTAGGCGTGTTTTACTGGGTTTTAATGACAAACCCAAATTAGAGAGCCAGTCTACTATTATTTCCTTACATTTGAGTACAACTTCTTTGTCTTCGTGTATACAGACGAAATCATCTGCGTATCTAATAAGATGAAGACTTTTTCGTTTACGTTCATTGGAGAGATAGTTGCCATTAGGATAGAAGAGTTTTAATCCTTGGGCAAAATCTTTAACTAGCTTCTCCATTCCGTGTAAGGCAATATTAGCCAAAAGAGGTGAAAGTGTTCCTCCTTGGGGAACTCCAGCTCCATTATGTTCTAATTCTCCATGATCCATAATCCCCGCTTTTAACCAGGCTTTTATTTGTTGCCTGAATTTAGGAAAGGTTTGGAGTTTGTTGAGAAGAACTTGATGGTTAATTTTGTCGAAGCATTGAGCAATATCGGCATCTAAGACATATTTGGGTTTTTGACTAATGGCGATATGTATTGCTTCAATCGCATCGTGACAACTTCTGCCAGGGCGAAACCCATAAGAATTGGGTTCAAAAATAGCTTCCCATTGTGGCTCTAATGCTAATTTAACAAGGGCTTGTAATGCTCGGTCATAGATAGTAGGAATACCCAAGGGTCTGTTTTCTGTCCTTCCAGGCTTTGGAATCCAAACTCGACGGACGGGTTTAGCTTTATGTCCCAGTTTGAGTTGACCAACCAATTTAATACGTGCTTCTGGGGACAAGGATTTAACCCCATCCACTCCCGCCGTCCTTTTTCCTTGGTTATCTTGGGTAACTTTCCTGACCGCTAGGCATTTTGCTGACCATGAATTGATCATCAATCTTTGAAGTTTATGTACTGTCAGTATGTCACCACGACTACTGGCTCGATAGATTCGCTTTTGTAACTTGTAGACAGAACGCTCTAGCTTACGCCAAGGAGTGTTCTGCCATTCATACGTAGTCTTGTTTAACTCGTTCATGGTTGTAATTACTAATTACGACTCTATTTTCTGTATTACCGTGTGTCCGTCAGCATATCCTCTTCCATTACAGAAGGGCATTTGCTTCTGACACAATCCCTCCACCTTACTGATTTCTAGCTAGCAACCCACTCAGATATTCTGAGAACCAGTAAGGGGTTAATTCGTTCCTATTAGTCATTGTTTTGAATCTTTAGAGTCTGTATCTCCACCGAGATGAATTAAGGGTGTTTATTGATAAAACCTTGATTATCAGCACTTGTATCATCTTTTGCCTTTTGGCTCAGGCGTATCAACCTCTTTCGCCTGTTTCGCATGACGATGGCTCAAACTACAGTTTGCAAGAGCTACTCATAGATTCCTGCTTGAAGGGATTCCCAATTAGGTTATGGGTTACCTCCTTTTCTTCCCGCTTCATCCTTAGAATTGCTACAACTAAAGATGGGGAGGATGCTTTTACTGGAACACCACCAGAGTTGGACTTGTAAGGATTAAATTCCTAACTCACCAACATGACTAATAAGTTGTCAAGGTTCAAAAAAAAAACCGTTGCGTCTAATCCCCCATT
>CAZXBK010000344.1:0-2112 GCA_964638765.1 uncultured Synechococcus sp. | reverse complement strand
AACTCAAAAATTTTTTATCAGAATTTGGTTTTAAGGTTCTCAGCGACTGGGCATTACTAAATCGAGCGAGAACAAAACAACTTGAAACTTTAAGCAAACGCGATCGTAGTTTAGTAAAAGCTTTCCACGAAGTTTACCGTCGAGACAGAAGAAAACTGCGAAACAAAGGAACGAAAAGATGTCCTGATCCCAATGAGAGTCAACTAAAAGAAATGCGAGACTACTTACAGCAAAGAGAGATTGCTATCAATACAACGGTGGAGATGATGATACAACTAAAACAGATAGCCACCCAATTGAGGCAATATGATATCTGGAGTAGTAGAGTGCCTCTAGAAATTCAGCAACCTGATACAGGAACCTATGCTCCTCGACCAGATTTACCGAATACTTCTACCGATGAAATAGACTTAGAAGAACAAGAATTTTTAGACTTTTTACATAAGCAATTGCAAACAGCATTAGTCAATGCGATCGCTCAAGAAATCAACAATAAACTGACTAAATTACAAAAAAGCAAGAGATATAAACCTGTTGCCGAAAAATTCATCCCGGGTTTACAAGTCTATTATTGCCAAGGCAAATCTCTTAAGGAGATTGCACCCCAATTAGGAATGACCAGTTGGGATCAAGCCAGACGGATATTAAATCCAGGGGAAATTTTATCTCGGGTAAGAGAAACTTGCGTACAACAACTTCTGGACACAATTTTAAAGCAAGCAGTTTCAAGAGGTTTGACCCACAACCCTCTTCAACCAGACTACCTGAAAACTCTAGTAGAACAAATTGAAGCTTTAGCCGATCGAGAAATATTTCAAGAAGCAGTAGCAGAAATAAAAGCAGGGAAAAACCGCTCCTTCAATAGCTCATACGCTCAACAACTACGCCTTTATCTTCAACAACATTCTAATTCCTAAATTATTAAATCAACTATCAACCAATAAACTATAAAGAAAAAATTATGCTTACTTTAGAAAAACCTCCCACAGATTTTAGACTTTTACTACCAGAAATGATCGAAATCGAGCCAGAATATTTCCACCAAGCACAAAAAATTAGTAATCAAGTCAATGGTGAAGCAAAACAATGGCAAGCCTATCTCAATACACTAGTGCTATTGTCTTTTGAAGAATGGCTACAAGAAAGAATGCCTGAACTAGCGATCAATCGAAACCTCGATTGCATTGAGCCAATTAGCTATCTTCAAGCAGGTGAATTTAAAATCGGTCTGATTGCCACCGAACATATATTAGATGAAGTAGTATATCTTCCTCAATCTGCCATCTTTAAACCAGATGAAGTTGCTCATTTTTATGTAGTTCTAGAAGTATCAGAAGAACAGGAAGAAGTTCTTATTAGAGGCTTTCTACGCTACGATGAACTGGTTAATTATCGCAATCAGGTTAATCTACAACCCTTGGAAGAAGGTTTCTACCAGCTATCTCTATCTTTATTTGACCCTGAGTCCAATCACTTATTATCCTATTGCCGTTATTTAGAAGCTAGTGCCATTCATCTACCTGTAGCTGTTACCGAAAATATTAGAGATTCCTTTATGTCCGTTGTTGATTCAAGCATAGTCAAGTTAGATCAATGGTTAGAAGGATTTTTTGATGAAGGTTGGCTCTCCATGGAGGCACTACTAGGTACTCAAAGTAATTTAGCTTGGAGTACCCGAAGGATGTCGAAAGGAGTGAGAGGATGCAAGATAATCAACATACAAACCGAATCAAGAGATCTACAGGTAGCAATGGTAGTCATCATTAAGCAAGAAGAGTTCGAAAAATTAGGAGTTCAGGCTCAGCTATTACCAACACAAGGAGAAAATTATTTACCTCCCAATATCCAACTTACTCTGTATTCACGCACAAACAGAATGCTCCAATCTATTCAATCTAGAGAACAAGATAACTACATTCAACTTAAACCTTTTAAAGGAAAAGAAGGAACATACTTTAGTCTGGAGGTACGTTTCGAGGATGTCAGTATCAGAGAAAATTTTGAACTTTAATGATTCAACAGCAAAAGTTAACCTTAAAGTAATAGAGTTGAGAGTAGTAATTCCGAGTTCATATTAGATTTTGGAGTATGGAGTTGCAATTCCCTCGACAG
>CAZXBK010000343.1:0-2117 GCA_964638765.1 uncultured Synechococcus sp. | reverse complement strand
ACATAGGCAAAATTGTCATCTTCCTCGGTAATCTCGTTGGCATCGGAGGAATAACACATCGCCACCAACAAATCCCCGCTCAAAATCTGAGTACGCCATGCATCGGAATTAAAGGAGGCGATCGCCGGACGGAGTTCCACGAGCTTTTCGTAGGCTTCGGCAACCTTTGCTTCTTCTTTAGTGTTGTAGGAATAACCGAGGGATTTTAACGCAGCACCCATTACTTCCCGCACATCGTTGAGGAGGGTCATGCGGCGTTTGAGCTGGTCAGCGTTTTGCCAGAGATAATCCCAATCCGTAGGTGGCGAATCGAGGGCGCTCTTGTTATAAATTAGTCCTGTCGTTCCCCAACTAATAGGAATACTGTGGGCATTTCCGGGGTCATAACCGGGATCGGCAAAGGTCTCAAATAAATTCTCTAAACCGTTAATTTGGGAATGATCCAGCTCTTGCAATAGCTCCAGATCAATCATTTCCTGCACGATGTAGTCTGACGGATAAATTATGCTGTAATCGCCACCACCCTGGGCTTGAATCCGCGCCAACATCGCTTCGTTGGAATCAAACACGTCGGCGATCGCCCGAATACCTGTTTCTGCCTCAAACTGTTTTAGCAGCGCATCGTCCGTATAGCCCGCCCAAGTGTAGATGTAGAGGGTATCCGTAGAGGTTTTGCGAGCCGTGGGTTTCACATCTGCCAGCCGCCAACCGCAACTAGACAGCGCCATGCCCGACACAGCCGCCGCCGATCCTTGCAAAAACTGGCGACGATTTAGCCTTAAACCTTTAGATTGTCTGCCCTGCTGTCTCATTGGTAGACGGTTATCGTGGTCACAATTGCCTTCAATCATAGGAGAGATTAGGCATTTAGCGCCAAACAATCTGCGGTCGACCAGTAGGCATAAACTGGAGTGCCATGATTAATGCTGGCAGCAGTATTAGGTTGTTTAATGCGCAAGGTGTCTCCCGTCTCCAATTGCACAACGTAGAGCACGTGGGTTCCCATAAACATGGTGTGTTCTAGTTGACCCTGGTAGCAGTTGGCTGCGCGTTCAGGGGGTTCTAGACTAATCTGAATTTTTTCGGGACGAATGCTGACGACCACTTCGCCAGAGGGGACTTCGGGACGTTGTTTTTTAGCGCTGTAATTACTGTGGGTATTGGCGACCATCACATTGGGTTGGTGCTCCGGTAAGTCCACCATTATCTTTAATCCCTTGCTGGTGACGATGTTTTGAACCGTGCCTTCGGTGTTATAAACCTTGCCATTAATCAGATTTGTATCGCCAATAAAGTCGGCAATAAAAGGTGTTGCTGGACGTTCGTAAATCTCGTGGGGCGTACCAATTTGCTCAATTTTGCCGTGAGACATCACCGCAATGCGATCGCTCATGGATAGTGCCTCTTCTTGGTCGTGGGTCACCATCACAAAAGTCAAACCCAAATCTTGATGCAACCGGGATAATTCCACTTGCATTTCTTTTCTAAGTTTTAAATCCAACGCACCCAAAGGTTCATCGAGCAGCATTACCGCAGGCTTATTCACCAAAGCTCTGGCTAAAGCAACCCGTTGCTGTTGACCGCCGGAAAGTTGATTGGGAAAACGATTGGCGTAACCTTCCATCTGCACTCGAACTAATGCCTCTTGGACGCGATCACGAACTTCTGTTTTCGGCAGTTTCTGAATCTTTAGACCGAACGCCACATTTTCTGCGACAGTGAGGTGATTAAACAGGGCGTAACTTTGGAAAACGGTATTTACCGGACGGCGGTAGGGCGGCTCATCGTTGACATTCTTTTTCTGGATGAGCACATCCCCTGCGGAAGGCTGTTCAAAGCCAGCAATGAGGCGTAGTGTCGTGGTTTTACCGCAACCGGAGGGACCGAGAATGCTGAAAAATTCTCCTTTACGAATATCGAGGTTCACGCCACAAACAGCGGTTTCCCCATTAAAAATTTTAAAAACCTGACGCAATTCCACATCGAGGGTGGGGGCATCTACGTCAGTTGGCTTGGGCTTTTTCGTAAAGGTCGAGGACATAGGTAAGCTCAAAAAACAGGGAGGAAGAATGTCTTTTTATCCTTGGCTACATTCTATTTGTACTCGCAGGAAACAG
>CAZXBK010000342.1:0-2143 GCA_964638765.1 uncultured Synechococcus sp. | reverse complement strand
AAAGGACTACTCACTCTATTTTGCTACAACGTTACTTGCTTGAAACTCTCAAATTCTGTACTAAGTTAATGGAGATAAGCAGCAATGTCTTATTCATCGGAAATCTTATTAGCCCACGCGCCGGAATATCACACGGGTGAACAACCAGAATCTGAAACGATAGACAGTCCAGCATCAAATGATGTTACGGAAGAATCTTCTGAGACAACTTCAGAAACTCAGGAAGAGATTGCCGCACCAGTTGAAATCGAAACTGTCGAATCCATGCCATCAAACCCTATCACTTTAGAACAAGTGGTTAGTGTTACTAGCTTTAGCGCCTTGTTTATTGAGCCAATTTGCTTTTGGTTACTACGACAACGACAGTAAATTAGGTGTAGAAAAGAGTTAGATCTATTTCACTGCCTCGCTCATACAAGTCGTGCAAAGTTTTTTCGTTCTATTACAACTCACGAATTCCAGTGTTCCCCTTGGCGCTTACAACTACTCTGATGGCTTAGAGTTTCTTGTTGAATCAGAGATTTTGAATTCGGCAAAAGGTATTCAAGATTGGCTGGCAACAGAATTGCAGCATGGCTCGATTCGGATAGATATTGCTGTCATGCTGAAGGTTACAGCCGCGGTATCTGATTCTGATTTCGCAGAACTGCAATATTGGAATAGTTGGCTTAATGGGACGCGAGAAACGTCAGAATTGCGAAACCAAAGCATTCAGATGGGCAATAGTCTTCTCAAATTACTTGGCGACCTTGACCCAGACAAACAGCTTCAGATTCAGCAGCTACGGGAATATCTCGGTAAAAATTGTCATTTTTCAGTAACTTTTGGGGTGGCGATCGCCCTGTGGGACATTGACATCAAGCAATCTATTTGGGCGTATCTGCACAGTTGGGCAAGTAATCTTGTCAGTGCTGCTGTAAAGCTGGTTCCCCTCGGACAAACCCAAGGACAACAAATTATTTATCAGCTCCATCCCGTTATCAATACCGTTGCAGCGGAGTTGCTGGAGCCAAAAGAAGAACATTTTTACGCTTGTTCGTGGGGCTTGGGCTTGGCGAGTATGAACCACGAAACCCAATACACTCGTCTTTTTCGGAGTTAGCAGGTTAAAATCAGTTGCACAAAATTTGGCTGAATCTCTCCAATGTCTATGCAACTGAAGCTTGGCTGGCTCTACCCCACCCTCATGGGAACCTACGGCGATCGCGGTAATGTGATTTGCCTTGAAAAGCGGGCGCAGTGGCGGGATATTGAAGTTGAAATTATTCCCCTCGATAAAGAAGCTCCCCTAACTGCTTGGGAAGAGATTGACCTGATCGTTGGCGGCGGTGCGCAGGATCGGCAGCAGGAAATTGTGATGCGAGATCTTCAGGGGGCAAAAGCAGCAAGGTTTAAAGCACTAATTGAGGACAGTGTGCCCGGTGTTTTTACTTGTGGTTCTCCTCAGTTGCTCGGCAAATATTATGAACCGGCTTTAGGGCAACGCATTGAAGGCTTAGGCATTTTAGATTTAGTCAGTAAGCATCCCGGTTTTGACGCGAAACGTTGTATCGGAAATGTGGCCTTTGAAATTACGGCAAATCCTTTAGCAGACGATCTCGCCAAAAAAATCGGCACAAAACCTGTCGCCCTCGGCTTCGAGAATCACGGTGGTAGAACCTATCTGGGAGATGTGCAACCTCTCGGCAAAGTTTTAACAGGTTACGGCAATAACGGCGAAGACGGTTGGGAAGGGGCTTTCTACAAAATGGCGATCGCCACCTATGCCCACGGCCCCCTATTACCGAAAAATCCGTTTATCGCTGATTGGCTCCTCGAAAAAGCCCTCGAACGCAAATATCAGCAAGCTGTCCAGTTCGCTTCCATTGACGACGACCTAGCTCAGCAAGCTCGTAATACCATGTTTAAGCGTTTAGATTTAGCCGAATTGAGCAGTTCAGCCTAAACTATGCTCGTAGAATAAATGTCACAGTCAGACATTTAAATTTTTCTGATAATTCAACAACTGGTAACTAGTCGCTGATTTCTGATGGATAACGAGGCAAAAGGACTTTTAATTCTTATTCTTCCCTTCGCACTGTTGATGACAGTGGTGATAACGGCTTGGCCGCTGATTGTCTTGGCGATCGCCTTTTCGATTGCG
>CAZXBK010000341.1:0-2149 GCA_964638765.1 uncultured Synechococcus sp. | reverse complement strand
CGAAGACGAAACGGTCTCTTTTGAGCCAATCGTCGAGGACGTCAAACCATCCCCGCTCTTGGGATACGCGTCCGACTGCAATAGTCATATAAACGGAATCTCCAAATCTAAATTAACGAGTAAATTATGATTTCAGGCTTAATAGCCGAACCGCGTAGCATCGAGATAAATGATAGATGCTGACGCAATTGTGAGAAAAATTTACTTTTCTTAATAGACCATTTTAGGTTAGGAATCGCTTTTTTTCCAGTTCCGGGACATTTCGCTGTTTAAAAAAACCTAAAGAACGCCTTGAATATCTGATTTTGTAGCGCCTTTTATTTAGTGATGGCGATCGCCCGATAAGGATTTCTTTGATGAGCTTGTGCCGTGAGGTTTAGCTGATGTGTCTGCACTGACGGCGAAAGCAATGCTGTCGGATTTTTAACGACTTTAGCGGATAAATATCAGAAACGAAAAAAGATGCCACTGAGGACACCTTTTTCTGAAAAATATTTTATTTACTTCGGTTAGATGAAAAATCTGGCTACTTTAGTGGCGATCGCCATTAGCAAATCATTCAATCCTAAGCAGCCTTCGCTTTCTTCATGAACGGAGGTAGTTTGACACCAGTCGCCAATCCAAGGGTTTCAAGTAAACGAATTGTCATCCAAGTAATGTCGAGTTCCCACCAGTTCAAACCGTGACGAGCAGAGTATTCAAATGCGTGGTGGTTGTTGTGCCAGCCTTCGCCGTAGGTAAGAGCTGCAACCCACCAGCAGTTACGAGAGGTATCACTTGCTTCGTGACTGACATAACCAAATTTGTGTGTTGCGCTATTCACAAACCAGGTGCAGTGGAAAACTACTACAAGACGTACGAAGATGCCCCAGATAACGAAGGACCAGCCGCCCCAAGCAAAAAGAAGCAGACCTAAGACAACTTGAATGGGAACCATGTAGCCTTGGCAAAATTTGTAGAATGGGTCGTCTTTAATGTCTTTTGTGTAACGATCAATAATTTTGCGGGCAGGGATTTCGTACAGCATCCAGCCGATATGGCTCCTCCAAAATCCTTTCAAAGAGTTATGGGGATCTGTCTCACCATCAGAGTGATGGTGGTGAATACGGTGTAAACCAATCCAATCGATAGGACCTCCCTGACAAGCGAGTGTCCCACACAAAACTAGGAAGTACTCAAGTAACTTTGGCACCTTAAAGCTGCGGTGGGAAACGAGGCGATGGAAGCCAAGGGTAATCCCGACTCCACCTGTAATCCAATGGAATAGTGCTAGTACACCAACTGCTTGCCAGCTGAAGTTACCCGGTAAAAAGGCAAATAAAGCGACAATGTGGATGAGACTAAAGTAGATGATCGTAGTCCAATCGAAGGAAGGTTTTTTTGAAGTGGCAACAGTCATGAAAAGTCCTTTCTGGAGGGTTTGGTTAAATCTAAGACACCGTTTGCTTGACTATAGAGCATTTGCGGAAATCTTGAGTTTTTGCTGGGTGAAAACGATGCGAAACAGGGTAAAGCTGAAATCGTAATGGAAAAATTTCGGTTGCACTAGATTTGCCTGAATGTGACAGTCGAAAATCTTCAATATTTCAAAATTTTGCGATGAAATGTAGCTTCAACTTTTCTTTAGCTTCGCTTTCTAGACAAAAGCAACAGCTTTCTTCATCAAAATGGCTTTTATTTTACATTTGTTCATGGTTATAGGCAAGAAAGAGACTTGTCCAAGGCGATAAATTTCTGATCAGGAACTTGAAAATGCTTGATATGATAAGCAAGCTAAATTGCAAGATGTTGTTTTGATATGACCCCTGCCGCAAGAATTGACCGGGCGATCGCCGCGCTTACTCCCCGATTTTTAGAGATTGATCGGCAGACTCAGCAAAATCTTCAAAAAGTTTTACGAGCATTCCAAAATTACAAAGTCGGTGTGCACCATTTCAGTAGTGTGAGCGGCTATGGTCACGGTGATCTAGGGCGGGAAACGCTGGATAAAGTTTATGCAGAGGTGATGGGTGCTGAAGCGGCTTGTGTGCGAGTGCAGTTTGTTTCAGGAACCCACGCGATCGCCTCGGCTTTTTATGGTGTTTTGCGTCCGGGCGATGAATTGTTATCCGTTGTTGGTGCGCCCTATGACACATTGGAAGAAGTGATT
>CAZXBK010000340.1:0-2150 GCA_964638765.1 uncultured Synechococcus sp. | reverse complement strand
GTAGGCATCACCTCAGGATTTCCCGTCACTTTGGCTCGCAACCATTGGGCTGTTTTTCCCTGAAATTCCGTCGCTTCTAGGCTCGGCACATCCCCAAACGTAAGATTCCAAACTTTTGATTTCACACTGTTGCGCGTGGGATTGAGGGTCTGCCAGTTACCCTGTTGCCAAATTTCCCACACCGGATTTAAGTTTTTAAGTTGCGTCGCTTCTGTCCCTTTTCCCGCCGTAATTTTCAGGGCGATCGCCTGTAACCCTTCTAACCCAACAATCTCTGGGCAACTCACATATAAATGATGGGCAATATCTTTATCGCCAGCAAAAGCTTCATAGGCAATATCGGTAACTCCGGTGGCTGGGGCAAGGCGATCGCCCCAAGTATGATTGCGGGGATCTTGCATCCATACCGTTTGTAATTGGGCGGGGGTCAGAACGAGGGGACGGTCGGTTTCAAAGACAATTTCGTCCGCTTGATTTTCGCTGGGGGGCGCGGCAACGGGGGTATTTTCTGGCACAAAGGCATCACTTTTTGTTCCTTCCGCCAACTGAAAAGTCACAGGAACTTTGGCAGCTCCCGGCGGTTTCAATTGCGCACCAATTAAATCCAAAAAACTCAGGAAATTTTTCTCTGGCACACGATTGAGGCGATCGCCGACCGTCGTGATCATCTTGCCAAAAATCCGAATTAACGCTTTGCCTGCATCAGTATTATCGGCCGACCAACGCTTAACCCAAACTTCAGTAATGCCAGTCTCAATTAAATCATTAAGAGCAATTTGTGTGGTTTCCGCCGCAATTTCTGTAACGGTTAAATCGGCAGTCGCAACTAAATTATTTTCAGCATCAACAACATCCTGAGCTAAAACTTTTCCCAACAAATTTTGATCGACAACCTGCAACTCAGCCGTATACTTTTCGGTAAGTTTAGCAAGTTGCTGAACGACATCTTCATAACGCCGTTGATCTATATTGGGAGGCGAGAAAGTCATTGCAAATAGAAGGGATAAACGAGATTAAAAATGTTATTGGTTGTGCGCACTTGATAATGGACTCGAATTAATAAAACATTGGGGTTATCTTCATCGGGATTAGTATCAATATTCAGTAAATCAATGCGGGGTTCCCATTCCGTCAAAGACTCCCGCACATCGTTAACAATTTCCCCAATGGTGCCAGAACTATTCGGCGAAAACACGCGATCATGGATGCCACAACCAAAGTCCGGACGCATCACCCGTTCTCCCTTAGCGGTACTTAAAATCATCCACACTGATTGCCGCACAGCCGTTTCATAGCGGGAGGTTTCAAGGGAGCCATTATTTAAAGAAAGGGGCGATCGCCAACCCACCCCAAGGAAGTCAATATCCATTAGCTAACCTCCAGCGAACTGCTATTCACTTTCACGCCAGAAGAACATTTCAAATCCATACCTGATTTCCCTTCAAAAGCAGCTTTATCGCCAGTGATTCCAGCAGCACCTCCGGCTTCAATGGTAGTATCAGCGCTAGTTTTCAGAGAGAAATTTTTACATTCGATAGCAAAGTCTTTATCAGGATTTTTTAAAGTGATATTGCCAGTTCCTTCTAGTAAAAAATCTTGATCTTTCCCAACAGTTATTTTCACTGGAGTAGCAGAAGCATCTAGAGTAATTTGAGCTTTATCGGGCGCTAGATCTTTTAACTCTTTGGCCTTGTCATTAAAGACCATAATTGTGTCTTGAATGACGACCTTATTTTTCCCTAACTTATCTTGGATGACAATTCGCTCTTTTCCTTCGGTATCATCGAAAATCACCTTGTTGCCATTACGGGATTTAAAGACTCGTAAATCATTTTTATCGTCAGCGTCTTTTTCAATGGGTGGCTTATCAACCCCATTCCACAAAACTCCCATCACATAGGGCTGGCTAATATCCCCCTGCTCAAAAGCCACCAACACTTCATCCTCAATCTCCGGCAAAATATATAGCCCGCGATCACCGCCTGCCATCGGCATCACAATCCGTGCCCAATCACTTTCGGCTCCTTCTTTGCTTTCTTCGGCGTTGGTTAACCAAGGAAATTTCACTTTCACACGACCCAACTTTTCCGGATCCTGATTGTTCGTGACAATGCCAATCACCATGCCGTAAATCTTTTGTTGCGGTTGTT
>CAZXBK010000339.1:1689-2152 GCA_964638765.1 uncultured Synechococcus sp. | reverse complement strand
AATTATAAAACCAACAAATTTACCAAATTGAACTAATTTTCTGCCAAATCTTTTTAAAGAACTCAGCAATTCTCATTTTAAAAATTACCAGAGAAAAACAACTGATTAAGAGAAGGGCAAATTAGATTAAAGTAAAAGGCATTAACTTCTCACAGGGTAGCAATATGGGTTTAGCAATGGGAATGCCTGAATTATTATCAATGCTGAGTGCCGAGTTAGATGAGCTTCCTGATGAAAGAAAACCAAGCAATAATACCAGATATACGGTTAAAGAAGCTCTGTTGAGCGCATTTTCCGTATTTTTTATGCAATCTAGGTCATTTTTAGACCATCAACGCTTGATGAAAAGTCAGAAAGGTAGAGATAATGCAGCTAGTTTGTTTGGCATAGAGTGCATCCCTTGTGATAATCAGATTCGCACTTTACTTGACCTGGTACCAGGTCAAGTAAAGTGCGAATCTGA
>CAZXBK010000339.1:0-1679 GCA_964638765.1 uncultured Synechococcus sp. | reverse complement strand
CAGCTTCAAAGGTATTTGGAGTTTTTCAAGCCGTCTATGAAGTTTTATCAAAGACAGGAAATCTCCAGCCCTACCAGTGTTTTGATGGAGAATTATTGTTAACTCTCGATGGGACTGAATATTTCTCCTCGAAAAAGATTCATTGTAATCAGTGTTGCCATCGGACTCATAAAAACGGCAGCACTACCTATTACCATGCTGCGATTACTCCAGTACTAGTAGCGCCAGGACGCTCACAAGTCATCAGTTTAGAACCGGAATTCATTACGCCCCAAGATGGTCATGACAAACAAGATTGCGAGAACGCAGCAGCCAAGCGTTGGATTACTGCTCATCCTGTTAAACCAGAAGATTCACCGGTGACTTTACTCGGTGATGATCTTTACTGCAATCAACCAATCTGTGAGACAGCCTTGAATTATGGCTATCATTTTATCTTTGTTTGTAAGCAGACATCTCATCGAGAAGTTTATGACTGGGTGGATTACTTAGAGCGAATCGGGGAGATCCAAACCCTAACCAAGTTTGAGATTCGAGGAAGAAAGCGTTTCTCTTATCAATATCGCTTTGTAAATAATATTCCCCTGCGAGCAACTCAACCAGCGATGGAGGTGAACTGGTGTGAGGTAACTGTAACAGATGCTAGCGACCAAAAGACCTTATATCACAATGCTTTTGCCACTTGCCATGAGATTCATGCCCAGAATGTGGCCGAGATTGTCACTGCTGGTCGCGCGCGTTGGAAAGTCGAGAATGAAGGTAATAATATTCTTAAAACCAAGGGTTATCATCTCGAACACAACTTTGGTCACGGTCAAAAACACCTAGCAGAACTCTTACTCTGTCTTAATTTATTAGCTTATCTGTTCCATACAACTTTGGATTTAATGCACATCACTTATCAACAGGTTCGCTCCCTGTTGGTTACTCGCCAAACTTTCTTCAATGATCTTCGGGCACTAACTAGATATTTGTGGTTTGAGAGTTGGCAGACTTTGCTTGGGTTTATGCTGAGTGAGGGCAAGTTAGCTGATGGGGTTAATTCTAGCTAAATTTTTGCTAGTTGGAGCAACTTATTGAGACCAAGCTATAGAGGAATAGCTGATTGAATCTATTCCTCATCTTTTTTATGGCTCAAAATTTAGCTTCTTAGAGATCATAGATCCTACTTTGTTAACTTTGGCTCACATTAAATTAATTATGACTGTTTGCTGAAGATGGAATTTCGCGAACCCGTTCTTTACTCTTATCTTTTATCCTCTCTTTTCTTTCGTTAAGGTTTTAAAATGAGAATTGCTGTAAAGAACTCTCAGACGAGTTGTGCTTTTTCGTTTCATATAAAGGAGAAGAAGAATCAATTTCCTTAGCTTGCTTTTGTCCCTGATAGAGCTCAATTTCCATCTCTCGTAAGCGAATCTCCTGCTCTTTAGCTTGAATCTCCAATTCCCTGCGTCTTAATTCTTGCTCTCTATCTTCTGGCGTTGTCATCTTAAATTATCAATTTTTCAAGAGTAAATTTAGTAATCAAATACATCATAATCTTACAATTCCCGAACAATCCTTAAAAATAACGTGCTAAATAAAGACTTGAATTTTGACTATGCGTTACGCTATCGCTAACACATCCTTGTATATTAAAAATTGAATCTATTGATTGTCACTTTCCCTTAATATTAAAA
>CAZXBK010000338.1:0-2177 GCA_964638765.1 uncultured Synechococcus sp. | reverse complement strand
TGACCCGATAAAAAAACTATTTCCAAAATTGGGTCTAGTTCATACTCAGCATCACCTTGACCCAATTTTGGAAATAGTTTTTTTATCGGGTGAGATTGTCTAACGTGAAAGACTCGGTGAATCCAATACTCGATGAAACTACCAAATAAAAATGCGAGAATGAAAAAAGTAGCTATAACTACAATATTTGTGGAAGCCGCCATGACATCTATTGGGAAAACGGTTAAACAGATAAATTTTGTGTGACTAAAGCATATTTTAACTGTTGAAATTGCTAAGCAGGCTTTCGAGAAATCAGCAAAATCCCAATGGTAATGGTTTTAGAATTCAAGTTTCCTGAGGATATTTCAATCGTTTTATGTTGCTTTAAAGCGTAATTATAAAAAATATATTAAATAAAAAAAAGATTAATGATCAAGGGTCTCTTCGCCGATGGTATCTTCCGACGCATTCTCAAAAACTTTAGCTGGCTCCTGATCGGACAAATTTTTACGGCGATCGCCAACTTTGGTTATCTCAGCTTAACGGCGCACCGCCTTGGTTTAGAGCTGTTTGGACTTTTCATTTTAGCTAGGGCATTTATCGAAATTTTGATTGGCTTGACCACTTTTCAATCGTGGCAAGCGTTTATTCGCTACGGGGCAGTTTATCTAAAAGAAAAAAATCGAGGCGCATTACAGCACCTCATTAAAGTCACCACACTACTTGATATTCTTGGCTCTTGTGGTGGTTTTCTGGTTGCCGTTACCCTCGCTCCCTTTGTCGGTTCATTAGTGGGTTGGGATGCAAGCACGATCCGCGAAGTCCAGTGGTGTAGCGTTTTGATGCTCTTTACCCTAGGCTCAACGCCGATGGGATTGTTGAGGCTTTTTGATCGGTTTAATTGGCTTGCACTACAGCAAACTGTTCCTTCATTTACCCGGTTAGCGGGAACAATTATTGCCCTATCTTTAGAAGCGCCCTTTTGGAGCTACCTATTTATCTGGGTATTTGCCGAGGCGATGAACGGCTTGTCCCTTCTATTTTTAGGGTGGCGAGAAGTTCGTCGCCAGGGACTTCTAGAGGGGATGGATTGGTCGTGCCCAAATTTATTTACGGTGGATCGCACGCTCCTCAAATTTTGCGTAGTCTCGAATCTAAACTCTTCATTGCCCTTGGTGATGACAGTCAGTCCCCTGATTATTGGTATTTTTGCCAATCCCATCGCTGTAGGTTTGTATCGAGCGGGTTATGAGCTGGCAACGCCGCTACGGGAAGTCGCTTTACTCTTTACCCATTCGGTTTATCCAGAACTTGCCCACCTTAGTAGCCGCGATCGCTGGCGAAAATTTAGCCGCATTGTTTTGAAATTCAGTTTTATTCTCAAGGGATTTGGCTTATTACTTTTCCTACTAGGATTTTGGTTTGGCAAAGGTTTGCTTTACTACGCCATGGGAGAAGACTTTATTGCCGCCTATCCGACCCTGATGATCATGGTTGTTGCTGGGATATTCAATATGGGGAACTGCTTGCTAGAGCCAGCTTTGTTCGCGATGGGTATGCCTCAAATTTCGCTGCGAGTCAATAGTATTGCCATCTTGGGTGTTTATTTGCCGCTACTCGTGATTTTAACGATCCAATTTGGGGCGATCGGTGCTGGCCTCGCGACGCTAATCTCCTTTTTCTCTAGCTTCACTCTAAATACTGTTTTAACGTGGCAGCAAATTCGGCTAAAAATCAAACTGAAACGACAAGTTCGAGAATTAAGTCAAGTCAAATAGCACTTAAGTCTGCGGTCACTAAACCAAAACAAGAAACAAGTAATATTACTGATATTAGTAATGTCAATCCTTCTTTGGGTTAATGATAAATACCCCGTAGGAGCAATAGGTTCTTTTGTTATTTTCGTTACGGTAGAAAAAGATTTTAATAAATCTAATTAAAAAAAAGGTTTAAGTTATTAATTTTTCTTGGAAAACTTTTTTCGTTTCCGTTGTGGAGTTTTTCGCTAGCACCTTCAAAAATCAAAGGGAATAGTGGATTTCTCGGATTTTGTAATGATTGTCGTGAATAGGGGATTAACCAAATCACAAAATCGTTACTGAAAGTTTATAAATAAAAGCTTCAGGAATACGAATTCTTCCAGGGAATGCCAGTAAAATATTTGGTATCAATTGTTACCGTCTTGCAGTTGCCCC
>CAZXBK010000337.1:0-2183 GCA_964638765.1 uncultured Synechococcus sp. | reverse complement strand
GCAGTTGGCGATCGCCGAAATATTCTTGCCGTAATTTACCTTGGGTAATCCGCGACACTTCTTCTGCCAAACCCACTGTGAGCAATGCCACCCGTTCCGAATGACCAGAGGTGGTCGGATCACGGGATTCAATCGCTTTGACCGACGCTTTGACAAAGCCCTCAAACAAATTTTCGATATCGTCCTGTAGTAGATTTCGCTCAATGGAAATCGCCGCTTGGGAGGCAAGGGAGCGCAAAATCGTCTCTTCCCACATCGAGTAGGACTGGGTTACATCCAGCGCATTGTCTGGCGTAATTGTGACGTCACTGTCCGTTTTGCGATTGATTAACTGCAACACACCGATCGTATTCGCCTTCTGATCCTGCATCGGTAAAACTAAAACCGAGCAAGTGCGATAGTTAAATTGCTGATCGAAGCCTCGATCAAAGTGATAGGGAGCCTCTTCCGGTAAATTGTAGGCATCCTCCAAGCTGAGGGTTTCCCCCGTAATCGCCACATAGCCCGCCAAACTCTTCGGATTTAGTGGAAGAGAGAATTCTCTAAAGGGGATATCGGGCAGCGATGTATTTTGGGTCGCCTTAAAAATCAACTTGGGGTTTTCTTCGTCTCGCTGGTCTAAAAGGTAAACACTACCTGCATCACTTTTTGTAATCTCACAGCATTTCTGCAGGATGAGCTGCAGCAGTTCTCCTAAATCACTGGCACTAGATAGAGCCGTCCCGATCGCCAATAACTTTTCGATGAGAGCAACGCGCTGTCGCGACTCAGAGCCACCATAAATTTTAGCCATTAAGGCTTTATGGTCATTATCAAGATGAGCTAGGGAAAGAGAACTTTCGGTCATGGACAATTTAACCGTCCTAAAAAGTAATAGGGGTAATCGTAAATGCGTCCTAAAAGCGCGAGTTGAAATCTAGAGTAATACCTTTACGCCGGGCCTATGAAGTCCCTGAGCGTAGTCGTTCTCGCCATTGTGTCGCCTGTTGCCGAATCTTGGATAGCTCGGTTGCATCCATGCGCTCTAAATTTTTTAAAATTAAGTTCATGCGCCCCTGAGACCGGAGTTTTTCTTGATGTCGATCTAGAAAATCCCAGTAAAAGGTATTAAATGGGCAGGCTTTTTCGCCATGGCGATCGCCCTTATTGTAGCGACAACCAGAGCAATAATTACTCATTTTATTAATATAATTTGCCGAGGCGGCATAGGGTTTTGTCGCTAAAACTCCACCATCAGCAAAGAGACCCATCCCAATCACATTGGTTTGCATTACCCAGTCGTGGGCATCGATATAAGCGGCATGGAACCAAGCTTCTAATTCCTGCGGATTAATGCCCGTAATTAAGCCAAAATTACTCAGAACCATCAAACGTTGAATGTGGTGAGCATAGCCTGTGCGTTCGGTTTGATCGAGGGTTTGTTTGAGGCAATTCAAGTCTGTCTTAGAACTATCCCAAAAGAACTCTGGTAAAGGATTTTGGTGATCAAAATAATTCTTTTCGGGGTAATCTGCCTCGACATGGTGATAGATACCATACAGGTACTCCCGCCATCCTAAAATCTGTCGAATAAAACCTTCAATATTATTGAGGGGAATATCGTCATTTGTGTGGGCTGTAGCAACCGTTTGAACCAAATCTAGGGGCTGGAGTAAACCTATATTTAAGTAGGGTGAAATGAGGGAATGCCACAGGGTATCTTCTCCTTCAACCATTGCATCTTGAAATGTGCCAAATTTCTCTAGTCCTGCTGCTAGGAAATGCTGGAACACTTCCTTTGCTTGGGATTGGGTAACTGCCCAGCGAAAGGGCTCTATCTGGCCATAGCCTTTGAGGTCAAGGGCTTTAATGCGCTCAATAACCTTTGTTGTAATGGCATCCGGTTTGAACCATTGGGGTTTGGGGGGATTCAGGTTTTTCTTGGGGGGGCGACGGTTATCTTTATCGAAATTCCACTTATCACCAACGGGCTTTTTACCATCCATTAAGATGTCGAAGCGTTTACGGCCTTCCCGGTAAAAGTCTTCGAGAACAAGGCGTTTACGACCCTTTGCCCAGTCTTGAAATTCTGCGCGACTCCACAAAAAATGATTGTTTGGGACAAAGGTAATTTGGCAGTCCAGATCAAGATTTTTAATGAGATCTGCAAATTCAGTATTCTCTACAATATCTATAAACCATGG
>CAZXBK010000336.1:377-2185 GCA_964638765.1 uncultured Synechococcus sp. | reverse complement strand
ATGCTCGATAAATTGTTTAATTTGTTTGGCGAGCCGTGGCAAGCGATGTTGATCGTGGCGATCGCCATTAACCACTAAAAAATATTGGCTCTTCGATTGAAAAATCTGAATGCGAGGAATCGAAATTTGCGCAGCGGGAAACGGCGAATTTTGTTGGTTTGCAAAAAAGGTAAACCCGCAATCAAAATAGGGAATTGCCACATCCAAAGTTTGACCGAGATTGCGCTGGCATCGCTCGATAAACTCCTGAGCAACTTCAAAACGGCGATCGCCATCAAGTACCAATTCTCGTAGAATACCCAAGCTTAAAATAGCTCGACTGTGGGTACGATGTTCCCAATAAAAATGGTTGAGATGAGTGCGGATTTTCCGTCCGATACCTTGGAGGACCTGCAACAAATCAACGGCCTGAAGCGGCAAAATCTCACTAAAAATCTTGCCCTGTTCTGTCGAAGCCGGAGCCGAGAGAAACCGTTGCCATTCCGGTTGAGAAATTTGACGCGGTTGATAAACGGCTGGTGAATTACCCACCGTCGCTAACCCCTTGCCATTAGGTTCTAGGTGATCGCGCCAAAGCGTTTTTCCCACAATGAAGATTCCTCTAGATGACGAACAGAATCGGAGTTGAGGCGTTCCCTTGGCTAGGGTCTACAACGATTTTTTGTCATACCGCGCCTTGCTCATCTCGGCAAAATACGGCGATCGTTTTTCCCATGCCCCATTGGAAGTCTCAGGTTTAATTATGGTAACGAAACGAAGACTAACTTCATAGGTTAAACCACCTATTTCACGGCAGTTTTGACATAAATCCGGCTTCCTTGGACATTTTTTACTTTTTCTTAAGTTTCTTCTTGATTTTGGCGGGATTTGCTTACTTTATGCTTGCTGCAAGAAGGTTGAGAGGATCCCAAAAAGAAGCGCTTTTTTATATGGCTTAGGCGGGTTGATCAAGCCAAGCGTTTGTCCCCCAGGAAGAAAACATGGGGGAGCAAAATGCTTTCTAGAGGGAAATAATCAAGTATTGATCTTGGAATTTCGCACCTTTCACGGGAGCACCTTTTAGGGGAGGGGGCAACAAAATATTGCGGCGTTGATCTCCGGCTTCGATGGTAATTTCAGTGCCGTATTGAGTGAGCTTTACCTGTTTTTTATCAAAAGTAGGCAAAAAGACTTTCACTTGGCGGGCAGAACTATCAATGATTAATGGCTTCGGTGCGGCGATCGCCTGTTTAAAGTCCGGGAGATTGGTTTGTAATGGCTCCCAATTTCCTTCATCAACGCTAGGCAGAGTGCTAATAGGTAAAGGTGCGAAATTATCGCCGAGGACATCGGCATTATCACCCTGATTTAGCAATACACCGCCGACTGTGACATTCACTTGCTGGGCACTCCCCCAAAGATATTTGGCCTTGGCAATGGATGCAGCACTGCCATTGGTCACGAGATAAGCGGCAAATTTTGTGGGGTCGGCGATCGCCTTTTTACCTTCATTGAGGATTTGGTTGGCTTCGTTGGTGGGTTCATCGCCAAAGGTATCCATTGTCCAAGACACATTGAGAATAGCGCTGGTGACGGGCTGGACAAAGGGCGAAATGGCGCGACCAAGATCAGATTCCTTAAAGACTTCTCGAAAGCGGCGGATATACCAACTACCAATTTCCGGTGTGCCCAAAAGTCGCAAGGTATTTAGGTCGCCGTCGCCGTCATAAACGATGACATCATAATTACCGCTTTTGTCGTAATCCCAAATTTGCTTGAGGGCGACTGCACCATCCATCCCCGGCAGAATGCCCAACTCCTGACCATAG
>CAZXBK010000336.1:0-367 GCA_964638765.1 uncultured Synechococcus sp. | reverse complement strand
GCTGCCGCCCCATCTAATACCGGTCAAACGCTCAACTCGTGGCCATAGACATTTTTTAACGTCGGCGATCGCAGATATTTTGCTTCGATGGCTTTTACTTCTTCCCAACCACTTTCGAGGGCGGCCACAGTCATAATTTGCACAGCAGATAGATTTGCCCCGATATTTTGCGGCTCAAAACTGGGTTCAATGCCCAACGGTAAACCCCAAGCGGGACTGGGATCTTGGCCCACTAATAAAACTCGCGAACCTTCACTGGCAAACTTTTTCGCTGCGGCGATCGCCACCGTGGAGCAACCGACCCCACCTTTGCCTAAAAACGTCAAAATAAATGCCATAGTTTTCGCCCTCTGCACACAAAACAAAC
>CAZXBK010000335.1:0-2239 GCA_964638765.1 uncultured Synechococcus sp. | reverse complement strand
CGTGTTGATCCCTTCGGTTTTTTGGGCCCCTATTCGCTTTCAAACTGAGCCTTTTCTAAGCGCAAACGTTCTAAATTAATGAGAGCCTCTGCAGCCCTCGTGGCCTTTTCGACTTCATCATTACTAGTCCAGCTGCAAGAACCTTCAAATACCTTGACCAGATACTTCTCTATTTTATCAAAATCTGCTTTTCCATTATTATCATTCATAATGAAAGGAAAGTATCATTGTTATGTTAAATTGTCAATCTTTTTCCACTCATTTGTAGCCGGTTTATTATCAAGCATTTCATGCGTGAGTATCCAGCGCCTTGAGCGCTTGCCTTTAGTATTAAAAGCAGCATCCTCTCCGACCTTGATAAACCCGCATTGGATAAGCCTTTCAAAGCTCCGACTTGCTGTACCCTTGCCTATACCACACCTTTCGGCTGCCTCACGACATGACAGCGCAATATCACCGTTATTAAACCCTTTATACCTTCTGATTATCTCAACATACACGGCTCTATCTGCAGGCTTAAGAGCCTGATAAGCACAACTGTCCATGATATCGTGCCTCAACTTAACGAAGGTGTGGCCCTTCTCACCGGATTTATATGTTTTTCTATTCATACAAGCCTCAAAGAGATACGGGGCATATAGCCCCGCACCATCGTTATTATTCCATTGCCTCAATCTCAACCGGTGTATGCAGAACGTATCGTGCATGTTGACCACCTGGGTGTTTCTCCCATTGTGTCTCAATGGCAAGCCCATAGTCATGACGCAGGATATGCACATAAGCGCTTAACCTTAAGGCCCAGCTTGATATCTCCAGCGCAGTGACGCCATCTGTTTTGCGCTCTACTAATGATTTCAATGTTCTAGCCTGTTGACCCTGTAGGACGATTTTACGTGGCTTTTTGGCATCAAATACAGTGGCTGTAAGTTTCATTCTGTGTGATTTAGTCATGTGTTTCTTCTTTCTTAAAATAAGTTGGATTGGCTTTGCATGCTGCGGAACGAAAAGGGTTCTTCCCCATTCTGTAGGGCCATAGAGGGCAGTCGGTGATTACACACTTCCTAACCTCTGCTAGCTGATAATTGCAGCAATCTAGGCACTTTTTTCGAATGACTTTCCCGATGGGCATAGGTTCATGTCCAGCGCTGGAAAGTTGTTTTATGCTTAAAGACAATGGATTTTTGCCCTTAATATCATCAGTGTCAGGTGGTTTAAAATTGGCACGAGTGTGCTCATGGGGTATACTCATAGAGCATCTCCTTTCTTAGTCGGATTGGTTATGTTCGAGATTGGCTCAGCTCAGAGGGGAACTGACTGGGCCTTTTTCTTTTTTATGGTTTCAGAAAACTCACGACGTTTGAGCTTCCATAGTCTCTCGCCACTCTTTAGCGGCCTCAGAGGATATCAAGGTACGCTTGCCAACTTTCATCAGCTTTGGCCCCTTCCCCTCCTTGCATAGCTTATAAAAGAATGCCTTGCTTATGCTGTGCGTCTGACAGAACGCATCAACGGATTGTGATTGTGTGTCTATGTGCATACATATTCTCCTTATTGGTTGTATGTATGCTTATTGAAACACATATGAGGAGAAACTTCGTGTTACTTATAACAACGTTATAATTACCCTTTTAACTCCCTAAGCCAGGCACCCAAATACCTCAAAGGGTAGTCATCTATCAAACAGGTGTAATAAACTAAGGCAGACCTGTCTTCAACTTCGTATTGTTGCTCAAAATCTTGTCTTATCTTCAGTACTTCAGTAGGAAGTAAATTCTTTCCTACAAGGCTTTTTAGCAATTTATCCCTTTTCATAGCTATGGGATACCCACGCTTTACTGAGTTGCGCAACATTTTACAAGGGTCTAATTCTTTGGCTATGGAGTTTTCCCATTTCTTGAGACTGTCTACACCGTAAGAAATATTTTCCGCCACAAATTGCATTGCTGCCGTTTTGGTGCCGAGCTTAGCCCAATATTTATAAACATTAATAACGCAACCAAACTTAACTTTATCCATAGAAAATTTATTAATTTCCAGTTTACGTTTATTTGGTTTAAAAAATGGCATTACTTCACCTTTGTTCAATGCAAGAAGTGAAGTGCATAACTCACGCTTCCAAGGTGTTAAGCCTGGCATGTACTGGTGGCTTACTATGCTCGAGACACCAGAGCGCAAGGCCGAGATACTGCTTCTATCTAAACTCATTTCATGGAGATGTTGATTTTCATTAAAATTCTCC
>CAZXBK010000334.1:0-2240 GCA_964638765.1 uncultured Synechococcus sp. | reverse complement strand
GGGTCATTGCTGGTAGTTTAGCTTAATTATGATTCAGATTCTCGTTATTGATGACGACCCAGCCATTCGTATCCTCCTCAAGCGGACATTAGCTCATAAAGACTACGATGTTCATGAAAGTAGCAATGGTAAAGCTGGCCTAGCAAAGGCGATCGCCCTCCAGCCAAATTTAGTGATTTGCGACTGGATGATGCCGGGCATGAGTGGCCTCGATGTTTGCAAAGAAATAAAAAATCATCCGGATCTTAAGCACAGTACTTTTTGTTTGCTATTGACGGCCCTCGATAGTACCGAAGATAAGATTATGGGCTTGGATGCTGGTGCTGATGATTTTTTGTGTAAACCTATCGAAATTGCCGAGTTGCAAGCGCGGGTACGAGCCGTTTTACGAATTCAACAACTTGCTGAAGATCTTTATAACCAAAAACGTCAGTTAGAGTCGGAGATTTCTGAAGCTGCGCAATATGTGCAAACTCTGCTGCCTCCCCCTTTAAATCGTTCTCGCGTCAAGATTGATACCTGTTTTATTCCGTCTTCCCAGCTGGGTGGTGATGGTTTTGATTATTTTTGGCTCGATGATCAACGGCTCGCATTTTATTTGCTCGATGTGTCAGGGCATGGTTTGAAAGCGGCGCTGCCTTCGATTGCGGTGTTGAATTTAATGCGATCGCGCAATGGTCACCAGGGCGTAGATTATGGCAAACCGAAAGAGGTTCTTGACTACCTAAATCGTAATTGCAAATTTATTGAGCAGCAAGAGCAGTACTTTACGATGTGGTATGGCGTTTTTGATATTGACGAACGAGTCCTCACCTATGCCAGCGGAGGACATCCACCAGCGATTATTTTCGGCGATCGCCCCAATGAAGAACCGCAACTATTACGGACAAAAGGAGTGCCCGTCGGCTTATTAGCGCCGGAGGAATCGCTTTACCAAGAAGAGCAAAAGTATATTTCTTTCAATTCACGGCTGTATTTGATCAGTGATGGAGTTTATGAAGATGCTCGCTCCACCAACGCCACACAAAATTGGCAACAGTTTTTAGATTTATTAACTGAGCACGAACAAGGACAAAATCTTAACGGCTTAGCAGAGATACTCCGCGATCGCCTCCATGGTAACGAGATCGACGATGATTTTTCGATCATGAAATTATCGCTCTAGGTCACCTGACGGCTTAGGTTTTAATGTAAATTTTGAGCGTGATGTTCGATGTGATCCGCCATAAAGGTCGCAATAAAAAAGTAACTATGGTCATAGCCTTCTTGGTAACGCAGACGGAGGGGTTGCTCGGCCTTTTCGCAGGCGATCGCAAACTTTTTAGTTAACAATTGCTTTTCCAGAAACACATCCGCTTTACCTTGGTCGATCAAGATTTTGCCGTTAAATTGTCGCTTCGCCACGATTAGTGTCGCGTCATATTTTCGCCAACTTTTTTTGTCTTCCCCCAGGTAGGCCGTAAATGCCTTTTCACCCCACTCACATGTCATGGGTGCAACCACTGGCGCAAAGGCCGACACCGAATGGTAAAAATCCGGCTTTCGCAAGGCACAGATTAACGCCCCATGACCACCCATCGAATGACCAAAAATACCCCGCTTGTTGGTCACCGCAAAATTTTCTTCAATGAGCTGCGGCAATTCTTTCGTGACATAGCTATACATGCGATAGTGCTTTGACCAAGGTTTCTGGGTAGCATCAACATAAAATCCAGCCCCACTACCTAAATCCCAGTCTTTATCCTCGTCGGGAATCCCTGTATTTCGGGGGCTTGTATCCGGCGCAACGAGCATCAAGCCGTGTTGGGCAGCGTATTGTTGGGCACCAGCTTTAGTAGTGAAATTTTCCTCAGTGCAAGTTAAGCCTGACAAATAATACAGGACTGGCACAGCTTCACTTTTCGTTTGGGGCGGCATAAATACGGTGAAATTCATCTCCCCACGGCAGGCGATCGACTGGTGACTGTAGTAGCGCACCCGACCACCAAAACAGAGAATTTCTTTGTTTAGGACTAGCTTTGCCATTGTGGTGCTCCGCAATAATGGTTGGTCTTGGAGAATCGGAATTGATGTTCCGTCAATACGCGACGAATCGAAACGATGCTACTTTTCACGTATTGTCCCCATGATCTATTTTGATCCTCTAAAAGGTCACTACACTCCGGATAGATTCGCCTTTGTGCATTAGGTCGAAGGCTTCATTAATTTGTTCGAGGGGCATGGTGTGGGTGATCAGATCG
>CAZXBK010000333.1:0-2283 GCA_964638765.1 uncultured Synechococcus sp. | reverse complement strand
TGTGTGCAGACATCGATGTTCAAGAGCTAACTTTTGATAGCTACCTCTACAAGACAGTTGTTCCTGCAAATCCTCTTAAGCAAATGAAGATTACAGCGAAGACAATTGGTAGCCTTCTCCGCGGTAATGCCCTTGCACCCTAGGTTTTACGTTTGGGTAACTCCTAATCCAAAACTAAAAATGTTTACTACTTTTGAGGATTGCCATACTGGTGATCCTTTTTTCGTGAAAGCCATATCATTACTGACGTAGCCATGACGCAACGCTGGATTTTACTTTGAAAAAATTATCTACTTGATCAAGTTGAGCTTGTTCAAGATCTGGCAGTAATTTCTGCTTATAAGCATTTCCGAGGCCTTCAGTTGCTTGTTTAATAATGGGATGTAACTTTCTTGCAACTTCAAATATAAAATGCTTTTCAAATGCGATCTGTGTTTCACCATAGGATCTTAGTGAATTGACTTTTTGAGCATCTGCACGAGATAAGGTACCACCTGTATGAACTATGGAATGCCGTAACTGCCAAAGAGTGTTTAATTTTTCTTGAGAGTCATTATCAAAGGCCGTATATTGCAGGTTGTAAGTGTTGAAGTACGAATTAACTTTTGTAGGATTATGCCAACCGCTCATCGAATCGGCAAGTAAAGTTCCAATGGATGTCGCTCCAATACCCCTGTGAGCAGAAAGACGAACCCAGTCTATATCAATATCAGTTTTCTTCTTAAGTGACTTAAGAAAGTATTCTGGATCAAAACCATCAATTAATACAGACATATCAAACATACCAGCAAAAAGATATCGTTGATATGTTTCAAAATGTCCCATTATTGTTGGTAATGAAGCTGTCAAAAGGTGCTGTAAGCTATCAAAACTATCTTGCGTATACTTTCCATCTTGTTTTTTTGGGAAATACCTTATGCATAAATCTATCGAGCTTTTGGCCTCTACTGTATATTTCAGAAATGCAATGGCAGGAGCCTTCAAATATTCTTCGTGGCTAATGTGAGAGTTAGAAGCATTAGTCAGGTACTCGTGGAATTCTTTTTTAGGTCTCCCCATTGAAAACTCTCTACATTTTTAGTCTTTCAAGCCAACATATACAGTTTGCAATAATTTTTCTATGATGCCAATTAACTTATAGATAGATTCTTAAGTGATTGGGTTCACTTTAAAACCGTAGGCGATCGCCTCCTCCCAAAACTCAACTAATTATGAAAGCTGTGTTGCCAACCAATGAGCAACTTGGGCATTACCATCTTCATCCAAACGCTCTAGTGCAGATTTTAAGAGAGTGGTATTGATTCTTGGTAGAGCTTGAGAAGTTTCGCTGGGTTCGTAACGGCCTCGGTCATTTAAAACTAAGAGAAAAACTCGTTGTGCTTGGACATCAATGACCCAGTATTCTGGAATTTCTAAGGCGGCGTATAATTCCTTTTTTTGGTCGAGATCATGAAAAATAGTGGTGTCGGAAATTTCTCCGACTAAATCCGGTACACGACATTGATCAAGATTTAGATAGCGTCTTTCGCCTTGTTGCCATTTTGGATAATCATCACCCAAGAACAAAATCAAATCGGGAGAAGCAGCTTCTTTTGTAGAAGGTTTTTCGAGCAAACAGCGTCCAAATGATCGCAAATCAACATCGATAAAACCCGACACCACAAAAAAAAGCATGGTGAATAAATCGCTGACCGTGGCGTGGTTAATGCCTTCTTTGCCCATTTCTAGATATAGATGCTGCTGATAAAAATAAAGCTTGGTGCGCTGGAACTCATCGAAGGGGCGATCGCGCTGAGCCAAGTAATCATCCCATTGGGCTGCTTGCCAAGTATTCGTAGTGGATGGATTAAACGCAACAACCATAGTCTTTTGTCTGATGCCTTACCGTTCCCATTGTAATTGTCGATTTCATCAGTCTGGCGAGATCGCCCCCATTAGACATCACAGTGCAGAGTGGGCTGTTACTGAACAGTAATGGTAATTGGCTCAGACAGCACAGGAGGATTATGGGGAACGTGAGCATAGTTGCCGAGTACTAATTGGAGGGTATGTTCTCCGGTAGCTAGTTCGAGGGTTGCTTCAGTTTGACCACCACCAAAATGCTTGATTTGCTCCGTTGCGGATAACGCCTGATCAAGTTCGGGTAAGGTTTCTAAATCCACCAATAAATGGTGATGTCCAGTTTTGGGGCGATCAGTGCCAGCAGGGGCAACTCCCATGCCCGACAAGCCAAATTGAATGGTGAAAGGACTGGACACTGTGCTGCCATTTTGAGGGGAAATG
>CAZXBK010000332.1:0-2338 GCA_964638765.1 uncultured Synechococcus sp. | reverse complement strand
GAAATCTTGATTAAAGACCGCTACGAATTGCCAGGATTTAATAGCTTGAACCGCTTGGTATGCGGTATCAGAACCAGAGTTAATCATCAGCTTTTTTCTCAAGTAATAACTCAGCTTGATGCTGAATACCTTAGTCATCTCGATCGCCTTTTAGAGAATCATCCCATTCATCAACGAAGTTCTTATAGTGACCTGAAAAAACTACCCAAAAAATCAACTCGTAATCATCTCAACGATTTACTGGTACATCTAACCTGGTTAGAAACTTTAGGAGATATTTCCCCCTACCTAGAAAAAATTAATCCCTCAAAAATTCAGCATTGGGCAGCAGAAGCTAAATCTCTAGATGCTTCGGAAATCAAAAAAATTACCCAGCCTAAACGAGCCACTTTATTACTTTGTTTGATCTATACCAATGGAGTCAACACCAGAGACTATCTAGTAACGATGTTTCTCAAGCAAATGAAGAAAATACATAATAAAGCCAAAGAAAAACTAGAATTAATTCGCCAACAACTTCAAGAGAGAGTCGAAACTGTGGTGGGAGTTTTTGCTAATGTTCTACCATTTTTTACTGATGAATCTCCCGAAGCTCAATGGTCACAAGTCAAACAGATTTTACAAGCAGGGGGCGGAGTAGACCATTTACTATCAGAATGCGATGCTATTAATGCCTATCGGGGTAACAACCATTCTCCTTTACTATGGCAATTCTATAAAAGTCATCGTAGTGCTTTTTTTCGTTTGATTAATGCTCTCCAACTAGACTCTACAAGTACTAACTTGTCGTTAATTAAAGCGATTCAATTCTTGAAAGATAACTCTCATCGGCGTGGTAATTGGCTTAGTGGAGAGATCGATCTTTCTTTTGCTTCGTTGGAATGGCAAAAGTTTGTGATGTCGAGTCAGAAAGATAAAATATCCCGACGACATTTTGAGGTCTGTGTCTTTTCCTATCTAGCTTCTGAATTAAAGTCAGGAGATATTTGTGTAGCAGGCAGTCAAGATTATGCCGACTATCGAGAACAGTTATTGCCTTGGTCGGATTGTTTACCTCTCCTCGATGAATACTGTGATAATTTAGGCTTGCCCAACAACGGTGATGATTTCGTCAGACATTTAAAATATTGGCTAGATGAGACTGCCAAACAGTTTGATGATGCGTATCCTCACAATAGTCAGATAATCATCAGCGAAGAAGGAGAACCGGTTTTAAAGCGTTTCCAAAAAAAAGCAGACAATGCCAGTCTCAAAGCTTTGGAGTCCTTGATTGAAGAGAAAATGCCAGAGCGGAATCTAATTGATATCCTCAAAAACGTTGATTACTGGACAAATTTCACGCGCCACTTCGGACCACTATCAGGTTCAGATCCCAAATTACAAAGAGCAACGGAACGTTATTTATTAACTCTGTTTACCTATGGTTGTAATCTTGGCCCATATCAAGCTGCCCGTCATATGAGAGGTTTAGCAACTGCTCACGAATTATCTTTTGTCAATCACAGACATATCAACTTAAGTAAGCTCAATGCTGCTCTAGTAGATGTTCTCAATCGTTATCACGTTCTGGAATTACCCACCTTCTGGGGTAAGGGGATGTCTGCGGCTGCCGATGGAACAAAATACGACCTATACGAGCAAAATTTATTGTCGGAATATCATATTCGCTATGGTGGTTATGGCGGAATTGCCTATCATCATGTGGCTGATAGTTATATAGCATTGTTTTCTCATTTTATTCCTTGTGGTACTTGGGAGGCGGTTTATATCATTGATGGTTTGCTAAAAAATTCTTCTTTGATTCAGCCAAAGATTCTTCATGCGGATACTCAAGGACAATCAACTCCCGTATTTGCTCTATCTCATTTGTTGGGCATTAAATTAATGCCTCGTATTCGTAACTGGAAAGATTTAACTTTTTATCGCTCTGACAAGAACACAGTTTATCAACATATCGATTCTCTCTTCTCTGATTCGATTAATTGGAAGTTAATCAAAACCCATTGGCAGGATTTGTTTCGAGTGGTCTTATCCATTTCGACAGGGAAATTTTCTTCTTCTGTTCTATTAAGAAAATTAGGAAACTACAGTCGAAAGAATCGCTTGTATAAGGCTTTTAGAGAATTGGGACGGGTAGTGAGAACGGTTTTTCTGTTGGAATATATTTCTGATGCCAAACTAAGAAGACAAATACAGGCAGCTACCAATAAAGTTGAATCTTACAATGGCTTTTCCAAATGGTTTTGTTTTGGTGGTGATGGAATTATTGCCAATAATGACCCGGAAGAGCAGGAGAAAATTATCAAATACAATACTCTGGTGTCTAATGCGGTTATTT
>CAZXBK010000331.1:0-2357 GCA_964638765.1 uncultured Synechococcus sp. | reverse complement strand
GGCTACATCTGTGGTTTTGCCCATGCTCCTGCTGGCACCAAACGCATTAGTAATCTTTTGCGAAGCAAAAAATGGAGCTCTAAATTGATCGATCAGTTTTTGTTTGACAGAACCTCAGAACGTGTGGCCGACTTAAAGCAAAAGGGAATACGGCCATTACTGCTATGGGATGACAGTCGATTGGAAAAACCAGAGAGTTGGTTTATTCAAGGCCTATGTAGTGTATGGAGTAGCAAAGGCAAACGACTGACTAAGATCAAGCGAGGGTTTTACCGACCTCCCGCCAGCCGAATCTGTGTGCCTGGTTTTCAATGGACCGCCGTGATGTTATCTCATTTAGGCGGTATTCCTAGCGTATGCCAGATGAGTTGGTGGACCACTCGTGGTAAGTTCAAAGAGCATGGCTCCAATATTGTGTATCGACTATTGCGTCAGGTGCATCAGCAATTGGGGCGCACGGTTACTCATGTGCTGGATCGTGGATATGCCACCACCACCATGCTGGAATGGTTATTTCATTTTGAGCAAGACTTTATTATCCGTTGGAAGAAAAATCATTTACTGCTACATCCTGAAAAAGGACAGAAACAAACCCATCGCCTGGCCCGATCCTTTCGCCCAAGACAATATCGTACCGTAAGGGATAAGAACCGAAAGAAAAGTAAACGTATTAGTGTGGCCTGGGCACCAGTCACGCATTTGGATCATCCTGACTATCAATTGGTGCTGATTATCGCCCGAGATAAACATCACTTTAATAGTCCCATGTACATCCTTACTTCTCTGGATATTCAAAAGCCAGCCCAAGCTTGGGAAATCGTCTTTTCTTATATGCATCGTTGGGAGGTAGAACAAAGTTTCCGGTTTGGTAAATCTGAGCTCGCCATGGAATCTCCTAGAGTATGGTTCTGGGAAAGTCGATTGAAACTCTTAGCTATTGTCGCATTGGTTTACGATTTCTTGCTACAACTCCTCCAGAATTGGAGGGCATGGGTAGGACTTTTCTTCAGACAATGGGCTCATAGAACAGGAGAGCGGTATCGAAATGCTTCGATACCGCTCTACAGACTTCGCATGGCCATCTTTCACTGCCTCTTTTTTCTCTTCGTCCTAAATTCGGGATGAACTGTGTTTAAATGCAAGCAAAACAGTGAAAAAATTATGCGGATTTATATTTCAAGTAGTATTGGTTATCAAATATTCGATCGTGCTTGACCACGGCAAATACCTGCCGGACAAGTTTATTCATTACTGCAACCATAGCTTGTCGATGACATTTCCCTCTTGAGCGCAGGCGTTCATAGAGTTCCTTACAAGCCAGATTAAACCTTCTTGCACTCCTGGCTGCCATATACAGACACGCTCGCAGTTCTGCATTTCCCTTTTTGGTAATGGGGCCTCGATATCGGACCGAAGACCCAGAATCATGAGATAAGGGTACAATGCCAATAAATTTAGCTAATTGGCGATCATGTTCAAACTGCTCCAAGCCTCCTGTAGCAGTGAGTAAGGCCTGAGCCGTTTTAGGACCGATACCAACCACTGATGTGATCTTGTTCAGTTGCTTTTCATGTTCCTCGTCCGATAGGCTGTCGAGTTCTTCTTCCAGCAACTGAATTTGTTCACTTACTGTTTGTAAGGTGGTTTCGAAGGCCTGTTTTACTGCAGAGTTGACGATGGCTTGAAAACTTAGGGCATGCAGTTGGTTTTTCAACATTTGCCGTTGTTTTTTTAAGGCACTGAGCGAGCTGAGCACTTGTTTACGCTTTTGTCTTGAGCTTGGTTCCATGACATACCAAGGTAAGTCCAAGGAGCTTCCCATCAAAGCCAAAGCCTCAGCCGCATTCTTGTCATTCTTATTTACAATACCTAGAGCCTTAATGAAATGGCTACTTTGATTGGGATTGACCACACTCACCTCAATAGCTTGACGGCCTAGCAAGTGTAATAGCTGAGAACTATAGGTGCCCGTATATTCTAAGACACAATAGCTGCGCTTTTTATCCAACTCTTTTAGCCAGCAAAGGATAGCCTTCTTTGTGTTGGGGATTTGTACAAAGCTTCGTTTGCTTTGATTGATTAAGCAAATCTCCAACTCATCTTTACTTACATCAATTCCATAAACATGTGAATGACAGGTGCTCATCATTGTAGTGGTAATAAGTGATAGATCATCATCGTGACACGGGGTCAAAGCCCAACTGAACTGTCCGATCTCTTTTGGAAGAGCGAGGACTTTACATCCCGAACGGCTTTTTCAAGCGGATGACTCATCGGCCTTATCTCGCTCTTCCTTCTCTTTTATAATAATCTTTCACTATTTTGAGTTCACCTGCAAGGTACGATGACTCATGTTT
>CAZXBK010000330.1:0-2389 GCA_964638765.1 uncultured Synechococcus sp. | reverse complement strand
TGTGGTAACACTTAACCTAGCCTCGCTAGGTGGGAGGCGTCCATACATTGGGTCGGAAAAGGAAGTTATCGACCGTCTGCTAACGGCCCACAGGCGACGTTCCGGAATTTCAATCTTCGTTCAGATACGGAAAACTAGGCCGGTTTGAAGACGGACATTCAATAACCATCTATGGTTCTTAGATCGACACGGTGCCGCCGTAGAAAGTGGTAGTCTGTGAAGCAAGATCCGATTTGGGAATGTTCTTTGGACAAGTTGAATCAATGGCTTTCGTTGTTTGCCAACATTGGAATTGTTGCTGGACTGGTACTGGTTGCATTGCAGCTACAGCAGGCAGAGCTGTTCGCGGACGCCGAACAAACTAATGCGGAGTTTAATTCCACTTCTGCCGCACAAGACGTCGCTCTTGCAGAATCACTACCCGATGCTTGGGCCCGTGCGCGTGCAAACGCCAGTGACCTCTCTGAAATTGAACTTAGCCTCGTAGATACCTATCTGATGCGCGTCTTTTCGGACGAGTTACGCGAACAGCTTCAGGCTGACCGCGGCATAGGTTCGTTTGACGTAAGTTTTGAAGCTCCGGCCTTTGTAGATCAATACCTTGGAAATGAGACGGCCTTGCGGTGGTGGCAGAGTCGACATCAAATTCTAAAACTTCTGACGCCAGAGTTTACGGAAGCGGTGGACGCAAGGATTGCTGAATTGGGTCCGGACCTACGAACGTCGCACAAGCGCAGGATAGAAGAGATGGTAACAGGCTCCTTTCCACAAGGTATCAAATGAAGGTCGATTCAAGTAGCTCCCAAGCGTCTCAATTCATCCATCCTTTCTCCAGGTAATTTTTCTGTAGCATAGGTTCCGTAACTGGTTGCCCTAGGAGGGGATGTGGAATCGAGTAAAGTGGGTTCTTGGCTTCAGATTGGTGCAAATGTGGGAATTCTTGCGGGGCTCATTCTCGTTTCTGTCCAAATCGTTCAATCTAACGCAATTACGGGAGCGGAGTTGTTCAGCGACAATCTGGAATCGACTGTAACACGCGATTTGGCGCTGGTAGGAGAAACGCCAAACCAAGCTATGCTGCGCGTGATGACCGAACCGGAAAAGGCGACGCGCAACGACTATTTTATTGCGAATCACCTATACCTTGTGATTATTAGGCAACTCAATCGAGCAAGCCTATTATCAAATTCGGGGTTCTATGGTACGGATGACAACATCGATGCCATGGGTTTTGTAGGTATTAACTATCACTTGTTTAGCTGTGCCTATGGTGTTGCGTGGCTTGACCAATTACTCGATTCTATCCCTCCAGACGCGGTTACCTTCTCGGCTATTGAGCTTATGCGGGAGCTAGCATTCAGGGCGATGGTGACAGATCCTACCGCTGTCATAATGAAACGTGCAGAGGAAATCGCTCGGCAGGGGGAGGTTGCAAGCGAGCAAAACGAATAGCTGCGCTTCGACTACTTTCAGACGATTGTTATGAGAAGGTGCTTGACAGTTGAAGTGAAAACTAGCCGCCTTCCTTGCTGCGTTAGTTGTCGTTCTTCTTTGGGTTGAAAGATCAACTTAGCAACCCATAGTGGCATTCCTCTAATCAAGCAATTGATGTGGGTCCCACGAAACCAAGTACAAAGATGCTGAAAGCAAAGAACGTACAAGTTCCAACTTCAAACAGACGCGGGTGATTTTTCGTGAAGAAAATCGGCACTAGAATCGCATACGGGATGAAGAAACCCAGACCGAAATCTCTGCCCCATAACAACATCGCTCCGACTACAGAGGCAGTGAAGTAAACAACAAGCATCCCCACGCCGAATCTAATTCTCTGCCAACGTTCGTCACCGCGCATCGAGGAAGCTTGAGCGAAATAGGCTCCAATCAAGAACAAATTTGCAGCAAGAGCAAATGCATAAACCAGATACCACAATTCCCAAGTTGCCTGGCTACTTTCGTTCCACATAGAGAACCAGTAATCGATCTGAAGGATAATGATTGACAGGAGCCAAGCTAAATCGACGACTTCGTGTTTACGACGTTCTTGAAACCTCAACGCTGCGATAGCGTTAAGGTTCCGGGTTAGGCCGAGACCGATAACAACTGTGATTAAGGTGAGGACATACTCGAAGACGGACATGCTGGGCAACAATCTAACATGAAAAGGATTCGTATTAACTGTCTGCCACTTTGCAATCCTGCAATCGTCAGCCCAATATAAGCCAGCGCATCCACCTGATGGGTGGGTTAATTCAGGCTTGAGTTTGGAGGAGTATGCGAGGTCGCAGTACGTTAACTATTTGGCGTTCAATCGCAGTGTTCAGTGTTTTTTTGATGGGGCAGGTACCCGCACAAGCTGAAGATCAGCCTACCATTGCTGACGTGATCGAAG
>CAZXBK010000329.1:0-2409 GCA_964638765.1 uncultured Synechococcus sp. | reverse complement strand
CTGCTTGCCGCATCATCCAAACGGGCGGTCTTTCTACTGCTTCGCCGCGCGCCGCCCTTAGAATTAGCGGATCCTGGATTGCTCCAATCATTACGAACCCTATCCCGAACTCTTTAAAAGTGCATCTGTTAGCTTATCACTTTTAATTCTTCTTTCAGCGGTAGATAGAGCGCAGGGTTATCTTCAAGATTGAATCGGATTTAGATCGATGGCTTCACTAGGTTAGGAAGACGCCGGATCGGGAGCCTAACAAATTTATGTCCGCTAGCAACCTGCTTCTGTTGTAAATCCTGAAAGATTGCTTTTACGTTGTAGTGAAAGGATCTTGCGTACTCTTCCCTGTACTTATGAATCTCTTCTAAAATAGGATCTGTATACATCTTTACTCTCCAAGGAGATCGAGGGCCATAAACTCATAAGGGGTACAAATAAGTGGCAACCTATATCCAAGCTGACTGCTGATTTCAGAATGCGAGCAATGGTTAAGCAAGTATGCGATTTGACTGGAATAACGAGAAAAGTCAACGTTTGAAGCAGAACCGAGGATATTCCCTTGAAGAAGTCTCTGTAGTCCTGGCTGGTGAATACGTAGAACTCGTTAAACGAGACGATCCGGAACAGTTTATTGCAATTGGTTATTTGGGAAACGTCCTTATTATCAGCAATTTACGAGATTCTTTATGATGATGAAGGGGAATACATCTGGTTAATTACTTGTTGGGAAAGTACCAGACGAGAGCGCCAAATTTATGAGCAATATTTCAATCGAAGAACTTGAGAAAAAAGTTAAGGCAGGCGAAGAAGTCATCGATTTCTATTTTGACGCTACGACAGCAAAAGCTGGCAGCTCTCATCCTATGACTTCGCGAAGACGACAGGATCTTGTTACGACCAGCCTCGATATTCCAAGCTCCATGCTAGATGAACTCGATCGGATGGCTAGCGAACTCAATATTAGCCGTCAAGCTGCGATCAAAATGATGCTACGACGCGCCCTGGATGAACATCATCTCGCGAAGAAACTGGCATCCTAAGCGGCTCCTCCTCGCTGTAGATACTGTTTCAGTGAAGCAGCAATGAAGATTTGATGAAGTGCTGCCTGCTTCTACGATAAAGCAGCCGATACTTCCCACATTCCCTCCATGCAAAAATCCCCCGCTACTGTCTAGCGAGGGGATTCGTTTTATGGTTTGGCTCAAAGGCTTCTCAGCACTTCATTACAGCGAATGGAGCGGCAACGATGTTTGCCTAAGCATTACTCAGATTGTGCTAACTTGCGACGACGGGCCACCGCACCTAGACCTAGAGCCACTGCCGCCCCCAGGGCAAGCCCTGGTTCGGGGGTGCTGGCCGGGGTTGATTCCCCATCGCGCACTAGATAATTCCCTATGATGGCATTCATGGTTTGTCCGCTTCTTTGGTCTTGCGAGACTGGCCCCAATGATAAGCTGCGTGAAACGCCAGCCATACACTGGAACGAGTCAAATGGCGGCTGAAAACCGCATTCTTCAATCTCGCCATAAAAGCCAAGGCTTACCCTCGGATCCGTTTGCCCCATTGAGCTAAACCAACGCTGAAGAGTCTCTTCACTGATGATTTCGCTACCGGTAGTGGTATCTCCCATCTCGCCTCCGAAGCCAAACCCGTCCCACAATTCCTGCACGTCCTCGCTACTTGCAAACCGCCATCCTGCGAGAGCATAAGGATTGGAACCGAAAGATTGGCCCACCGTGGCTGCCAAAGACAGAAATTCTAAGGTGGTACCTTCGTCGGTAGTGACCAATTGCGTGGTCCATTCGGTGGTTCCATCGTCAAACGAACCAACACCGCCGAGGGAGGCTGCTTCGGCTGCTCCGGCGACAGTGGAAGCAATGGCAGCACTGCCGATGAGGCTAAACAACTGATTACGGAATTTCATCACGGATCGCTCCTACTCATAAAAGTAACTAATCGTAAGTAGTTGGACAAAATTAATTCACAGATTTGGGGCCGAAACTACCACCATACAAAGCTGTGCCGTGTAATCTTTAATGTCCAGGTACTTACTGGTAGATGTAAAAATGCTAGAACATGGGCTTACTTTACATCGAGCATGAGTTAAAAAAAAACACCAAGCCTTATCTTCACTGAAATTTTATAAACCGACCAGTTTTTTAAAGCCACGGTAAAGAGTAAGTAAATACCGCTCGCTGTACTATTCGGGTTAGGGATCTGCGATTAAATAATTTCCCATACCTTTACGAGGGTCTGAACGTAGGGGCGCACGCCGTGCGCCCAATCTATTGGTCAGTCATTTATTTCCAAATCCCGATCTGACTTATTGAGGTTGCGGCCCAACGAAAGCAAAATGGGTACCGACTTGGCCAGAAGTCATGCTCGTCCACGCCAGTCCCTGGCTAGTGCCAATCC
>CAZXBK010000328.1:1669-2449 GCA_964638765.1 uncultured Synechococcus sp. | reverse complement strand
CATGAAGAACACTGAATTCAAGAGATGTCATGTAAGTTTTGCATAATATTGCAACAAGCCATGCCGTTCAGGATGTCCTAGAACACTAAAATCCTTCTATATCAATACTTCGGCTCTCCCATTTCTTACGTGAGGCTGCCCTGCGCTAAGACATAGAATCAAGGTCTCAGGAACCCATCTAACCTCGTTCCACGCCAAGTCAAGGAGAGCCAATACTTCCATCACCAAGTTCTGTGTTCTGTCATGTAAAGCTGGTATCTCATCAAGCTTTTTCTATCACAAGCCACAAAAGAGGCATTCTATGTTTACATTAATAGCTTTGTGGGCATAATCCAGGAGAGCATACACAAAATATGCGTTATTAGTCTTCTTGAAGATATAGCAGAAAACTAAGATGAAAGCTTTACTCCTAGGCTATTACGGCTATAGAAATATCGGAGATGATTTATTTGTAAAGAGTTTGGCAAACTACTTCAATTCTCGCCACATAGATGCATCTTTTATATGCCAAGAAGACCACTATAGCTCATATTTAAAGGGGGAAAATTTAAAATTCTATGCCTCAGGAAAAATCACTAGATTAAAGCGTCTAATTTTAATACTTCAAAATGATTTCATTGCGTGGGGTGGTGGAACCCTACAAATTGATAGCAAGCCTAAGAGTTTAATTAATGCCAGAAAGGTTTCTAGCCTATCAAGAAAAAAGTTTGGCTTTCTAGGCATCGGCCTTGAAGGCTCGCGCATTGATGTGGAAAAGTCTGCGAAGAAACTATTTGAAGA
>CAZXBK010000328.1:0-1657 GCA_964638765.1 uncultured Synechococcus sp. | reverse complement strand
TGTATTTACCTTCGAGATCAAGACTCCTATGATACTATCCAAAATGGCATGAACTTCACTGGAGATGCGTCTGTTGGAGGTGATCTCGCTTTCTTATCACTAAGTCAATATAATGACTTCTTGAAAAAGGATCGAAACTCTTCTATTGAGAATATATCTTTTTCTGGGAAGCATTGGTGGGGTGAAGGAAGAGCAGAATTCTACGCGCAACCTTTGCTTGAACTGATAGAAAGATATAACACTGTCGTGCATATGCTTCCGTGCTGCTTAGGCAACGAAGCAAACGACAATGATTTTCATGAAAGGCTTGCAAGGTTTTTGCCCGAGGCAAATTACAAGATTCATGCCTGGGAGAAGCCGGAGGATTTTTTGGCTGTCATGAGTAAAATGGACTTTCATATAGGGAATCGATTGCACTCTATTATTTTGGCTGACATCTTAGGAATTCCTAACATAGGCATTAATGGCACCCCTCCGAAAATCAAGGCATATATCAAAAAGACATCTTTATTAGTTGAAGAGAGAACCACTGAGTTCATGGACGAGATTTCGCTCGAAAGAATTGAAAAAATATTTAACTTGTATGAAAGGCCTGATTCTTTTATTGAGCAAGAGTCAACTACTGCCCTTTGCAATCTAGAAAGGATTTTTGTATAGATATCTAAAGAAGAGCTGCATGCTTTGTGTCTGATTTAGATACTCTCTTCCATCGAGATGTGTCAGTGTCCGCGCCAACGCGTAGAGGGGGTTTCCCTTAACTGTAAATCACTAAAAAAAGGTGATACGGTTAGGGTGAAATTGTATATCCTCATGGGTGCTTACACTTTAAGATTGTAAAGGTTTTGTCATGTGCTATGGACGCCCCCATGAGTGAAGATACGATTTTTGGCAAGATCGTTCGCCGCGAGATTCCCGCTGACATTGTGTACGAAGACGACCTCTGTCTGGCATTTCGCGATATTACGCCCCAGGCCCCGACCCATGTGCTGCTCATTCCCAAAAAGCCGATTCCCAAGTTGGCCGATGTCACCAGCGATGACAAAGAACTGTTGGGGCACATGATGCTGACGCTCAAGTCTCTGGCAGAACAGTTGGGCATTGCCGAAGATGGCTATCGAGTGGTGATCAACACGGGCACTAATGGGGGGCAAACAGTGTTTCATTTACATATGCATTTGTTGGGTGGGCGATCGCTCCAGTGGCCTCCTGGCTAACGCTTGCTCCAAGGCCCTTTGCGCATTTCAATCCTCTGCAAAAGAAAATCATCTGACCGCAAAAATTACAGAACGTATCGGAAAACGAAGATTTTTATGTGGTCTGGGGCAAAGCCCAATATGAATCTTTACGATAAGCAACAGATGGGCCGTTGTTTTTCACAACGACTCGTTGATTTTTTGTCGTATATATTTGGCAATCATCACTATGACCTCTACTCTTCAAACCCGCGACAAAGTGGGGATGTGGGAGCGCTACTGTCAGTGGGTGACCAGCACTGAAAACCGCCTCTATGTGGGTTGGTTCGGTACGCTAATGATCCCCACTCTGATCACTGCAACTGTTTGCTTCACCATTGCATTCATCGCTGCGCCCCCTGTTGACATCGACGGCATCCGTGAGCCCGTCGCTGGCTCCCTGATGTACGGCAACAACATCATCT
>CAZXBK010000327.1:0-2478 GCA_964638765.1 uncultured Synechococcus sp. | reverse complement strand
CCTTTGAGCCGGAAGAGCTAGAGGCAATTGTTAAAAATCTCCTCGAAAAAGAAGAGGCGATCGTCGAGAACAAAGAGGGTGGTGATGCGAACCTTGACGGTATTGCCCAGGATCTAAAAGAAATTAAGCAGTTCCTCGGCCAGCAAAACCAACTTGTCACAACGCCTCCTCCCCTAAAAATTGATCTCACTCCTCGCGAACAGAGCGTTTTAGATCTCGTCGCCCAAGGTTTGATGAACAAAGAAATCGCCAAACAGCTCGAAACTAGCGTCCGTAACGTCGAGAAATACGTGAGTCGTCTCTTCGGCAAAACGGGTACCAATAGCCGTACCGAGCTTGTGCGTTATGCTCTTAAACATGGTTTAACGCAGTAAGTTGTCAATTCCATGCCCCAAGATCAAGTCCATCCCCAAGCAAATCGCGATCGCCTGATTATCGATCAACTTTTGAAGGGTAGTCCGACAGAACATCATCTCGTTGAATTAGCACGGCTACATATCCGCTATAAAGGTTTTCCGGGGGCACGGGAAATTCAGCAGGATATCAAATTGCTATTTCAACAATGGGGTTTGACCGAAGAAACACTGTTTGTGAAAACCCGTGAAATTCATGGTTCTGGGCGCGCCTATAGCCATTTGCGCCAAGGGGAGGATCTTCAAGATTGGAGCTAAAGTATTCGCAGTTTAACGACAAACTCACGGCGGCGATCGCCCGCAACCAGACAATTCTCATCGCTGGACTTGATCCGAACCCAGAGATGTTGCCCCGAGAATTCGATAGTGGGGATTTACTTTTAGATCTAGAAAAGTGGTTGCTTGGAATTATTGAACAAACCTCAGATCTTGTTTGTGCATATAAACCGACCCTTGGTTTTTACCAAGCCTTTGGGGCAGCAGGGCTGAAGTTATTGAACAGGGTTTTGAAGGAAATTCCTGCCGAACTGCCTGTTATCCTCGATGCAAAACATGCAGATTTAAATACTGGCACGATTTTTGCGCGCACTATTTTTCAGGATTGGGGTGTGGATGCCGTAACCCTTAGTCCTTATCCCGGTCAGGATCATATTGCGCCGTTTTTGCTTCATCCCGACAAAGCTGTTTTTTTGCAATGTCGCACGTCAAATCCCGGTGCGCTCAGTATCCAAGCCTATCCCGATCTCGAAACGCCCTTTTATCTACACCTCGTCGCCGAAACGAAACAGTGGGGCACACCGGAACAAGTTGCCCTCGAAATTGGTGGCGATCGCCCAGAAACCTTTGCACGGGTGAGAAAAGTTTCTCCAGAGCGGTGGATTTTAGCGCGGAGTATTTGGCAAGACAATCATCCTCTCGAAGATATTTTGCAAGCTGGTTTAAACGCTAACGGTTCAGGATTACTCATTCCAGTACCCAACGATTTTCTCGGTGCGACTGACTGTACAAAAGCCGTTAATGGTTTACGCCAAAAAATTGAATCGATTCGCACGCCGCTCATTCCTGACCAAGCGAGCTGTGCCCTTTGGGAAACTGAACTGAAATTTCCCAATCGTCACCCCCAAGAAAAACTTATTTTGCAGCTTTTTGACTTGGGCTGTTTGATATTTGGTGAATATGTGCAAGCGTCCGGCGCAACCTTTTCCTATTACATCGACCTCCGGAAAATCATTTCCAACCCGCAGGTATTTAGCGAAGTGCTGAAGGCCTATGCGGAGATTGTGGAAAAACTCGATTTTGACCGTATTGCAGGGATTCCCTACGGCTCTTTGCCCACTGCCACTGGTCTCGCACTCAAGCTCAAAACGCCAATGATTTTCCCGCGTAAGGAAGTAAAAGCCCACGGTACTCGTCGGTTGATCGAAGGTCATTTTGAGAAAGGTGAAACGATCGCCGTGATTGATGACATTTTAATTAGTGGCAAAAGTATTGTTGAGGGCGCTCACAAACTAGAGTCAGCAGGTTTAGTGGTTAAAGATATGGTGGTACTCATTGACCATGAAGGCGGCGTGAAAGATCGTCTTAAAGCTCAGGGCTATAATGCCTATTCGGTGCTGACTATTTCTGAAATTACGGAAACGCTGTTTGATACCGGACGTATTACCAAGGAACAATACAACAGCCTCACAAATCATTAATGCTGCCAACTCCTTGAGTTTTTGATTACCTTAGAAAGGTCTGACATTTACGCCGAAATTGCCGATGGGATTACACGTTTTAGAACATCTACAGATGGCGATCGCCACCCTGCGTACCAATAAAATGCGGAGTAGCTTAACTATGCTCGGCATCATTATCGGTAACGCATCGGTCATTGCGATGGTGGGCTTAGGGCAAGGGGCACAAAAACTTGCCGCAGAAGAATTTGAATCCCTCGGCTCCAACGTCCTATTTATTATTCCCGGCTCCCGCGCTGCCCAGCGGACGACTATAATAAAAAATAGGACGTTGGAGCGCGGGAGCCGGGAATAATAAATAGGACGTTGGAGCCGAGGGATAGAGTGTA
>CAZXBK010000326.1:0-2484 GCA_964638765.1 uncultured Synechococcus sp. | reverse complement strand
CAAAGAAGGATCAAGTAGCAACAGTCACGAGAACCGAGATCAATTTATTTTTCGCAATTATCTTTTCTTACGCCATCAGCTCAATGGCGATCGCCTCACAATCTATAGCCTTGCCTTTAGATAAATTAATTTTCGAAATCTATCTATATGACTAGTCCAAACCGCGAAAAACTAGTCGTTATTGGGAGAGTGGATCATTTAATTTACTAAATGAATTCTTTATAATGTTTATTGGCAAATCTTAACAAAACCTAAAGTTGTACATTCTCATCCCCTTCGTTTTGCTTATTTGTCTACAACTCAAAGGTAAGCAGATATAAGCAGATATCTAGTTGTAACTTGGTTGCACGACTCATTTACAAGGGTGAACGACATTTTAATACTGCCCTTAGAAAAGGTTTTATGACTCCCTCTTAGCAAGAATAAAAGCTCTTCATTACACCCATCCCAAGCGACCAACTCAACAACAGCCGAGCATAATGTTCTTTGATCCCCCTCTACATCTTTCTCATAATTTGCTGCGCACTTTCGGTACTGACACTTCCATTCGCTACCCTGAAAGAATTCCAACTTCAAAAAGAGTGATTGTCGTGAGTAATCACCGCAGTTTTCTCGATGCGCCCCTACTGATGGCCGCAATGGATCGCTCGGTACGGTTCGCCTGCCACCACTATATGAGCCAAGTGCCTGTGATGCGCGAGATGATTTCGATGATGGGGGCTTTTCCTCTTGATGCACCCGGCCAGCGCAAAAAACAATTTTTCCAGAAATCAGCCAGTTTCTTGCAGTCTCGCCAAGCTGTGGGGATTTTCCCGGAAGGAGCACAGCCGATGGTAAAAGCTGACGACCCAGATCAACTGAGTTCTTTCCATCGGGGTTTTGCCCATTTAGCACTGCGAGTACCTGTTGAAGAGTTAGCAATTTTGCCCGTGGCGATCGCCTCAAAGAAAGAGGAAAGACATGCGGTTGCTCCTCTGAAATTATTTAGTCTATTTGACCCGTCGGAACCGTTATTCGATTGTGAAGGTTGGCATCCGGCGATCGTTTATCAGCGTGTCAATATTCTCTTTGGACAGCCGATTTGGATTACGGACACCGAAAGACAACAATATCGAGGACGACGCGGTGGCAGAATGGCGAAAGAAATAACGAAATCTTGCTCTGATCAGATCGCAGACCTGCTATACCAAGGGTGTTACTAAATTTAAATTGCCCATGCCAGTCGCCGAAAACCGTTTGCGCTTTTTAAATCCGAATCAGTCAAATCCAGATAAACCACTCTTTGTTTTTTTGCCGGGCATGGACGGTACTGGGCGATCGTTAGCGACTCAGTTACCAAGGCTAGAACGTTTTTTCGATGTGCGTTGTCTGTCTATTCCATCGGATGATCTCAATGGCTGGTCAGGCTTAGTTGAGCAAACAGCAGCGTTAATTCAAACCGAACAGGATAAAGGGCAGTTTCGTCAAACTTACATTTGTGGCGAATCATTTGGGGGATGTTTAGCTCTCAAATTAGCTGCTTATTCGCGTGATCTTTTTGACCGTCTAATTTTAATTAACCCCGCCTCTTCATTTGCTCGTCGGCCGATTATGGGTTTGGGTTCAGGGGTCATTAACTTACTACCGGAATCTCTTTATCAAATTTCTGCGGTGGGACTTTTGCCGTTTCTGGTCGATTCACAACGGGTATCGTCGCAAAATCGCGACAAATTACTCACCGCAATGAGGTCTGTCGCTTCTGAGAGTGCAGCTTTGCGTATTTCTCTGCTCAATCGTTTTAGTCTGGGAGATATCCCTCTCCATAAGATCTCTCAGCCTGTTTTGGTAGTTGCCTCTGAGTTAGATCGGCTTTTACCATCCACTGCCGAAGCGGCTAGGCTTGTTCGCAATTTACCTAATGCTCAAAAAATTAAGCTGCCTAAAAGTGGACATGTTTGTCTTCTGGAGGAGGACTTTAAATTGGATCAGATTCTTGATCGTTGTGGTTTTCTGCCAACTAACCAAAAAACTGACTCCTCATCAGACAAAAAGTCCCGCAATATCGCGGTGAACTAGCCCCAAGAAAACTCATCTTGAATGACCATCTCACAAAGGTAGTTCTTTGGTGTCGTTAAAAATACGAGCAATTTTGAGTAGTTCAGGAACGGCGACCGCCGACCAATTTCCTTCAGCATTACGATTTTGCAGCACAAGCATTCGCAGGCTGTAACTGTGGGTGTAACCTTCAATTTCCAGCCAAATCAAATCACTCTCAGCTTCGATAGCAATCTTTTCCTCAGTCATGAGTTCGGGGGCGATCGCCTCAATTGTCTCAGCAAGTTGCGTGAGAAGCCGACAAAAATCGGTAAACTCTGCTGCCGTTAATTCCACTGCCCAGTCATCTGCCCCGACCAAGCCTTGAAAAGGACAGGTCGAGTCCGGATTCCAGCCCAGCCGCCAACCCGGACTCGACCTGTCCTTTTCAAGGCTTGGTCGGGGCAGATG
>CAZXBK010000325.1:0-2525 GCA_964638765.1 uncultured Synechococcus sp. | reverse complement strand
CTCCGCCTTGTGTATTGCCGTTGATGCTTGCTCTTCCCGCTTCTAGCTCGACATCCTCGAGCAGCAGTTGGCCTGGACTATCGAGAGCAAAGTCAAATCGGAACAAGGAGTCGCCGAAATTCCTGGAGGCACCGTCTTCAACCGCAGATGTTTGAACAAGTCCTTGGGCAAAGAATTCATTGTTGTCAGCGTCAATATCACTTTGTTGTGACGAAGATGCATTGGTGTAGCCAGTGATCGTATTTGCTGAAACCGCTACAGCTTCCTGGTAATTCCCAAGATCACGGAAAACATCGGAGTCATCTACGATGACGTCATCTTCGTCAAAAATCGCATCGCGGGCCATGGCGTCGACTCGCATGCGACGAAACTGGCTGGTAATCTTCTGGGCCGTCGTTGCTTCGCAAACTACAGCGAACACGACGAATGCCAACATAATCGCACTTAACTTTTTCATTGAGCTACTCCCTCATTGGTTAACGAAAAATCGATTAGAAAGATTAGCCATGAGGTTTACAAACTCAAGGCAGTTTAAGATGTCTTGATAAAGCGTTAACGAGTGAATTCTGCTGTTGAAATTAAAGTGGTGCGATAATCGCTGTAAATAATTGATTAGATGATATCAGTGTGCACATTTAGGCTGCCAAATGCGCATTTTGTCATAGAATTCTGCGGGTCGATCCGAAGAACGCAAAGTGAACACTTAATGAAAAATTCGATTCAACGCCTGGTTCTGGCGTCGAGGATCGTTGCGTTCAAGGCTACACCCACAAAGTCTCATGAGAGCCGATCAATACTTTTTTATGAATGGGCAGTTTAAAGAGCTGTTTATTGGCTATGACAGAAATTCGTTTGGTCTGCAAAACCGGTGTACTCAGCCACCAAGTGCGGCAACTTTCAGCAATCCAAATTGAAATGGATCCGTCGTATCTATGTTCGAAGTTGGATAAGACACTGGATTGAGATTCGTTAATTATTCGCAGTTCAATTGAGATTGGGTCTCACAGGTTTTGGGCTGAGCAGAAAAGTTAATTCAATAGGGCAAATGCCATTGCACGCGTTTCACCTTGCTCATAGCTTCTCAATCTATGAGTTAATTTTTTCTTGTAAGCCACTAGCCATTGGAGATTTCCATGTCCATAGCCAACGCTTTATCGTTGACCGAAGTTGTAGATTTGTTGAATGAAGACTTGTCTCGCGAATACAGTCATATGCATTTTTATCTTCATGCTTCCATAGTCTGTCGTGGTTTGCATCGCGAAGAGTATGCAGAGATGTTTCAAGCTGAAGCTTCGAGCGAAATGGGACACGTTTCCCAATTCGGCAAATTGATTCTGGGTTTGGGAGGAACTCCCGGTACTTCGGTAGCTGATTTTCCAACAGGTATTACCAACCCTATAAAACTTGTCGAAGAAGCGATGCGGATGGAGAAAGAGGTCGTGGCCAACTATGTCGACCGCATGGACCAGGCAATTCAGTTACAAGAGAATGGCGGAGAAGACCGCGTTCATGGTCGTTACATTGAGATTTTTCTTGAAGATCAAATCTTGCATAGCCGCTCTGACGTCGACAACTATCGGGAAATTCTTGACCAAGCTACATACAAGTATTAGTAGTCGTTGAGAGCATGGCAGACCTTGGATTTGTAATTGAGGGTGCTGTTGCAGGCATCGCGGCTAGCCTCGCGTGTGGCCTAGGTGCGCTGCCTGTACTCATTCCAGCGCTTAAGGTTGAGGAACGAATCGGCTTGGGCTATGCCTTCGCAGGCGGCCTTATGTTCTCGGCCTCCGTCTACAATCTACTGCTACCAGCTCATACGTTAGGCAATGAAAATGCAATAAAACTTGTCCCGGTTTTGTTAACACTTGCGGGTATTCTGGCAGGCTGCTTCTGCCTCTGGTTTGTGCAAGAAAATATTACGAAGGAACGGTTGAAATCCAAATGGCTAAAACCATTCGGAACCGAAACTGAAGCTTTGATATTCCTTGCTATGGCATTTCATTCGATACCGGAAGGAATAGCGGTTGGAGTTGGATTCGGCTCAGAAGGGCACCACGAATCCTTGACTGGGTTGGGTATGTTTATCGCCGTTGCGATCGGAATTCACAATATGCCTGAAGGACTAGCAATCGCACTCCCAATGAGAGCTTCCGGCGCACCCTTTTGGAAGTGCTTTTTGTTCGCTTTTCTTACTAGCCTTCCTCAACCGATAGCAGCCGTTCCGGCCAGTCTAATGGTCTGGTTTTTCGAGCCTCTTATGTTGCCATTTCTTGGTTTTGCAGCGGGCGCAATGATCTATCTTGTGGTTGTTGAACTGATTCCAGACGCATTGGCAACTCGCACAACTCAGCAAGTCGCTTGGGCGTTCATGACAGGTTTCTGTCTAATGCTACTTGTTCAAAGCGTATTGTGAGCGTGTCCGGCTCTTCGCAACTAGATAGCCAAGATATGGGGCTAGCAACACTGGATTAGATCTGCCATGACAATAAATTTCCGCGAAACGCATCGGTCTGCAAAACCGGTGT
>CAZXBK010000324.1:0-2537 GCA_964638765.1 uncultured Synechococcus sp. | reverse complement strand
GCCAATTACTCTAAACCTATTCTTCTTAAGAAGAGATAGATATGTCTATTAGTGACAGTGCTGAGGTATTTCAAGAGATAGATATGTCTATTAGTGACAGTGCTGAGGTTAAACCAGAGGACAGTAGTTTACCAGAATTGTTTGACTGGAAAAATTGCTGGTATCCAGTTACTTTTGTACAAGACTTATTTGAGGATAAACCATACAGCTTTTCTTTATATGATGAGTCACTGATTATCTTTAGGAATTCTGCTGGGGTATTAGTTTGTCTAAAAGATCTTTGTCCTCATCGTGCTGCTAAACTATCTGATGGCCAAATTATTGACGGGAAAGTTGAATGTCTTTACCACGGTTGGCAATTTGGTACTGATGGAGAATGCTTGCACATTCCTCAGTTAGAACAGTCAGCTAAAATACCCAAGCAATCTTGTGTCAAATCCTTCCCCGTCAAAGAGTTTCAAGGAATTATCTGGGTCTGGTTAGGGAAGCAGGGGTGCGATGATAGTAACTTGATTCCTAAGGTAGCAGTAGTTGAAAAACCTGGATTATTTGTTGTCGATACAGTTACCGATCTTCCTTACGACCAAAACTTCCTGGTGGAAAATTTCCTAGATCCAGCTCATGTTCCTATTAGCCACGAGCACACGGAATTAGGAATGAGTAGAAAGTTTTCGACTCCTCTAGAAATGCAGGTTATGTCCTCCTCAGTAGAAGGGTTTGTTGGTCAGTACCGAAAAAGTAATAGTCCTAATCTTCCTTGGACCAATGTCGAGTTTGTAGCTCCCTGCTTAGTGAAGTACAAATTTGGGAATGAAGCAAGCCCCATATTTGGTGGTTTTGCTTTGTATGCTGTTCCTTTGGGTGAAGGGAAATGTCGTGTTTTAGTTAGACGATATGGGACTTTTTTTAGCAGATTATTTCGGTTGAAACCTCGTTGGTTAGAGCATTTACGCCAAAATAAAATTTTGGAAGAAGATTTACCATTTATTGTTGAACAACAGGCATATGTCGAACGAACAGGTAAAAATCTCAATGAAATATACTTGCCTTTGAAAAGCTCTGATGCCTTTGTGATTGAGCATCGTAAATGGCTGGATAAATTTGGTGAAAATTTACCGTTTTATCAAGGTTATACTACTTTAAAACGTAGTCAAAACCCGCAAAGAGAGCCAGTTCCTACCGATAGATTTGCGAGACATACACAAATCTGTAGTTCTTGTTATCGCGTCTATCAAACAATTAATTTACTCAAATCAATCTTACTTACTGTTGCAATCATCTTTTCTGGACTAGGAATTGTTATAGAGAGTCAGATGTTTAAGAATGTGTTTATTGCGATCGCTATATTGGCAGTAGGAAAATTCGCATTGCTGCAAAAGTTAAAAACTCATTTTGAAAACCCAACTCATTGAGCTGATTGTCGTTGTGAAATAGGTGGTTGATTATGCGAGTACTCAAGTGTTGATCTTGCACTGGATAATAGTCGTGCAGGATTAGTATGACCAAGGTCAGCTGTAGAATAATTAATTTGATTAAATAATTGATAACTCGATAAAACGATAATTCTGATGGGCTGTAGGATCTCAGTTAGTACAGGTTTTTTGTGTCTTTTACTAAAAAATAGGTACTAGAAAAACTGAATTTTTGTTCTAGAGGGTAGGGTTTTCGAGATTTAATAAGCGTTCTTTGGTGTTTTTTACTAATTTCTCTTTAATAAACTAGCTATGACTACAGTACTTAATCGCAACTCCACTATTGGCGGAACTAAGTCTATCTACAACTGGAATTATCGCGATCAACAATATCAGGTAATTTATGAAAGTCTTGGGCAAGGAGAGCCAGTATTACTGCTTCCTGCTTTAAGCACAGTTTCTAGCCGTACAGAAATGAAAGATATTGCTAGTTTACTTGCCAAAAACTATAAAGTTACAGTTCTCGATTGGTTGGGTTTTGGTGAATCTCAATGTCCTGCTGTTGATTACAATCCCCTTTTATTTCAACAGTTGTTAGATGATTTTGTAGAAGATGTTTTTGATGATTCGCTTAGTTTAATTGCTGCTGGTCATGCCAGTGGTTATGCTCTCAAATTAGCTAGCTCTAAACCTGATTTAATTGCTCAACTAGTTCTAATTGCTCCGACTTGGCAAGGCCCTCTGCGAGCGATGGGTTTATCTGGCAAAATAAGAAACTCAGTTAAGAATCTAGTGCGATCGCCTTTATTAGGTCAGTTTCTTTATTCCCTCAACACTACTCCTGCCTTTCTGCGTTTGATGTACAAGCGTCATGTTTACGTGGATGAAACTAAGTTAACCCCAGAATTTATTGCTCAAAAGCACCAAATAACTAGTAAAAGTGGGGGGAGATATGCGCCTGCTGCTTTTGTCACTGGCAGATTAGATCCCGTAGAAAATAGAGCAGAGTTTTTAAATCTTTTATCTGCTATATCTCTTCCCATTTCAATTGTTTTAGCAGAAAACGCTCCACCTAAATCAAAAGCTGAGATGGAAGCAATGGCGGAATTGACTCAGATACAAACT
>CAZXBK010000323.1:0-2557 GCA_964638765.1 uncultured Synechococcus sp. | reverse complement strand
TATGTCCATACTCTCCTCGGTGGTAACGCGATCGCCGTCCACGACATGGAGCAATCTGTCCTTGGCACTTCCCTTGGCGTAGACATGAACAAAGGCGTACCTGTGCGCGGTGGACACCGCCATCACCTCAAAGTGATTAACACTGTGCGTCGTTATGGCAGCATTGCGAATGCCGTAGAACAGGGCTTTATCACCAAGGGTGTGATGTACGAATGCGTTAAGAAAAACGTACCTTTCTGTTTAGCTGGATCCATTCGTGATGATGGTCCTTTACCTGATACAGAGATGGACTTGATTAAGGCGCAAACTGAGTATTCCCGTTTGCTAGAAGGCACAAATATGGTGCTTATGCTTTCGACAATGCTCCACTCTATTGGTGTCGGTAATATGACTCCTGCTGGTGTGAAGATGGTTTGTGTGGACATTAATCCTGCCGTTGTCACGAAGCTCAGCGATCGTGGTTCCGTAGAGTCCGTCGGTGTGGTTACTGATGTCGGTCTATTCCTCAGTTTGCTCACTCGTCAACTGGATCGTCTCAACAACGAAGTGGGTGTGACTGCGTAAAACTACTCGTTTTCTCAAACTTTAAAACGTAATTTGCAATGGGAGGTGGCAAAAAAGCTGCCTCTTTTTTTCTGCGAAGCTGTATAATACAAAAGAACTATTTTTGGTGGCGCTGTTGCAACAGAGACCTTTGGCGATCGACTTATTTGCTGGCTGTGGCGGCATGTCCCTTGGTCTAGAGGCAGCAGGGTTTGATGTGGTTGGTGCGGTTGAAGTTGATCCCATTCACGCTTTGGTTCACCACTTTAATTTTCCCTATGGCGTTACCCTTTGCCAAGATATTTCACAGCTAAATAGTAATGATTTACTCGCAAAAATTAGGGCGAAAGGATTTACTGCTGATATTGAACTGGTTGCTGGTGGCCCCCCATGTCAAGGCTTTTCAATGATGGGGAAGCGGCAAATCGAAGATCCTCGTAATCAACTAATTTTTGAATATTTGCGGCTCATTAAAGAAATTCAGCCAAAGTATTTCATTTTTGAAAATGTTGCGGGTATGGCTGCTGGTCAGCACAAAACGTTTCTTCATCAACTACTCAAAAAGTTTGATGAGATTGGCTACCACGTTGTGGAGTCCGGCAGTGTTTTGGATGCGTCTCTCTACGGTGCGCCTCAGAAACGAAAGCGTTTATTTATTCTGGGTTATCGTCACGATGTACAGCCGATTAATTATCCTCACATCACCACGCCAATGGAGACGGATAAGGTAAAAGTCCGTGAGGCGATCGCCGATTTAGCAGATATTGTGGTGCATCGCGGTGTTGACCAAGGTATTGATGTCAAAAAACTAGATTATTCAAATTTTAGAAATAACTTTTCTGTCAAAAATGGCGGTGTATTTAGTCTTTGTCATCAGCGGCACGTTGGGAATACAGTGTGGGGACATTTAGGGTCAAACCATACGCAAAAGTCAATCGATCGATTTGCCAGTGCTGAATTGGGGAAAGTCGAAAAAGTTAGTCGATTTCTTAAGTTGCACCCTGACGGTTTAGCTAATACCTTGAGGGCTGGTACTCCTAGTGAAAGGGGTTCTCATACTGCGCCAAGACCAATCCACTACAAAATACCGAGATGCATCAGCGTTAGGGAAGCGGCACGGCTCCACACATTTCCTGATTGGTTTCAATTTCACCGCAAGATTTGGCACGGCTTTCGAGAAATTGGTAATGCAGTTATCCCAATTTTGGCGAAAGAAATTGCTGACGAAATTATTCAAGCTTTGGGATATGAGTCCGCTCAATTAATGCCGAGAATATTAGATCAATCTGAGACTGTTCACGAACAAGTTTTAAATTATAAAGTGGCTGAAGCTTGTGAATATTGGGGGATTTCTAGGGATGTTCTTCCCAAAAGAAAACGTAAAGTTTTGAGCCAAGTGAGTTGAGATTGGAAAAGTTTGATCTGGTGTGGCGATCGCCGTACTATCTTTTCTGTTTTTGCAACGGAGCAGTATTGGATAGTTGTTTTACTGCATCATTAAACAAAGTCGGAGTTAATGCAGTTGCAATGCCTGAAGACAATCAACAATTATCAGAATATGTCCTCGAAGCGATTCGTAATGGCCAGAGAATTGAAGCTCTCAAGCGCATACGTGATGAAAAAGGCTTGGGATTGAAAGATGCCAAACAACTGGTTGACCAAGAAATTACGCTAAATCATGCGGACAATCCCCACTACCAAAGCAAACCGTTCCAAATTCCTTTGCTTGCCGTTATTTTGGTGGCAGGCGTTTTGACTGTACTCACCTGTTATATCGTCGTTAGCCTCAGACTGAGGGATGCGCCGCGATCGCCAAACCCAGAACCAACTAGTTTTTTACACCAATAAATGCCGCTAAGTCCTATGGGAAAATCGCAATTTTGTCGTACAGGGGTCTTTACCTGTGATGGTCAGCGATTAAACTAGATCCGTCACCATTGTTTTCGCACGCTATGAAACTGTTACTCGTTGATGATGATCCCATTTTTCGCCTTGGGTTTTGCACAGCATTAGC
>CAZXBK010000322.1:0-2592 GCA_964638765.1 uncultured Synechococcus sp. | reverse complement strand
TTGCTTGTATGGGTTCACTGGTTAGAACGACTTCTCCTTGTTCGTTGATAAACCATCCTTGAACAGTAGGGACAGTTTCAGTTTTTTTTTGTGTAGGTTTATTAGCTACTACTGGCTTGAAAGGAATCAGTTTTTGAGTGGAGTTGGGCTCAATAATTCGCCAATCTTCTGCTCCAAATTCAGTTCTGAGGGTGTTTCTAACTGCCAACGGAATTCCGCCTCGACCAGTTATGGTGTAGCGATTTCCTAGATATGCTTTGCAAGAGTTGGGGATAAATGTCGAGGGTTCTGTGGCAAATAAAAGCTCGTCTACTGATTCGATGTTATTTAGTTGAAGGTTTGGATTGGGTAACGTTACTGTCCCATCTAGACCAAACTCAGAAATAGCAGCAAGATCACTCAAATCAGTTAAAGCTGAGCGAAATTCAATCCCTAGAATAGCAGCAGCATCAATAACAATATTGCCTCCTATTCCAGATTCTGCAATAGCTGTAATGTCACTATTGTCCTCAGGAGAAGTGAGTAAAAAATTGGTTGTAATACTAATATCTCCACCGTTTCCCGTACCACCTACTGAAGCGGAGATCTGGCTCTCTGCTCTTAGTTCGATGCTATCTTCTGCTATCAAGAAAATATCACCCACATTACTCTGAGTCGCACTATTTAAAATTTGGCTGCGTTCTGCAAGAGTGAGTCTTCTGGATCTTAAATCGATCTCTCCTCCATCGACTTCACTAAGAGAGCTACTTGAAATTGTGGCTTCTTCAGCGAGTGAAATAAAATCACTTGCTACGATAGATATGCTTCCAACTTCTCCTTGTGAAACAGCAGTAATCTAACCAGTTAATGGGTTAATTACACTTGATGCACTAGAGTTGATCGTTGCTTGGTTGCTAATAGTTAAGCCCCTAGTGTCAATTGTGATACTTCCGGCATTGCCATCTCCCGTAGTGTTGGTGAAAATTGATGCCTCTGAGTCTAACAGAATAGAGTCAGTTACTTCAACAGATATAGCTCCACCTGCTCCTTGTGTCAGTGCGACGTCTCCAGTAAAAGGATTAGATATTCCAGTAGTAGCAGAAGAAATAGTTGCTTGATCACTCAATATCAAACTATTAACTCTGATTGTGATATTTCCTGCATTACCATCGCCAAAAGTGTTAGTAGCAAGGAAATTAGTTATGGGGCGAAGTATAGAAAGATTCTCCCCTGCAAAGGTTAGTTGACCTGAAGCTTGAATACTGATGTTTCCTCCAGGCAATTCAGTAAAATTAAGGACTAATATTTCTGAACCATTTAGAAACTCGATATTGCCTCCAACAAAATTTATCGAACCACTGGCAATAGGGGTAAAATCAACAGCTGAGAAAGTGCTGGAAGCGTCAGTAAACGATGAAACTCGACTAGGAACAATATTTGTCTGAGGTTGACCATTTTCATCAACAATAACCTGACCATCTTCAACAACGAATAGAGTAATTTCTCCATCGCGATCGCTGAAACGAATATCAGCAAAGTTAGTTACAGCTTGATAATTAAAAGTAAGCCCTGATTCGCTAAAATCTAAACCAACTAGACTATTGGCACCGACAGCGCCTACTTCAATGTTGCCTCCTAGAGCAGTAAGATTGCCTCCCTCACTTACGATATCACCTCCGATTAGAGCAAGAGTCTGTTGGGGCTGTACTAAAAGTCCCGCAGGTGATCTAAGAGTATTGAACTGAAAATTTGTTTGTGCCAATCGAGGAGACTGGGCGCGGTTGACAATAGTTCCTGGCTGAGTACCAAATTCTAGAGCAGTCGGTTGAGAAATGGTTAAGAGTGGTTCTCCCACTGCATTGGCTGCAAACCTAGTTCCATTGGAAAAATTGATGCTTTCGGCAGTTGTGGTGATAAAAGAACCATTGAGATTGAGACTAGCATTTTTCCCAAAGATAAAACCATTGGGATTGAGCAACCAAAGATTTGCTTCGCCTAAAACACCAAGGTTTCCTAAGATCTGAGAAATTTCGCTGCCTGTGACGCGACTAAAAATATTGCTGATGTTTTCAGGATTAGCAAAGTTAACTGTTTGGTTTTGCCCGACATTGAACTGTTCAAAACTCTGAAACAGATTTTCGCCTCTAATTGCACCACCCTCGATGATTTGTTCTTGAGGAGAAACAGGTCTGACTTGGGTGCTTTCTGAGTTTAGAGTACTGTCTGGGATGATCTGTGCTTGAATCGGCCTAGAGAAAATCACTAATGAGTTGCCTAAGATGTAAATGATTAAAGCTTTTAAAGAGGAAATTTTATTCTGCATTGGCTTCTCACTTACACAACTAGAAGCTACTAGTTAGAATTACATAAGATAGGTAAATGTATTTTAGGGTAATACGCCTAGGCTTTTTGTTAGCAAAGATGCAGTTATTTTTTCCACTAGACTAATAAATGATCTGGCAAACAGTTTTAGCATACTTAATCGATATAACAATCGAAACTTAGCAAGTCTCAGATCTAACCATTTTCAAAAATATGTAGATATGAGGATGATTGGCGCATTAACAACCCGGATGAGTTGATGCAACTTGTGGCGTTGCTTGTATGGGTTCA
>CAZXBK010000321.1:0-2596 GCA_964638765.1 uncultured Synechococcus sp. | reverse complement strand
TTTAATGCTGCAATTTTTGGCGTTCAGTCGAGGCGTTTGGCAGAAATCTCCCTTGCCCGTAAAAGTTTTAGGGGTAATGGGGGCGATCGCCTTATCTATACGCATTACGCCTTACCTCATTCCAATTACAGCGGAAGATATTGCCCAAACCGATCAAGCATTTACTTTTTATGACCGCCACGGTTTAAGGCTGGGAACTGTCCTCAGCGAAAATCAAGAGGAAACTTCTGTTGTTGAGCTAGAGGAAATTTCGCCCTATTTTAAACAAGCGATTCTCTCAGCAGAGGATAAAAATTTTTATGAGCACGGCGCACTAGATCTCAAGGCGATCGCCAGAGCCATTCTCCAAGCGGCTAAACACAAAAGAATTGTCAGCGGCGCCTCAACGGTGACCATGCAACTGTCGCGAATGCTCAAGCCCAATCCTTGGACAATTCCGGCAAAGTTACAGGAAATTTGGTTGTCATGGCGGTTAACGGCGGGGATGACTCACGATGAGATTTTGGCGGCTTATATTAATCGGTTGCCTATGGGCGGCAATATTTATGGCGTAGAGGCAGCGGCGCGGATTTATTTTGGGGTTTCGGCGGCGGATTTGAGTGTGGCTCAGGCGGCGGTTTTAGCGTCATTGCCTAATAATCCCGTTTATCTCAACCCTTATGAGTATTGGGAAAATCTCAAGGTGCGGCAAAAATATGTGTTGGATCGCATGGTGATCGATGGCTACATTTCCCAGACGGAAGCCGACCAAGCTTTTGCCGAAAACTTGACGTTACAATCCCGCCACCAAGGTATTGAAGCTGCGCCCCACTATTTATTTTGGTTAACGGAGCAACTAGATTCTGCCGACCATCCCATCGTGAAAACTTCCCTTGATCTTGAGTTGCAGAAATTTGTAACAGGGCAAGTTCAACAAACGGTGCTTAACCTTGGTCAACTGGATGTTACTCAAGCGGCGGCGATCGCCCTCGATAATGAAACGGGAGAAATTCTGGCCTATGTGGGTTCGCGGGATTACTTCGACCAAAACAATGCTGGACAAAATGACGGTGTGCAAGCATTGCGACAGCCAGGTTCTACCCTGAAACCCTTTTTGTATCAATTAGCGTTAGAGCAGCGGACGATTCAGGCGAATACCGTTTTGGCGGATATTCCGACTTACTATGCGATTCCCGGCGAAAAACTCTATGAACCCACCGATTACAGCGAAACCTTTTTGGGGCCTGTGCGAGTGCGCTTGGCGTTGGCAAATTCTCTGAATATTCCGGCAGTGCGCGTTCTTGAAGACGTTGGCGTGGCGAACTTTCTGGAACGATTGCAGGATTTGGGTTTTGAGCATCTCGACCAAGACCCTGAATATTACGGTTTAGGTTTGACCCTCGGTAGCGGTGAAGTGAATTTGATGGAGCTGGCTAATGCTTATCGGGCGATCGCCAATCAAGGGGAAGTGCGAGAGATTACTAGTGTGTTGGAGGAGGAGAAATCCCCCCTACCCCCCCTTTGGAAGGGGGGCAATGCAGATGCAAGTTGGTCGTTAATTACCGATATGCTCAGTGATAAACAAGCGCGGGCGATCGCCTTCGGAGTAGATTCAGCATTAAACTTGCCTTTTCCCGCCGCAGTGAAAACTGGAACTTCTTCCAATTATCGCGATACGTGGACAGTGGGCTTTACCGAAAAATATACAGTGGCAGTGTGGGTCGGCAATTTTGATGGGTCACCGATGAATGGTGTTTCGGGGGTGATGGGGGCGGCTCCGTTGTGGCGAGAAATTATGTTGCAGCTCCACAAAAATGATGAACCAAACGCTTTCCCTGAACCCGCTGGCATGGTCAAAAAGCCTATTTGTGCCTTATCTGGCAAAAAATCGACTGGTCTTTGTCCGGCGATCGCCCAAGAATATTTTTATCCTGAAGATCTCGCGCAATACGAAACCGATACCGATGATTTTTATCAAGAGATCAACGGCGAAATTCAACTCACTTTACCCGCCGAATACAATGACTGGCTCGCCACCCAAACCCGTATTGATGTTCCTCAAAGCGGTTTGAAAATTCTTTTTCCTAGTGAAGGCGATCGCCTCTTGAGTTTTCCTCGAGAGACAAACGAATTACAAATTCAATATCAGACAGTTAATAATCAACCTGTGCGATGGTTTCTAAATAACCAACCGTGGCAACCAACAGATCCAAATAGTCCTAAATTATCTATTCGTCCCGGTCACTGGAGCCTAAAAATTCAGCAGGGAACAGCGGAATATCAAGTTGATTTTATCGTCGAACAGGAAGAACTCTTTGAAAGCAAGCGTGGTTTTTCCGTGAACTGACTCCAGAGACTCTTTACAATAATCACTAGGTTTTAGATAGGAGATGAACCCCAGTGAAAATGCTACACACCATGATTCGCGTGGTAGACCTCGACGAATCCATTAACTTTTACTGTGATGTCCTCGGCATGAAACTTTTGCGTAAAAAGGATTATCCCGGCGGCAAATTCACCCTCGCTTTTGTGGGCTATGGCGACGAAAAAGATAACACTGTAATCGAGCTAACCCACAACTGGGATACCGATAGCTATGACCTCGGCAATGGCTTTG
>CAZXBK010000320.1:0-2611 GCA_964638765.1 uncultured Synechococcus sp. | reverse complement strand
GGTACAAACCAGCATACTGTCTTGTACTAACTGCTTAACCCCCCTGACTTAGCACAAAAAAAGTAGAAATTTTGTGTAAGAGGTAAATCAAAAAATCATGGGAAGTGACTGGGACTGCATACCTCTATACATATTAAAAAGTTTGAGGTGTGCATAGGATAAAGTATTAAAACAAATTGTTCAAACTAAAATCATAATAATTCAGCCAATTCCAATCCCTATCCCAAAGTATGGGCATGTAGCGATCGCGGAAGAAGGGAAAGCGGGGCATGATGGGTAAGCGGACAATCAGGAGCCGTAGTTGCCGAATGCCAGCATCTTCAACAAAATATGTCACTTCTAATAGGTCATGGTAACGTCCTTGGAGATAGAGTTTAGTTAATAAAAATAGGGGAATTGGTAATAAAATCAGCCCTAAACAACCAAAGGTCAACCAAGGTTGTCTGGCAGTTTGCAAGATAGCAATTAAACTGGTGATAGTCAGAAAGCTAAAACTTCCTAACATCCAAACTGTCTCCTTAAAATTAGGAATTATCTTGCGGGGGATTCTGCGGCGATAGCGGTCTACAAACCAGAAGCAAAGACCAAAATAGGCAATGGTAACTCCCCCCACACTGAGGACTAAACCAAAATTAGTGCCATAGTCACTGAGAAGGAGAATTAAGCTTAAACCTAACCAGGTTAAAGCATAACCAAAAGCGCTGAAACTAAACCATCTTTGCCAAGGTAAACCAATCAAAATATTTTCGATTTGTTCTCGGCGCAATCTTTTAGTTTCATATTCAATTTGATTAGCGTCGGTAATTTGTTCTAGACGGCGAAAGTTTCTAACTAGGTTGAAGAGAATTGTTTCATTTCCTTCTAAAGGGGAAACAGAAATAACTCTACCAATAACTCCCTTTTTACCTAATATTTTTGCTTCTTTGGCATCAAAGGCCAACTTTGATAAATTGAGTTTAGCATTGGGAGTAAAGACAGCATTACTAAAATCAATTTGTTCCCTTAAACTGGCATCGTTGAAGTTAACAGTACTATTAAAACGACTCCCTCGAAAAACAATGGTTTTATCAAAGCTCGCATTATTAAAATAAAGAGGTTGGAGGAAACGGCTTTTAGAAAAAAAACTGCGATCGCTCCAGATTGTTTGACAAAAATTGCCTTCTCCTTGCCATTGGGAACTAGTCCAATCTACTAGATCATTAAAAGTTGCTTCCATGAAGCTACTTGACTCAGCAAATGTGCTTTTGCGAGAATCGAGATTACTTTGGAATTTTGCTTTATTAAATTTAGCTTTAGCAAAAAAATTACTCTCCCCAAAATCAGCTTCTTTTTGAAAGTTAGCTTCACTAAAATCTGCTAGATGAGTGAAACTAGTTTGATGCCAATTACTTTTTTCTGCAAAATCAACTCCCATTGCTTCTACCCTTTGTAGGAAGAAGATATTACTAAAGTTAACGGGGGAAGTGAATTGAGTATGATTAAGTTTTAAAGAACCCCTGATTATAGTTGTATAGGGAATAAATTTATCTTGAATATCTGTGGGGGAATAGGTTTTAAAACGGGGTTCCTTAGTTAGCTGTTTTTTTTCTAAGTCTGATAAGGTTCCTGATAAAGCCTCTTCTATTAATGGGGTTTGAATTCCCAATCTACCCATGGTAAATTCCCCTTGAATTGAAGAGTTGCTCAAGTTTAAAGTTAAAGGGGTTTGGGAACGGGTAATAGTACTTTGTATTTGTTGATAAAACTGCTCACGAAATTCTTGATTATCTTCCGTTAAGTTAATAGTGAATTTAGTAAGGTTGATAGCCATTATCCCTTCTTCCGGGATGGGTTCTTTAAGCTTTTCCCGTAGTAAGTCTAGGGTGAGTGTGGTTAATTGTGTTTCTAGGTTTGCGGCTAAACAGGGGGAAGGAATTAGGAAAAGGAAGGTTATTAAAAATAAGGTTAATAGTTTGTTTAGCATTGCTATGATCTGGGCTGGGCTAAAGCAAAGCCCAAGCTAGGCATCGCCTCGTTTTCACTATCGTAGACCATCAGGTTAGTTTGATAATCTTTAACTGATTCAGTAATGAATCCTTATTTACCTCCTTGTTCAAAAATTTCTACTAATTCTTGGGGAGTGCAATCAAAAGTATCCAGCCACCAAGCAGCCAAAGACAATAAGCACATTGCCATTTGACTGGGCTGACGGTAGGAACTACTTTGGGTATTTTGCATCCAGTGCCTAACGGTGTTTTCACTCGCTCCAGCTAAAAGACCGATGGTGTAGTAGTCTACAGGGGCATATTGAACAGCAAATTGTTTAGGTTCTAGGCTGCCCCACAACCATTGTTGAAACTCCGTTACTTCTTGAGGATTAGGTGTCATTTTTATTAGAGGTTTTTTAGAGAGCAAACCTTGAGAACATGAAAAATCTTGAATGAGTTCTCTAATTTGCATGACCAAATTATACGAATTAAGCGTATAAAATACAAAATGTATTCACCATTATTACTCCAGTAAATTTTTGATTTGTCGAAGCTTGTCCTCTTTTGTCAGGGTCACAAGTACAGAATCTGGACGTTTAGAAAAGTCAGAACCCCATTTTTCTATTGTCCTTACTGATAAACCT
>CAZXBK010000319.1:0-2673 GCA_964638765.1 uncultured Synechococcus sp. | reverse complement strand
TCAGGTGGCTAAGCCTCAAAGCTATCCCATTGACCAATAGGAAAGGAAACATCAAGAGGGGGGGTTTGGCTTTTATCGATTCATGCAACAAAGCCATGGCAGATTACAAGTTATCGAAGGCGAGCGTTTATCGGTATTTGAATCGAGAATAACAACGATTCAAGAATATAGCGAGTCTAAATGAGGTGATGGACTGAAACGATGAATGGAAACAGAGCATTGACTCATACAAATACTAGACCAAACCAGTTTTTCAACCTTTTGTAAGAGGATAATCAGTCGTTGTACATTCAAATTTTAGACCCGAGTACGGGAATTTTTTAACTCGAATACACTTTAGCACTTCAAACAAATGTCTAATTATCGCTCTATTTTGACACGGGTAGGTATTGTGCTGATCGCGGTTGGGATTCTCGAATTCGTGTATTTTTGGTATTATATACGTCATGGTACGACGTGTAGATTATCATCATCAAATTCGAGTCCAATCCCTTACTCATCTAGCTCCGCACTCTTAATGTTCATGGGTGTACTTCTCCTCCGGAGCAACTTGAAAGCCGCTAGTGTCTCTACCTGGTTTGCTGCTTTCATTTTTTCTTACTTAGCCAGCCATCTGGTTCTGGTAAAGTTTTCCTTTTTGTTTTCGCCAGAACTTTGGGGAATTACATCAGAATTTTGGGGAATTGCATTTCGCATCGATCCGATTCGCTATTTTATGCATATCCCCGTGAGGATTATGGCGGTTGCTGCTGCTTGGTGGATCTACACACAGCTCAGTGCTGCACCTGTAGTGTCAGCATGTGTTAGAGCTGGTCATTCGATCGCCACTCGGTCGAAATTTGCATTTATCCTTGGGATAGCGCTAGTAGCAGTACCGGTGAGCATCGGCTACTTTTACTTCACACCAGATAGTGCGGCTGAAGCCAAAGCAGTGGAGATAGCCCGAACAGAGTATGGAGAAAGCTACAAGTATGATGTCAGAGCCGTGGGTCAGTACAACGGACAGATGCAGGCTTGCCTCAACGCATACAACGAACAGGAGATCAAACTTGTCCGAGTAGAGTGGGAGCAGTAGAAGAACTTAGAATTCCTGTTGCTTTTCTCCCAATGAGTCGTAGGCAGCACCAATACCAGTGAGAGCAACAACATTTTCGTCAGGTGCTCCATTGAATTTCTCAATTTCCCCAGGGATTCCTTCAGACTCTAGACCCGCATTTCTCACAAAAAGTGCGATCGCACTTTTGTCTAAACTCCAGCCCTCCTACAAACGAGAAGGGGGTCACATCGATTAGAGCGCGTTTGTCAGCACCTTCGCGTACTACCCCTGAGCCAGCAACCGCAAATACTCATCGGGCTGCGCCTTCCTCACTTGCCATCGGCTCGTCCCTCGCCTCGGCAACTCCCAGCGTCCCGATACCTCCGTTTTTCAGGTCACTGCAATTATCTTTCCTAAAAAAATGCTTTACGTGAAGCGACTTATCAATAGTTTTCGAGTGGTGTTCGCCCAAGTTTTTAAACGGTTTTACATTCGGTTTTTCTGGCTGACACTTGCGGTCTGGCTGTTAAGCATCGGCAGTGCGAGTGCCAATTTCGGTCCTCCTCAAGGATTGGTCATGCTCGGTTTGCCTTTTTTTGCTTCCTTGTATGGCTTTGGCTTGGGTTTGGTGCTTGTTATCCTATTGGAAACCTTGATACTGGCTCGCACGGAAAAGCTTTCTTTCATGCGAGCGCTGAAGTTCTCGGCATACGGAAATTTAGTTTCGACCCTGATGGGAGTTTTCTTTGCGATTTTCACAATTCTTTCACCATTGATGTGGATTTTATTGACCAATCGATTCACCTTAATCAATATTTTGCTAAGTTGTTTTTTACTCCTTTGCTCAATTTTATATTTCTTACTTTTAGGAGAAATTTCAGCCGGTTACCTCATCAAGGTTCGTTGCCTTCGCTTTGCGCATAATCCTTTTGTGTGGGGATTGATTTGGTTACTCACTGCATGTATCGAGTTGGCACTCGGTCTTACAATTACCGCGATTGGCGCTCAACATTTTTACATGCTCGCATTTGTTGTTTATCTAACGGTTGGTTTTGGCCTGAGTGTTATGTGTGAAGGGAATGCCATCGTCGATCGTCTCCCTCGCGAGAGTCAAACGATCGCTCAAACGATTTTTAAAATGAATGCTTGCTCCTATCTCTACATCGTCACGCCCTTGACCCTTCTACTCGGGTTTGTAGATAACAAACCCGAAATGTAGCGTGGTTCGATTTGTAGAAACCTGTCCCCAGCTTCGCTCTACAGCTTTACGAGTCTGTTCGGCGTGGGCACCCCAGCTCCGAAAAGCCAGGGGCGAGGGTGGGAGATGGTGAAGGAGTCGAAATACTTACGATTCTCGATAAAGGTCGATCCCCCTTGAGAGCAGTTAATGACAACCATGCGGGTTTGAACGATTTTAAATTGACGATTCTGGATTGGAACCGTAACACTACTAATAGCTCGATACGTATTGACGAAGAAAATGAAACAGTACGGTAGATTTATCGCTTTGGGTGGGTCAATCGCATTGGGTCTGATTTGCACCCTAACCCTTGGAAGTCGAAAAGCTGTTGCCCAAGTTCAACAGTTCGATCGCTTTGCCGACTGGTGCGAGAATCAAGCTCAGTTGAGCGAGGCGG
>CAZXBK010000318.1:0-2676 GCA_964638765.1 uncultured Synechococcus sp. | reverse complement strand
TATCTTGCTGCTTCTGTCATCTGGCTTAATTGATGACACGCCCTAGGCATATCTTCCAAAGCATCTTGGATTTTATCGCGACAATTTGAAATGGTAATGTCCCAACTTTTTGTTCTTTTCTCTGGCTGGTATTGGCATTTAAGGAGATGCATCATTAACACTTGTAGATAACTTCCTAATGCCCGCTGTTCACTCCGCCCCAAAGCCTCAATTTCCTCTACCAAATTTTCTAAATCCAGCTTTGTCCATTCTTGTCTTCTCAAATAGCTAGCCTGCTGCTCTGACCATGCAACAATATCTCGCTCGTACAACATCGTTTAGCTCCGGTCACGACACAATCAGATTTTAGCCTTTTTTAATGAGACAAGACTCCGCTCACAAACCAGTTTGATCCCGCGAAATGTCTATAATGTAACCCTCGCAGTTTTTCTGATGGTTGCAGTTGACTCAGATCCAAACCGAAACGCTCAATCTCCTTGAATGGCAACGACTTTGCCAACATCTTTCGACCTTTGCCGCAACAAAACTTGGGGCGATCGCCGCGCGGAATTTAGTGTTTCCAGAGAGTCAGGCGGAGAGCGAAATCTTATTGGCGCAGACGGTTGAGATTAAACAGTTAGACGCAGATACAGAAAACGGCATTTCCTTTGATGGTATCGGCAATATTAATGAGTCACTAGAACGGGCGACCATTGGCGGTGTTATTTCTGGGCAAGATTTACTGGCGATCGCCACCACTTTGGCAGGTATGCGAAAATTGCGACGGTTGGTGGAAAACTCTGAGCTGGAGTTACCGCAGTTATTGCGATTAGTGGAACAGCTCCGCACCTATCCAGAACTCGAAAAAGAAATTCACCATTGCATCGATGATCGCGGTGATGTTACAGATCGTGCGAGTCCGAAGTTGGCGGGGATTCGCGAGAAAATCAAAGGGGCGCGAGACGGTATTTATCAAACCCTAAATCGCATTATGCAACGCCACGGCGGTTCGATTCAGGAGGCGGTGATTACGCAAAGAGGCGATCGCTTTGTGTTGCCCGTCAAAGCCGGACAAAAAGAACAAATTCCTGGCATTGTCCACGATATTTCCAGCACAGGTTCGACGTTTTATGTGGAGCCAAAAGCAATTATTGACCTTGGCAATCGTCTGCGCCAAGCAACAAAACAAGAACAGCGAGAAATTGAAATTGTCCTGCGGCAACTCACTGAGAAAGTTGGAGAAGTAGTTGAAGATTTAGAGAAATTACTGGCGATCGCCACCACTATCGATCTCGCTACAGCCCGCGCCCGCTACAGTCAATGGTTAGGGGCAAACCCACCGAAATTCACCCAGCCGGAACAGCCGACTCTTTTACGCAAATTGCATCACCCATTATTGGTGTGGCAGCAGAAGCAAGAAGAAGGCGATGACGTTGTGCCGATTAATGTGCAAATTCGCCCAGATATTAAAGTCGTGGCAATTACTGGCCCCAATACTGGCGGTAAAACGGTCACCCTAAAAACTCTCGGGATGGCGACATTAATGGCAAAAGTTGGTTTGTTTATTCCCGCCGAAGCTCCCGTCGAATTGCCTTGGTTTAACCATGTGCTTGCAGATATCGGTGATGAGCAATCTTTGCAACAGAGCCTTTCGACTTTTTCGGGACATATCCGCCGGGTCGGTCGCATTATTGAGGCGCTGCAAGCTGAAGATGAAACGAATTTAGTATTGCTCGATGAAGTAGGGGCTGGAACCGATCCCACGGAGGGCAGTGCTTTGGCGATCGCCCTACTAAAATACCTTGCTGACCATGCTGCCCTGACCATTGCCACCACCCACTATGGCGAACTGAAAGCTTTGAAATATGAGGATTCCCGTTTTGAAAATGCGTCGGTGGAGTTTGATGAATATTCCCTGCGCCCCACCTATAAATTGCTTTGGGGTATTCCCGGTCGTTCCAATGCGCTGGCGATCGCCAAACGGCTAGGATTAGACGAAACAGTGGTGGAATCGGCTCAAAGTTTATTGGGCAACACAAATACCGACGTGAATGAAGTGATTGCCGCCCTTGAAGCCCAGCGCCGGGAACAAGAACAAAAATCCAAAGAAGCCGAAGCACTCCTCAAACAAACCGAGCGTTTTTATACCGAAGTTTCCTCAAAGGCTGCCGACCTCCAACGCCGTGAAGACGAACTCAAACAAGCCCAAGATCAGCAAGTACAGGAGGCGATCGCCGAGGCAAAATCCGAGATTGCTCAGGTAATTCGCACATTACAAAAAGGTCAACCCTCTGCTCAAAAAGCCCAACAAGCGACTGATGCTTTGGGAAATATTGCTGAGGAAAAACTGGCAAAACCTAAAAAGAAAAAGGCGAGTTATCAACCAAAACTTGGCGAAAAAATCAAAATTTCTAAGTTGGGTCAAACGGCTGAGGTGATCGAGCTAGATGAAGAGAATAAAACCCTCGTGGCGCGTTTTGGCATTATGAAAATGTCGCTGGAATGGACAGAAATTGAGTCGCTCCAAGGTCAAAAAGTTGAGGCGGAAACCAAGCCAAAAGCCAAACAGAAATTTCAGAAGAAACAACCTGCTAAACAATCTCAAGAGACGGTTACTGTTCGCACCTCTTCCAATACCATCGACATTCGCGGTCAGCGTATTCACCAAGCCGAAAGTTCCCTAGAAGGGGCGATCGC
>CAZXBK010000317.1:0-2702 GCA_964638765.1 uncultured Synechococcus sp. | reverse complement strand
TAATGTGCCTTCCGCATCCACTGGAGAAAGCAAAGGCAAGCCATATTTTTGGCCGGTGATGTAGTCTTCCTGACCATGGCCGGGGGCAGTATGCACTAAGCCTGTACCGGATTCAGTTGTGATGTAATCGCCACCTGCAACGACGGGACTTTGGCGATCAAATAAAGGATGTTGATAGGTGCATTTTTCAATGACATCCCCTTTAAATTCACCCTTGATGTACAACGCTGATTCAAAGGTTTCCGTGAGGGTTTCAGCTAAATCTTTCGCAACGATCAAATACTTCTGAGCACAAAGGGTTCCGTCCGTTTCGACCACAGCATATTCGAGGTCTGGGTTGATGGCAACGGCCAAGTTTCCGGGCAGAGTCCACGGCGTTGTTGTCCAGATTGCTACACCTAAGCTATCAGCATAATCGCCCAAGACTTCTTTCGCAGCGTCACTCAGTTCGGTGATAGGGAAAGAAACATAGATACTCTGGGAAGTGTGGCCTTCGGGATATTCGAGTTCCGCTTCAGCAAGAGCCGTCTGGGAACTAGGACTCCAATGGACAGGTTTGAGGCCACGATAGATGTAACCCTTGAGCGCCATTTCGCCAAAGACTTCAATTTGTGCTGCTTCGTATTCAGGAGTGAGGGTCAAATAAGGATTTTCCCAATCACCCCAAACGCCATATCTTTGGAAACTTTTAGCCTGTTTTTTCTGAGTTTTGAGGGCGAAATCACGGGCTTTGTAGCGGAGTTTGAGCGGCGTGAGATTTTTGCGTGCCTCATCATTCATGTTCTGGAGCACTTTTAGCTCAATGGGCAAACCATGGCAATCCCAACCCGGTACATAGCGCGTTTTGTGACCTTGGAGCAGCTTGTATTTATTGATGATGTCCTTGAGTACCTTGTTTAAGGCATGACCCATATGGAGATCACCGTTAGCATATGGCGGACCATCATGGAGTGTAAAGGTGCTACCGGGATTATCTGCTGCAAGAGTTTCGTAAATCTGCTGCTCTTGCCAGAATTTTTGAATTTCTGGTTCTTTTTTGGGCGCATTGGCCCGCATGTCAAATTTTGTCTTTGGCAGATTAACGGTTTTCTTGTAGCTCTTTGCTTCTGTCACGACGGCAGGGTGGGAGTAGGTTTACAAATATTTGTTATGTGCGATTTTAACGTGTTGCGGCTTGCCTGAGGAGATTTCGAGCTAGAGAGATTTTGGCGATCGCCCATTTACGAAGGCTGTGCCAAAATTAGGACATAGCATAGCCTAGGAAAACATTATGATGGTCGCTAGCGTTGCACAGGAAAAAACCCCAGAAGAATATCTCGCAGAAAAGCTTGAAGAATATTTTGCAATTCAACCAGATGGTGAAGGCATTTATGAATTGGAACAGGGAGAGTGGATTTTAATGCCACCAGAAAGCAATTTAAATCAACACATCGCGATGTTTCTCGCTTTCTACTTTGCTCAGTTGGGAATTGCAGCCCGTTATGTTCGGATGAATACAGAGATTGCGGTTGTGGGTGGTCAGGTTGCGGTGCGAGTTCCAGATTTAATGGTGTTGTCTGAAGGTGCGGTGATAGCTCTCGAAAATTCAAGCCGTGCGACTGTGATGCTTGACGCGCCAGCTCCAGAGTTGGTTGTGGAAGTAGTTTCACCGGGTAAAAGAAGTAATAACCGGGATTATCGTCAAAAATATTCGGAATATCAATCACGAGGCATTTCTGAATATTGGATTATTGATCCATTAGCAGAAAAGATTACGATTCTCAGCTTGAATAATTGGTTATACGATGAAGCAGTTTTTACTGAGTCGGATGTTTTGACTTCGCCTTGGTTAGAACAGCACCAATCGAAAGAGAAGTTAACTGTTGAGCAGGTGTTACAGAAGAAATAGGATTGGCGATCGCCACAATTTTTTAAGTCACTTTTTGATCTAGTTGCATGGCTCGTTCGAGGGCTAGTTTTTCTCGTGTACGCTGCACGTATGGTTGCAATTGCTGGATTGTCCAACCACTCAGAATACTTAAATCCTCGGGACTAATTCCCTTCGCCAACATCTCTACGCACCATGTTTGGCGGGCTTGATCGGGTTGCGGTGAAGTATTGTCTGGCGTAAGTAAATCAGCAGTCACTGTTTCCCATAGTTCCAAAAAATCCGTTTCAGATAGGGGTTGCTGGTCTTCGTTAATGAATAGCCCTGATACTTCATCTTTACGACTTTTGAGCCATTGAGTAAGGGGGTTGTTGCTATAGGAGCCATAGCGTTTGCCCATAATCCATTGATTGATGGGGACTTGGCGCACAGCCCCCTGGTTAATTTGCACTAAATTTTGGCGGGGATTACAAAGATGGTGCGATCGCCTCAGTTGGAGAAGTTCTGAGGGTAATAATCCTGCCCCAAAAAGGAGATAGGCGATCGCGTAGGGTTGTGCGCCTTGTTTTTTCGCTCGTTGCAAAATCTTGCGCACCAGTTCCGCTGGTAGATCTCGGACTCGTAAAGGAGCATCGTTAGATATTTCAAGGGATGGCGCAGTATTTGATGCTGGGGCGATCGCCGAAGTTACACCGTATAAACCTGTATCCACTAGACAATTCACGAACTCCTCAGCAGTTTGCCAAAGATTTGTCGTTGCATCTTGGGTCATCAAATAACCCAATAACAAACTATTCAGCAATGCGGCTAATTGCTCCGATGAAGCACGGCGATC
>CAZXBK010000316.1:0-2708 GCA_964638765.1 uncultured Synechococcus sp. | reverse complement strand
GCTCATAAACTTTGACTTTATCGCCAAAGCCGGAGTTCTTTAGGTATAGCGCTAAAACTTTTTCTAGTCCTATTTTTGTACCGCGCAGTTGATAGAGAGAAATGACTTGGCGAATAAATTCCCGCTTAACTCGCACATCCCATTCATCTTTTAAACTAAGTCCCACCCAACCTGCTAGCCATGGCAAAAATTCTGATGGGGTTTCTTGGGGATTAAAGTACAGATGAATATTGTCGAGAATACTTTCTAATCCTGGCGGTGATGTCGTTTCAGGAGTGACAATCGCTGCAGCTTGGGGTTCTGTTTCAAAGCCACTTAAAACCTGCTCAAAACCCAACAAAAATTGCTGCAAAATTTGGTCTTCTTGCAGAACAGCCGGAAGATAGGTGATGTATTGACCTGTGGGTTGATTGGTATTGAGCAGCATCAGTTTTCGATAGTGTTTGATTCTGTGAAACAGAGCTTAAAAGGTTAAATCCCCCTAAATCACCCTTGTTAAGGAAGACTTGAATAAATCAATTTGTTGCTAGTGGTTTGGTTTGGCATAACTAAATTTCGCGGGTTTCATTGCCCACTTGAACGACAGTCGTGATGTTGCTATTTGCTAGATTGAATTCGGTTAATTGGTCTGGGGCTAAGGTGATTTCTTCGACGGCTTCTCCCGCAGAATCTCGGAGAGTCAGTGAGGCCACATAATCCACTCCGGCGATCGCATCCAATAGGCTATACAGTTCAGAGATATAAACGCTACGACCAAACTTCCAGCCTTTCCCTTGCCAATAGTTGCCGGAATCGGTGGGATGGAAGAATAAGGTAAGTTCCTCCTGTGCCAGCTTTTTAACGGTTTCGGGCTGGCTACCATCCTGCAAAATTAATTTGGTTTCGAGGGCGATCGCCACATAGGTCGGCGTTACCACATGGAGTTGAGTGGTGAGTAAGCGTCGGGCATCAAGGAATTCAAATAATTTGCGGGGATTTTGATCGAGGGAATTGCTGGTGAGTTGCTCGGTTTGCTGAGGCACAATCACTATGCTGATATGGCTTTTGGCAGTTTCATAGGGAGTTGCGGACATCAAATTGCGTTGGGGCAAACATTTAACGCGCATCACTTTGAGATCGGTTTCGGTGGCTTGGCGCGACCATTCATGCAAAATTAAATGGCGAAAATCTGGGGTGGTGACGGCTCGATAGCGTTGGCGCAGTTGCGAAAGGGTCTGGCGAATTTCCGTTTGTAATTGTTCCTGTTGTTGGTCGGGGGTGAGATTAATGGGCAATTCGTAGGGTTCACCTTTGAGTAAGCTCAGAAAACTGGCAATGTTTTGGTCGGGCACTTGATTGACGCGGTACAGCACCATTTCGGTGAGCCAAGCCAACATTTCAATCAGCACAATGCCCGTATCGGAAGGGTTATGGTCTGTCCACTCTGGATATTCCACCGGAATCTGGGCGATCGCCTCTTCCACCAATTGGGCATAGTTGCGATCATCGAGGTTGGGTAAAGGCAAAGTCATCGGCGTTGTCCTCCTCGCGGCGAAACCAGCGTGATATTGTGCAAGCCTGAATAAATTAAGGTGGTTTCATCGAAGTCGGCAACGGGCGTATTTTCCTCTATTTGCACTAATTCAATGGCGAGTGATCGCACAAAATCCACCTCCGGCAACGATTGCAATAGGGCATACAAATCTGACTCATGGGGATAGCGACCAAACTCCCAACCCTCGCCCGTCCCCCCTGTTAATGGATGCAAAAATTCGTCCAGTTTTTCTAAGACTTCTTGACTAATGCGATCGGCTTCATCGAGGGAAACAGGTACTAATTCGGCGGTGACTTTCACTTCTTGCCAACGGGGCGGAATCATAATCACGTTGATCGAAGCTTCGGCACGATTTTCAATATGACTGCGAATATCTTCCAGCAATCCGAGGCTAGCGGTGGGTCGGCGATCGCCACTTTTCGGCAACACGATTAATTGCACAGAACCGGATTGAGTTTGCAAATTACGCATCGACGAGGTTAATAAATCCCGTTCGGCATTGCTATTAATTTTGCTAGCTTGACTATCGAGCAGCGTTTCAAAATCGGCAAATTCCTCGGTGGGATCTAACCAAAATTGTTCGTTAATGGCATTGAAATTGGGCGTGAGTAAATCTGGGGTAAGCACCTTCACGCGGGCAACTTCGGTGGAAGCTTCATAGGCTAAATCGGCCACATCCTGCAAAGTAACGGCGCGATCGCGATGACGGAGTTGTTTGGGTGCTCTGGTTTTGAGGGACGTAAGAGCTTCCTGTTCTGCACCGCCGCCAGCCGCTTCCAAATTAATCACACTGGCGACATAGGGGATGCTGGTTTTGAGTTGATTGACGGTATTTGCCCCAATATTGCCCTGTTTACCACCGCCCGTTTGATAGCTCGCGAGACGAATATTTTGCTGACCCACGGGAGGAATTAAACCTGCTTGACCATCTCCAAACTGGATTTTGCCGCTTTGTCGGTCGAGAGTATAGTGGCGATCACCTGCCTGTGAGCTATAAAAATCTGGGACTTCCTGCCACCGTACCCAAACTTCCTCGATTTCGCCGAGGTCATTTTTAACGAGATTAAGGGCATCTTTGCCCAGGGGTTGTGCTGGAATTTCTCCTTCTTCTACTTCTAATGTTTCACCGATCAGGACTGGGGTTTGGCGAGTATAAAAAATTTGATTGGCATTA
>CAZXBK010000315.1:0-2734 GCA_964638765.1 uncultured Synechococcus sp. | reverse complement strand
ATCAAGACGTAACGATCAAAAATATTACGACCCAAGGACGTGCCATTTTTGATCGTTACGTCTTGATTTGCGAGACGTAACGATCAAAAATATTACGACCCAAGGACGTGCCATTAATTTAATTAGTCAAAATGGTGTCGTCACAACGGGAGACTTAACCACCTCTGGCAACACTGGTGGCGATATTTTTGTGGATGCAGAACTCGCGATCAATATAGGAACTATTGATACCTCAGGGAGCGTGGGTAATGGCGGCGATGTCACCCTCGACCCTATTGGCGATGTTGTTGTGGAGTCCATTAATACCCAAGGGGGTTTTGCCGGAGTTGGTGGAACTGTTGATATCACGGCAGGTCGTTACTTTAGGGCGACAGATACTTTCGTTGCGCAAAATGGTCAAAATGCTAGCATCGCAACCATTGGCGGTTTGGGTGATGGTTCCGTCACAATTCGCCATGGTGGTAGAGGCTTAATTCCTTTTAAAATCGGCGCTCCAAATCTGAATGGCACAGCCGGAACGATTACCAGTGGCGACTTTAGTTTTGTGCCGTTTGAGTCTTTTTTATTCGATGAAACTCGCGGGAATCTACGTCTGATAACAGCACCTGCCTTCGATATTTTATTGCCGAGTCTCAGCTTGGATATTGATAATCTCATCCTCAAAATTCAAGTCAGTATTAACCCAATTATTCAAGACGAATTAGTCTTCGTTCCCCTCTCCAAGCTCAATATCAAGGCCAATGCTTCCCAAACAGAAGTCTTAGTCGCCAAGGCTGATAATGCTTTCACCAAATCGTTTAATGATTATTTTGTTTCCGGTGAAAAGGTTTCATCGAGTTCAAATTCTGCGCCTAGTTCAGAGGCGATCGCCAATAATTCTGCCCCAGTTAGCCCGGATCCAAGTGCAAACCAATCAGTCGTTGTGACTGAATCTGCCGAGCCTGCAAATAATGTAAGTGGAAATTCAGAGGCGATCGCCGATGAGACCTCTCCCACAAACTCCGACCCTAGCAATGCTGATGCAACAACCGTTGATGCATCAAGTTCTGAGACTGAAACCACGACAATTTCTGATAGCGGGGCGATCGCCGATAATTCTTCCACTTCCAATGCCAGTGCAACTAATTCAGATACCGAGGCAAGTGAGTCGGAGGCGATCGCCGAAACATCAGATACATCGGTAGATGAGGCTACTCAAAATAAAACTTCTGAAGCTGAGCAGTCTGACGATAATTTCGCCTTCAATCCCACCGACACTGGGACACAAACGAGCAATTCCAGCCCTTCAGAAAGTAGTGAGACCGCAACTTCTCAATCTGGCGCAACTACAAATACTTCCGACAATGAGGGCATGTCCGTTGCCGAAGCCCAAGACCAACTGAAAAAAGTTGAAGAGGCGACTGGTGTAACGCCTGCTATTCTCCATGCAATTTTCGTTCCTACAGAAGGAGAGCGAGAAAATAAAGATCAACTGCAACTCATTTTGACACCGCCCGAAGGTGATGCCCTGATTTATCGTATTGATGTCACCCGTGGAGAAATTTACAAAGGTGCTGGTGATTTACAACGAACGGTTACAACTCAACGTTTTCCCACAGCCTACAAAACACCATCGAAGAAACTACACCAATGGCTTATTGAACCCCTCACCCAAGACTTAGAGCTTTTAGGAATTGAACATCTCGCTTTATCCGTAGACCAAGGACTGCGATCTTTACCGTGGGCTGTCTTAAATGATGGCAATCGCTTTTTGATAGAAGACTATAGTCTTTCATTGATGCCTTCCCTTGCCTTAACAAATTTGGAATATACCGATATCCGCGACTTGGAAGTTTTGGCGATGGGAGCTAATACTTTCAGCGATGCCGATCCACTGCCTGCTGTCCCGATTGAGCTAGATATTGTCAGCAACATTGTTTGGGAAGGAAAGGCCTATCTCAACGAGGAATTTTCCACGGAAAACTTAAAAATGATCCGTGAAGAAGTGCCATACCGTCTGGTGCATCTGGCAACCCACGGTGAATTTAAACAAGGGTTACCTAGTGATTCTTTCATTCGCTTTGGCGATCAAAAACTAGGTTTAAATGAGCTTCGCGAGCTGGGATTAAATAAACCGCCTGTTGAGCTAATGGTCTTAAGTGCTTGTCGGACAGCGATCGGCGACTATGAAGCTGAGCTGGGATTTGCAGGGCTGGCAGTCATGGCCGGTGTTAAATCCGCAATGGGTAGTCTTTGGTACGTTTCTGACGAAGGAACCTTAGGGTTAATCGCTGAGTTTTATCAGCAACTGGGAGACCAACCCATCAAATCCGAAGCCCTCCGCCAAACCCAACTGGCCATGATTCGCGGTGAGATCGCCCTCGACGATGGAGACCTCCTCACTTCCGATCAATCCTTTACCCTTACAGATGAGCTAAAAGGATTCGGCGATCGCCAACTCTCCCATCCTTACTATTGGAGTTCCTTTGTGATGATTGGCAACCCTTGGTAACCGGAAACACCATTCCGCCAAACCTTAAGCGAACATAAAGGATTATGAAAAACCCTTTACAAAACGAAATATTGCCGTTAGTATTAACTCATACATAAAAAACAGTTCTGGATTCGTCCGGAGCGCACCTTGATAATTTCATAGCAATCATAAACATGACTACTACACTACAACAAAGCAGCAATGCTTCTTTGTGGGAAAAGTTCTGTCAGTGGATTACTAGCACCGAGAACCGCATTTATG
>CAZXBK010000314.1:0-2761 GCA_964638765.1 uncultured Synechococcus sp. | reverse complement strand
TCACAAATATTGGGGGTTAACGGCTAAATCCAGTTAACTCAATAGTACAAGATAGGTGATTTTCTGCTGGATACAGCAAGCGTTTTCAGCTTAGTTACTGCTTGGCGCACTTTACATATACTGTCACGTGCTTTGCTAGTGCGCTTTCTTGTTCTCTTTTCTAGGATGAAACCAAATCAAAATGTGGAGCATATGACTCTATCGGAAGGTACTGATTAATTAAGTATTTAACCAAACTCACTTCACCAACTAGACAGACTAATCATGAGTAACAAGAACGTTATCTGGTGCGATTCCGCAACACTGGCAAAAGATATTAGTGGAAATATATACATAGTCACTGGAGCTAATTCTGGTGTCGGGTTAGAAACCACGAGACAACTAGTTAAACAAGGGGGTCATGTTGTCATGGCTTGTCGCCGAGTTGACGCTGGGGAAGAAGTTGCTCAATCTTTTGAAGGGTTAAAAGGAAGCTTTGATGTCATCGAGTGTGATTTAGCTGATCTGCAATCTGTACGAGATTTTGTTAAGACTTTTCTCGCTAAATACGATCGCTTAGATGGGTTGATGTGTAATGCCGGTTTTGTGTCGCTGGAAAATACCCCCCAGTACACCAAAGATGGCTTCGAGCTTACTCTAGCAATAAGCTATTTAGGACATTTTCTGATGACAGAACTCTTAATAGATACACTGAAAAAGAGTGCTCCGTCTAGAATAGGGATTGTCTCTTCGGTAGGACATGCGGGAAGCCCCAAGAATCGTTACAGGGTTCACCTTGATGATCTAAATTTCAAACAACGCAAATACAGTAGTATTGATGCTTATGGTGAAGCTAAAGTGGCCGTAGTGCAATACGCACTGGAGCTGGCAGATCGGCTTAAAGATACTGGCGTTGCCACAGCATCGATTCATCCTGGTTGGGCTAGGTCTAATCTGGGCGGAGATGGATTGTTGATGAAAGCCATGCGAATTGTCTTGCTACCGTTTCAGTCATCGGTGACCAATAGTAATGAAGAATCGGCTCAAACCTCTCTGCACTGTCTACTTTCTGATGATGCACCCGAATATTCTGGAGCTTATTTCAGCCAGCATAGCGTGTTGTATCGAGATAAAGAGTGTCGTAAGGGAGGATGGCCGATGAAGTCCCCTAATCCCCATGCCAATGATCTCGATGCAGCAAAGAAATTGGTTGAATTGAGCTATCGATTAGTAGGCTTAAAGTCTTAATTTTTTGTTGGCGTATTTTACATATTCTATGGCGTGGTTTGCTAGTGCAATCCCTTGTTTTCTTTTCTAGGATGTAACCAAACCAAATAAGGAAATCCATGTATGAGCAAGACAATTTTAATCACAGGAGCCAGCAGTGGTATTGGCAAGGCAACGGCTAAAATGCTTATTGGTCAAGGTTATACCGTTTATACTGCTGCCAGAAGAGTCGAGAAAATGGATGACTTGAAAAATCTGGGATGTATTCCCCTCAAGATGGACATCACCAAAGAAGAAGATATTCAAGCCGTAGTAAAACAAATTGCAACCGAGCGCGGTGGTGTAGATATTCTGGTTAACAATGCAGGTTTTGGTATGTATGGCGCGATGGAAGATACAACCATTGATGATGCCCGCTACCAGTTTGAAGTAAATCTATTTGGTCTGGCTCGTTTAACCCAACTGGTATTACCCAAAATGCGGGAACAAAGAGTAGGGAAAATTATCAATATTTCTTCCGTGGGGGGGAAAATTTATACTCCATTAGGTAGTTGGTATCATGCGACGAAACACGCTCTTGAAGGTTGGTCTGACTGTCTTAGATTAGAACTGAAAGCTTTTGATATCGATGTTGTAATTATTGAACCTGGCGCGATTAAAACTGAGTTTGGTGATGTGATGACCGAACCCATGCTCAAGCGTTCGGGGAACACCGCTTACAGCAAGTTAGCTAATCAAGTGGCAGACGCTACCAAAAGAGAGTACGAAGCTGATGACGCCTCTGAACCAACAGTTATTGCTGAATTAATTTCTCAATCGATCAAAGCTAAGAAGCCTAAGACCCGCTACGCAGGAGGAAAGCTCGCTAAACCAGTATTATTTATCCGCAAATGGGGTGGCGATCGCGCTTTCGATTGGGTTCTAGGCAGAATGATGGGGTAAGCAGCTTCAAGGAGGTAATTTTAAAATGATTGGCAGTTTTGTTGCAGATATGATGATTGCTCCTGGTAAATCACCAGTATTTAATAGCCCTTCAGATTTTGGCTTAGATTATGAAGATGTCACTTTCCAGGCTAGTGATGGGGTAACTCTTTCTGGTTGGTTGATTAAAGGAGGAACCGATAAAGTCATTGTGCAATTCCACTTTGGAGTTCAGTGCAGTAGAGCAGGCTATACTCCCCAAGGAAAAGGTTTTGCTCCGATGTGGAAAGGTGAAATTTCTTTTCTCAATCAAGCCAAATATTTAGTTGATGCTGGTTACTCTGTCTTGATGTACGACTTCAGGAATCACGGTAACAGTGGAACAGGAACTAATCCCTACATTACTTGGGGTGTGGAAGAAGCCAAAGATGCGATCGCAGCAGTAGATTTCATTACGAATCATCCTGAGTATCAAAATTGCTCCATTGGCTTGCTGAGTATTTGTATGGGTCAAAGTGCTACTACTACAGCTTATGGCAGAGAAGATGGCTTAGAAAATTACGACAACATCAAAGCTTTGATCTCGATCCAGCCTTTAACCTACGAAAAATTTGTTGCTGCTCTAGGGTTTCCA
>CAZXBK010000313.1:0-2801 GCA_964638765.1 uncultured Synechococcus sp. | reverse complement strand
AAGTTAGTACAGTCAAAGGTTTGCGCCAACTATTTCCTGGGCAGGTAGAAATCTACACTCTCGACCCCGAATCTACTAAACGTCGTGGAGTTAGGGACGCCCAAGAACTATATCTCAGCTACGATCAAATCGAAATCGAAGACCTCAAGCTAGTTGCCAGAGAGTTAGGACTTTCCGATGCTGCGATCGATAATGCCAACATTTTATTTAACGAATATGGCAAGCAGTGGATTGTGCGTTTGCTCAACATGACCAACGAAGATATCAAACTCTTTTGCGAATCCAAGCAAGGCCACCCAGGCTCCATCATGTCTTTGCAACGCAAGCTTCTGCGCTTCGATAACCTCAAATATATCCGTTCTGCTTGTCCCCACAACTACATCAATCAAATCATTGAAGGTTTAGACGCAGGAAAGAATATCATTATTGAGTTTGGTTCCCAGTCAAATATGCTCTCCTATATGCTGGCAACCAACATGATCACCAGACGCATCCATGCCAGCTATGTCAAAAAAGCTGACAAATTCCTCCAGACTAAAAACCCTACAGATCGCCCTAATCAGTTAGTAATTACTATCGAAGAAGCCCACCGTTTCCTCGATCCAGGTATCGTTAATCAAACCATCTTTGGCACGATCGCCAGAGAAATGCGTAAATACTTTGTCACCCTATTGGTAGTCGATCAGCGTCCTTCAGGCATTGACAACGAAGTAATGTCCCAAATCGGTACGAGGGTAACTTGCTTACTCAACGATGAAAAAGATATCGAAGCGATCTTTACTGGGGTTTCTGGAGGTCAAAATCTGCGATCGGTTTTAGCAAAACTCGATTCCAAACAACAAGCTCTAATCCTCGGTCATGCTCTACCCATGCCTGTAGTAGTCCGCACTCGCTCTTACGATACTCAGTTCTATCGCGAAATTGGCATCATGAGCTGGGAAGAAGAAGACGACGAAGCAGTATTCAACGCAGCCGAAATGGCAAAAGCAGACTTAGGATTCTAAAGTTATTCCTTGTACTGTTTAAAGAACATATTTGCAGACTCATTATCCAAGTCTCTATGAATCATAAAATAGAGTCTCATCTTGAATTGTATTTATGGGGAAATTTGCTCAAGTTCGCTGTAATTGCCTTAATCGGATCCCTATGGAGGGAAGTGATTGGAACAATCAACCTTACAAAAATCGACATCACAAAAAACTATCTCCAAGACAACGTGAGAAAATCAAAATATGGGAAGAAAACTTCCACAATATGTATGAGTGTGGACACCATGAAGGGATGCTTATACAAATCAGTACTGGTGAAATTATCAAGTTAGGCTCCACTTTGACAACTATTTTTCAAGATGATTCTCTAACATTTGAAATTTATTCAAAAATTAGCAACCGACATAATTATTTTCTTGATGACTTTAAGGAAGAATTTCATATTTCCCCGCAAGAAGCTGAGTTATGGCTAATGGAAATTGAAGAACTTGAAAAGAATTTATTAGGTCATGGAAGTTTGCCTTATCTTAAGGTACAGAAATTAATTAAGGTAATGTATGAAAACGAGATTAGTTCTCATACTACTTTAAGAAAACACTTAAAATCTCCAGGACTAATTTCATTGCTTAAGAATCTGGATCAAGAACCTTTGCCACCTAATAACTATTTAGATGAATTGCTAAAAGTTTTGGAATGGGCAAAACAGCTTTGTAAGGAAAGTATACAGCGGTGTGCAGATATAATAAGTACAATCATTTGTACTAAAGAGTTAATCTGAATTTTTCTTTGAATGAAACCTTATTCTTTAGACTTGCGCCGAAAAATTGTTGTGGCTTATGAAAATAAGGAAGGCTCGATTCGTCAACTAGCAAAGCGCTTTAAAGTCAGTCCAGATTGTGTCAGAAGACTTCTTAAGCGTTACTATACCGAAGGTACAATTGAGCCGAAGCTATATCAAGGTGGAAATCAACCACTTTTACAATCAGAACACCTCAAGGTTTTAACTACATTAGTTGAAGAAGATAATGATGCGACCTTACCTCAGTTAGCTCGCAGACTCGCAGCACAAACCAATCTGAAAGTGAGTAGCTCAACCATTAGTCGTGGTATTAAAAAAATAAATTTGACCAGGAAAAAAAACTTTTAAAGCTACTGAAGTACATACACCAGAAAAACAACGTCAACGTTGTCAGTACTGGAATGAAATCAGAGATATTCCAGTCAAAGATTTGGTATTTCTGGATGAAACAGGAGTGAATTTGGCGATGGTTAATCTTTATGCACGAGCCATTAAAGGTCAACGTGCATACAGCCAAAGACCATTAAAACGAGGCAAAAATATTTCCATCATTGGTACTATGACTCTAAAAAAAGGTTTCTTAACTGGTCTGAGCTTTGAGGGCGGTACAAATGGACAGCTTTTTTGGTGGTTTGTTGAAGAAATATTGGTTCCTCAATTGTGGGCTGGAGCAGTTGTAGTTATGGATAATTTAGCTGCCCATAAGGTTCAAGGTGTGAAAGAAGCACTTGCAAAAGTTGGAGCAAGATTGATTTATCTTTCTCCCTATTCTCCTGATTTTAATCCCATTGAAAATCTCTGGTCCAAACTTAAATCTTATCTACGAACTATTGAGTCTCGTACTCGTGAAGCATTACACAATGCTATTTTTGATGGATTAAAACTCATTACTCTCAGAGATGTCCGTAGTTGGTTCACTCATTGTTGCTACTGTACTTAACTAGTTTGCATACCGCCGTAAACAAAACCACCCTCAACTGTTAGAGTTACAGACTCATTATCGCCAAGTTCCG
>CAZXBK010000312.1:0-2866 GCA_964638765.1 uncultured Synechococcus sp. | reverse complement strand
GGGCTGACATCCTCAACCGTGCAAACCTCGGTTTTGAAGTAATGCACGAGCGTAACGCTCACAACTTCCCTCTTGACTTGGCATCTGGTACTGAGGCTCCTGTAGCGCTTCAGGCTCCTGCGATTAACGGTTAATCATTTGATTTAACTGTGAGTCGAAAGGCTTAGTTGCAAATAAAATTTTGACCCTCATCATCTCGGTGGGGGTTTTTTATTGGCAATTTTTTTGATTGATGAAAAGAAATGGTCTGCTGTTATTCGTCCGTTTGCTCAATGAGATAACGAATTTTTGGCTCTAGTTTAGGGATTTCATTGCTGATAACGTCCCAAACCACATCGTAGTCAACGCCAAAATAATCATGGATCAGTTTGTCTCGCATCCCGGCCATTTTGCGCCAGGGTAATGTGGAATGTTCAGCACGGAAGGTATCCGATAAGTTTTTGCTGGCTTCTCCAATAATTTCTAGGCTGCGGGTAAAGGAGCGCTTGAGGGTTTCGTTTAACAGAAATTCTTCTTTGCTTAGGTCTTGGGATGTGGCCAGAAGGTAATTGATTTCGTCGAGGATATGCCGCAGAAAATCTTTAGGTGAACGGGACATATTCCACCTCATCGAGAATTTTATGACCGAAGTGTGTACTTAGGGATTCTGGGGTGATGAGGTCAATTTTTCTGCCGAGGTTATCTTCTAAGAAAAAGCAGAGATCCATAAAGTTATTAAATGTTTTTTGGTCAGGCTGGAAAATAACAAAAATATCGATATCACTGTCTAGGGTTGCTTCTTCACGACGAAAGGAACCAAACAAACCAATACGATTAACCCCAAATGTTTGCAGTTTGGTTTGATATTGCTGGAGAAAGGTAATGATGTCTGATTTCGTCATTTAACTGTCGCAACCAAGGTTAAAGTCGTGGGCTGGAAAAGTAGACTCTGGGTCAATCCCGATTGACCCCTACACAAATTATTGTTGATTAGCGATTTGCTCGGAAATATTCAAGAGACTCTTTAACGCTGATGGTATTGGGATGATCGCTACCCAGTGCAGAAGTGAAAATTTCTAGGGCTTGTAATAGTAATGATTCTGCCTCATCGTAACGGTTTTGGTAGTAACGCAAAATGGCGAGGTTGTTCAGACTCTGTGCCACATCGGGATGGTGATCGCCCAATAATTCTTTCGTCATCTCCAAGGCATCAAGGTAGAGAGGTTCGGTGGCCTCATATTTCCCTTGTGACTTATACAAAAGGGCGAGGTTGTTCATACTCGCTGCCACATCGGGATGGCGCTCGCCCAGTATTTTTTTTGTTGCAGCTAAACAAGCTTGATAGGGTTTCTCTGCCGATGAATAAAGCCCCTTGACCATGGTAAAACCATGCGACTCCGGCAAATGTCCACACTAGATTAGAGTCTTCACCGGGATTTTCAATATCTCCCAGCATTTCCTGACTGAGCCATTCCAGATGGGGAATGATGGGGGTCATCTCTGCAATCTTTGTTAAATCCGGCGTTTGGGGCATCGACTTTGCTTTATCGAGTAACCCCGTCACAAACCCCTGCCGATACAGTTGATTTTGCTCTGCCGCTGCCAACTTATCCCGCAGAAAATCATGGACAAGGGAGTGAAGCGTATAGAAATCGCCCTTCGGGTTGGTGGGTTTAATGAGATGTAGACGGTTTAGCTCATTCCTTACGGGCTTAAATTCCGCCGAACTTAGCTCCACGACCGCCCCCAGCTCCACCACCAAATCCCAGCAAATTTCCACTGGCGCAAATAACCCCAGCCACATCGCCACCTGTTGCGCAGCCGTACTGAGATTTTCCCAACTCAATTGCATCGCCGCCGCCACACCTTTTTGCCCATAGCGTTTCCCCGGTCTTTCCCGCGCCAAGGACTCATCCGCCAACGATAACTGTTCCTGCAAATCCGCGAAGGATAAATGCTCATTTTGCCAGAGATATTCCCCCACCAACTCCAACCCCAGCGGCAAATAACCCAAGGTCTTACAAATCGCCTTTACCATCTTGATTTCAGCCTCAACCCTTGGCCCACCGAGAATACTTTTCAGCATTGCCACCGCCTTCGCTTCGGAGAGCATTTCCAGCTTGAGCGACTCAAACCCCAACCGTAACTTTTGCCTTCTGGTAGTAATCAAGACCTTTACCCTGGGGTCACGGGGCATCAACCGTTCGGGGATATTGCCAGAGTCAGTGACATCATCCAAAATCACCAACATTTCCCCTTGATCCGGCAGCCAATTTTTCCAATACCATGCCGCCTGTTTTTCCACCGACTCAGATTTGAGGGGTTCTGGCAACGGAATATAGGGACTCGCCAAACGGATCACTTCCCGCCCTAGGGTTGATTCCCGCAACGACAGAAAATATTGCGCTATGTATTTGTTCTGGTATTTCGCCGCATATTGCAGAGCCAGTTCAGTTTTGCCGACACCGCCCATGCCCTCTACCGCACAGACGATTACTCCTTGATTTTCCTTGAGCTTTTCATAGATTTTTTGAAGGGTGACATCGTTTTCGCCGTCCCGCTCCACAAAATGCTTTGAGCCTTGCGGCATATCACTGGGAATCGGTTTCGACGCGTCAGATTGCTGAATCACTGTTTGGTGAACCGTGGCATTCAAGTCACGACCAACTTCTACATTTTCAAATCCTGTTTGGTTAATTTGCTGTCCGTCGCTCATCGTTTGTACTCGTGCCGTTTCATTCGTAAAAATGCGATATCTATTGGAACCCCTTCCGCTCTTCGAGCACCTTGTATGTTGGAGGTAGAGATGATAGACCATTGGCACCGAGTGCGTACTTACTCAGTACAGTTCGTGGGGAAGCAAGGTTCATCATCTTCATTCATTAGT
>CAZXBK010000311.1:0-2902 GCA_964638765.1 uncultured Synechococcus sp. | reverse complement strand
AGAAAGGACTACTCACTCTATTTTGCTACAACGTTACTTGCTTGAAACTCTCATAATATTTAATGATATAACTGAGCAAAAAATATTTTATATTCTGTATTTAACAAGTAATTTTGACATCACAATCGAAGAGTCCATATATTTTTTTGAAGGTGAGTTGGAGAAATTCAAATCCAACAATGAGAAATCCAGACCTCTGATCTCTACAAAATTCAAGGATTATCTGGATGCTAGATTAAAGGAAGAACAACTACTGGAGGAAACTGGAGTGGATCCAGCTTCGTAACCCTCTAATGAGAGTGTTTTCACCTAGCTGATCACGCTGACTAAGAAACTCTAAAAGCTTACTTTGATTGAGAATGGGCAAGACTTGAGATTGAGTTTGAACTTGATACTCATCACTATCTAAGACGTAAATAGAAAGCTTTTTACCATCAAACCGCCACACCTCTTTAATGCCTAAACTTGCGTAGATTTTCAACCTATCCAGTGAACTACTGGTGATATCGATCTCAATCGCTAAATCTGGTGGCGGATCAACCATTAAATCGATTTGAGTTTTGCCTCGCACCTGAGCCTCAGACGTAATGTAATAACATTCATCCGGTTCCAAACCCCGTTGCAGATCCTCCCGACTCCAAGTCGTCGAACCCAAACTATAAATCTCTAACCCCAACTCCTCCGTTGTCGCCTCAACAATCCGTCCCAATAGACGCTTGTTCGCTTCATGTTCCGGTAACGGCGTCATAATCTCTAGCCATTGATTGTCATAGGTTAAACGCTTATTCGGTTTCTCCGCTAAATCCCAAACCAGAGCCTGATAAGTTGACCAGCTCACCCCTTGGAGCAGGACTTTTCCCTCACGAATTGGTATTGGCGTTGCGACCATGACACCTCACCTATAGATAAAAATTAAGCGTGTTTCCATCATACCGACTACACCAGTAGCCATCATCGGAGAATGAAAACCCCTCAAACATGCGACTGATTCAATATTTTCACACTATCTATCTGGCAACAAAAAACCCAGCATCACTGCTGGGCTTTCCTACAAATTATTTCAACTAAATATATATGAACTTACAACATTGTGGCTCTAGCCAAATTTATGGAACCCACCTAAACCAACTCACAAGTTAAAGGGCAGGAAGCATACACACATTCAGAAGCCACAACTTCTTTGCCATGAAGCCAACTTAACCAGCTCATTTCTTGGGGGTGGACACCCTTAATAGTTAACATCGCTGCGGCTAGTAAAATACTCATTACTGTGCCACCGATAATTGTTCCAGCTACTACAAGAACGGCACTAACAGGAAGTACAGTTTGCAAAACGATCGCCATCAAAGATCCGACAGTCATCATTAATACGACCACAGGAAAACCGACAACTAACAGACAAACAAGAAGCGTAAAACTCCAAATCAAAAAGCTCTTAAGAAAAAATGAAATGTAAGCAGAGTCCCAGCTACGAGTCGATGAGAAGTTCATAAGTTTATCCCTCCAAGGGAAATTTATTTGTTGTAAAAAAAGCTAAATTGGCATCTTTCAAATTAAATGAAAAATTGTGCTGATGCCTGAGGTGCTTACTAGTATAAGTAAAGTTTCTATGAATCATAAGTTTTTGTTTACAGAACTTAATTGCTCTTCTTTCTAAATATGTTAGTTTCCCGGTTAAACACAGGGTTTTCAGCCATTTTGAGACCTATAAGTCGCCGTCACTCGATAGAAGTAGGCATTTAAACTTACGGAGGAAGATGTTTTCTGAGATTTCCAAATCTCATTTATGAGAAACATATTTTTAGGATGTAAAAAGTTACATTTCTTGATTTTTCCCAAGAAGAAATAACAGACATTTTTTGACAGTTAGAAACATCCATTTCAGATTATTTTCAAGGGCATTTATCTCAAGAAAATCAGGAAGATAGATTTTTAAGAGTGTGGATTTAGTGGTGATGTGTAAGGCTTTGTCACGGTGCGATGGCGATCGCCTTGCGGTTTAACGATTCGGGTTAACATGGGAACAATAAATTGGGGCATTCTCCGATTCACGTCTGGATTATGGTGATGATGTGAGTTTTTGGAGAGCGCAAACTTCGTCAAGTTTCGGTGCCCATAAACCTATAGCCGATGTTCAATTTCCTATGACACCAACACCGCCACAACGTCCTGATGCTGGTCAGAAAATGCCAATGCCACCGATGAATGCCCAAGGTGCTCCGGAAGAAACCCAGATTGTAAATCCCCGTGGTGGAGCGATGCCCCCAATGCCCAAGGATGAGACACGCATTGTGACGCCCCAGCAACAGAAACGGCGATCGCCCCAACGTCCCCCTACTCGCCCCATGGCAGCGCCACCGCCAAGACAAAAAGCCGCCGCAGTACAGGCAGCACCTCGCATTCCCCAACGCAGTGCGGGTCAGCCTTCCCTCGAACAAATTGTTACCCATGCCCACAAAGAGGGTTATTCTGATGTGCACGTTGGTGTAGGTGAGATTCCTCGTTTCCGTGATCGTGGTGAGATTTTACCGACGAATTATCCAGTAACTGACAACGACACCTTTTATTCATGGCTCCACGAAGTATTAACGCCCCAGGAGATCCAACGGTTTAAAGATAATCTCGACTTTGACGGCGCGACCCAATACGAATTTGCGCGGGTGCGGATCAACATTTTTGATTCATTGCTTGGCCCTTCTATGGTCATGCGTCTCATTCCCCTGAAGATTTTGACGATGGAGCAACTGCGATTACCGCCCATTTTCAAAAATATTTCCGATGCAGAAAAAGGCTTAGTACTTGTCACAGGGCCAACAGGTTCCGGTAAGTCGACCACAATGGCGGCGATGGTGGACTACATCAATAAAACCCACCCGAAAAATATCATCACCATTGAGGATCC
>CAZXBK010000310.1:0-3009 GCA_964638765.1 uncultured Synechococcus sp. | reverse complement strand
GCTCCATTGATTCACTTTGCTACTCACGCCTAGCATTACTCTCTTGAAACTCTCATTTTTTTAAACCGTTGCTTCTTCCTTAACTAGCTTTTCCCAACCTAAATCTTTCAGGTTATTATTGCGGCGTAAAGGACGAGTCACCAATTCAAGAATGTCACGGGCATTGGTAAAACCATGAATTTGCGCGAAGGTAAATTCTACTGACCATTTCGTACTAATTCCGCGTGCCTCAAGGGGATTGGCATGAGCCATACCGGTAATCACGAGATCTGGTTGTAACTCCTGAATCCGTTGGATTTGGTTGTAGTTGTCGGGCTTTTCGATGATCTTCGGAATCGGCGCGTTCATCTCTTGGCAGGTTTGTACCAGAAAATCTAGCTCAGCTTTCTGATAGCGCTTGTCCATGTAGGGAATGCCAATTTCATCGACGGTCATGCCGCAACGAATCAAGAATCTGGCGAGGGACACTTCTAAAAGGTTATCGCCCATAAAGAAGACAGATTTGCCGCGAATCAGCTGAAGATAATCTTCCAAGCTTTCCCAGATTTGCGCTTCCCGTTCTTCTAGGCCTTGGGGTTCGATACCGAAGACAGAACAGATTTTCTCTACCCAAGCACGTGTGCCATCGGGGCCAATGGGGAATGGTGCACCAATGAGTTTACATTTGCGGCGGCGCATCAGAGTAGTGGCAGTGCGGCTCAGAAATGGATTAACGCCTGCGACATAATAGCCGGGTTTGACGACGGGCAGTTCTGTGTAGAGTTTGGTCGGGAGCCAGCCTGATACTTTGACGCCTTGTTTTTTCAGTTCGTGGGAAAGGTTTGTCGCCACAGGGTCAGGCAGAGAACCAAAAAGAATTAAAGGATCGTGCTCTTTATATTCAGGCTCCACAGGCGTAGTGACTGTAGGTTCGTCTTTCTTTAAGCCAAGATTGAGCAGCTTCTGGAAGCGCGTGAGATTTTCACTGGGTTCTTCAACAACTTGGGGCGGTTCTTCAGTGGGGCAACGGTTTGCCATTGCGGCGAGAACGGTATCTTCCCCTTGGGTAAAGGCATAATCGAGACCATTGGCGCGGGCAACAACAATGGGAATGCCTATTTCCTGTTCGAGGCGTGGGGAAAATCCTTCGAGATCCATTTTGATAATCTCGGTGGTGCAAGTCCCAATAAAGACAATGACGCTAGGGTTACGATCGCGCTTGATTTGTTCACAAAGGCGCTTAAGTTCGTCGTAGTCGTTAAGTTTCGCGGAAATATCAGCTTCTTCTAGCTCTGCCATTGCATAGCGAGGCTCGGCGAAAATCATTACTCCCATGGCGTTTTGGAGGAAATAGCCGCAGGTTTTTGTGCCGATGACGAGAAAAAAGCTATCTTCAATTTTTTGGTAGAGCCAGGCGACGCAGCTAATCGGACAAAAGGTATGGTAATTGCCGCTTTCGCATTCAAAGTTTAATGCTGGCTTTTCTTGGGCAACAGTCATAAAAATCTCCTTAGATACTACTTTTTATTGAGGAATGATTAGGAATTACTCGGTCTGAAAAGGTTTCGAGGCAAATATCTCTTCCAAGTCCGGTATCTGGGAGCAACAAGTTTGACTGCTGCAATGAAGGCGATCGCCCCCGAATTTTTCTGTGGGGGCAAATCATTGTTCTAGCGGCTGAAATTATTCAGTAGGAGCAGGCGCTGTGACTTTCGGAGGTGGAGCCACAACAGGTTTTGCCGCAGCACCAGACGACTGGAGAGAAGATAATTCTTTTGTGGGGTCGAAGTTTAAGCCAATGACATCGACGATCGTGTCGTAGTTCGCATGAACCAAGAAGAAATGGTAGAGAATCTCTGCGAGGCGGGGTTCCATCGAACTCACTGCGCCAACAACAACAGAGCCTTGGGGACGACGGCCACCATCGGGGGTTTCAACAAATTCACCACCATCCATGAGGAGCTTCATCCATTCATGGTTATTTTCGTAATAGTCTAGCCACTTGGTTTTGAGGCTAGGTTTAATTTGTTCAAAAAAGCTCACGGCTTACTCCTCGTCTAATCAACTACAAACTATGGATTAATAAGTTTACGGGGGAGGGCTTCCGTCCCATCTTCAATATTGTTCCGATTTTGGGAAGAAAACTCACTCTGGATCAAAATTTAACCCAACTTCTGCGTTTCAATCGAGGTGCAAGCTGTGATTTTCTCAACAAGTTACAAAATGCTGTCTTTCGACTAGGTGGCGATCGCCATTTTTTCTGGCTAGACCATCATCAGATCAAGCTCATCTTCTTTATCCTTGGGTGGATTGAGATAATAATCCGACAGTAAACTAAACAGCTCACGATCCGGCGCTTCACTAGGCACAACACCTTCAGGCGCTGCTAGTACTTGATCGGCAATATTGAGATAGAAATCGCAAACATAATCCAACATCGGATCTTTCTCGGCCATCTCAAATAAAGTCTTACCCTTCACTCGCGACACGCGAATGTCTTCGATGAGTGGCAGAACCTCTAAAACAGGCATGGGCACATGACTCACATATTTTTCAATGAGGTCGCGCTTTGAGGTGCGATTACCGATTAAACCCGCTAGACGAAGGGGGTGTGTCCGCGCTTTTTCTCGTACTGATGCAGCAATACGATTCGCTGCAAAAAGAGCATCAAAACCGTTGTCCGTAACGATCAGGCAGTAGTCAGCATAGTTCAAAGGAGCAGCAAAACCGCCACAAACGACGTCGCCCAACACGTCAAAAAGAATGACGTCATATTCGTCAAAGGCATTGAGTTCTTTCAGGAGCTTGACTGTTTCGCCGACGACATAACCGCCGCAACCTGCTCCAGCTGGAGGGCCACCTGCTTCGACGCAATCTACGCCGCCGTAACCTTTATAGATGACATCTTCCGGCCAAATATCTTCGTAGTGAAAATCTTTTTATTGTAGCGTGTAGATAATGGTGGGAATCAAAAATCCGGTCAGAGTGAAGGTGCTGTCGTGCTTGGGATCGCATCCGATCTGCAGCACT
>CAZXBK010000309.1:0-3022 GCA_964638765.1 uncultured Synechococcus sp. | reverse complement strand
TGCCTTTAGTCACATTACGGATTTATATTATTTTCGTCTTTTTCTTTTTGCTGTTTCTGCTTCTCTCGGGATTTTCGTTTCCTTTTGGCGGCGTCGCTCACGTTCTCCTCCCTCTCTCTCCCAGGAGCCCTGCCCGTCTGGCTTCTGCCGCAGTCCTTGCATTTCAACTGAGGAACTTTCTGTCCCCCTCGATAGCGAGTCCCATTGGAGATGATGTTGCTCGAGCCGCAGTGCATACAAATAACATTGCCACTTTCATCTCGCGTCCAGCGATCAGGGAACTGAAGCGCAAGTTGTTTTACTCGGCTAGTATTTGGCATATTCTTTTCTTTCGTGACTAAAGGCATGGTACGATCGATTCATGTCAAAGGGCAATCACCACACGCCCGGAACGCCACAGAGGAATAACAATGCTTCTCTCGAAAAAACAGGAAGAAAATATAGCCAAGTTGAATGATATTCAGAGCGCCGCAGGGGTCAAGGCGTCTGTCGGGATTTTTGAGTTCGCTTCCGAAGAATGGATTGCGATCGCTGGGTTGAATGAAGATTCGGATGAATGGGCGATCGGGGATTATCCGGTCCTGATGGCTGCCTGGGAGGCGCTGTGTCGGGTCTACGCTACGGGAGCAGAGGTGCTGGACGCCGCCGAGTTGGAAGATCTCTGGCAGTCTCTGGATGATGTGTGCGGTGTGTTTGGCGACCACGGCATTCTGGTGGAGCGTCCCGTCGAACCCGCGCGATTGCAGGTTGCCGCTTAGCTCCCACCCCACCGGTAGATTCACTCTTCCGGGGGGAGCTGGTGCGCTGGGCATATGAGTGGAGGGTCCATCCTTCACATCAATCCCCACCTGGATTGCCGCAGCTATCGGGTGGGGATTGATGTTTTCTCGGTGGAGATGGGCGAATTCTCAGTGGAAGCTAGTGTTTTCTCATTGACATCCTCCCTGCCCTGAAGGGCGAGGATTCCCTAGCAGCCAAACAACCGAAGTTGTAAGTGCTCTAGATGGGTAGACGCATCAACGGACCTTGCAGATTTAGCATCTGTCTTACGAGTCCTCAGTCGTCTGTTTTGAGTCTCGGATTGCCCACCCGCGACTTTGATATTTATCGCAGCATTCACATCTCGATCATGGACCGCACCGCAAGAAATGCAAGTCCACTGCCGTACGTCTAATGCTTTCTTCCCACCCCTGAACCCGCAGGTGGAACAGGTTTGAGATGTGGGCTCCCAGCGGCTGATAACGTTAACGGTACGCCCATACATCACCGCCTTAGCTTCCAACATCGTGCGGAATTGACGCCATCCCAGGTCACTAATTGCTCGCGATAGCTTCCGATTCTTAACCATGCCCGACACATTCAGGTCTTCCAAATTAATCTCTTGGTTATCGAAAACCAATCTGGAGCTGAGCTTGTGTAGGAAGTCAGATCGGATATCTGCAATGCGGGCGTGGAGCTTGGCAACCTTGCGTCTGGCAATCTCCCGACGGTTAGAACCCTTCTGGCAGCGACTCAGTTGTTTCTGAAGTCTTGCCAGCTTACGCAAGTTGCTTTTTAGTGGTTTTGGAGCGGCAATCTTCTCCCCGGTGGAAAGAGTGGCAAAGGTTGCAATCCCCAAATCGATACCGATGGCTTTACCGTTGTTGGGAATCGCCATTGGCTCAACCTCAACAACAAAGGATGCAAAGTATCGTCCTGAAGCATCTTTAATTACTGTCACTGATGACGGTGAAGATGGTAATTTACGGGACCATTTCACTTTGATGTCCCCAACCTTCGCCAGATATAGCTTTCCCGTGGGACGGCAGCTAAATCCACGGGTGGTAAACCTTGCTGACTGGGTGGCATGGCGACGTTTAAAGCGTGGCATTGAGACCTTCGGCCCTTTGCGCTTGCCGGTAACAGAGCTAAAGAAATTGCGGAATGCAACGTCTAAATCCCTAATCGATTGCTGCAAAGGCACGACAGACACTGAAGCAAGCCAAGCTCGTTCCACCGTATTTTTGGCGTCCGTAATTGCCCGTTTCATCAGGACAGCACCACCGGGATATTTTCCTCCTTCTCGATAGATTTCCTGGGATAAAGCCAATGCGTCGTTCCATACCACTCGAGAACATCCAAACAGTTGAGCAAGGCGTTTTACCTGCTCACGATTGGGATAGATTCGGTAGCGATATCGAAGTTTCATCTCTCTATTTTAAAGCCGTCCTAAAGGACGGGGCTTCAGACCCACTTTTTCGGTGACTTTATACATACTGTCTTAGGTTAAACAGTACCTGGCTTGTATAAATTTCTAGTTTTGATCTTCTTTCTCTTTAGTTTCTGTTTGGTCTTTATGCTTATTTAAGCAATGTAGAACTTGTTCTTTACAGAAGAGAATAAAAGCCACAAACCCTGGAACAATTACAGTGTCTAAAGCCTTTTCTGCTCTAGGCAAAACCCAGTTAAAGACCGTTACAGATGTGTCTGCTACCCACCGGATAATTACTCCCCACTCAGATGCCATTACGGCATTCCAAGAAGTAACGGGATTACCAGCTACTTGTATAAACTTTGCCCAGAAAGTTAAAGCAAATGCCTTAGTAGCATTAAAAGCGACGGTCAGATAAGGAAGGATTAGTCCCCAAAAAGCTACGAGTCTTGTGGCAAAAGGACCTAAGGTTATATTAGTCATAGTATTTGTTTTCTTACTTTTCTTACGATAAGCCGGAAGTTATTTTTTATTTGTTTTTCTAAATTTAAAATAGCATCTGCCGAGAAATTATATTCAGCTATTTTTAGTACGCTGTCTAAATATATATACTTGCTTTTGTCTAGAAGATAGGGGGCTCCTTCAAAAGGACTGCCATCTAATACACTGTAATACTTCTCGGGTAAAATGTCTGGCACATCCCACCTATTCTCCAGAAAAAATATTATTGGATTGGCTTTAATATTTTTAAGTGCTTTTTCTAAAGCACTCTTAGATTTAAAGGCTAAATATAAAGAGTAAACTTCGTCTAATGCGGAGGATTCTATATAC
>CAZXBK010000308.1:0-3050 GCA_964638765.1 uncultured Synechococcus sp. | reverse complement strand
GTTGGGATCACTGTAGCGAGTTTGAATACCTTCGAGGTTAACAACACCTAATGCTCCTAGCTCTGAGAGTAGAACTGCCATTTTGACGTCTACAACACCATCCATGGCACTTGCCAGAATCGGAATGTTCAGCTCGATATCACCAATTTTGATACTAGTATCCGCTAACTCCGGATCTAGGGTCCGACCACCCGGCACTAGGGCAATCTCATCAAATCCATACGCTCGACGAGCTGTTTTGCCACGACCAATCTGAATATCCACTCTGACTCCTTAAATGATTGCCAAAACTAAAATGTGTCAATCTAGGATAACTGATTGTTTGCATTTTCCCGCAAAAAAACGTCCCAGCTTAGCCAGTCCCGTGAAGGCTAAAAGTTCTGGGGCGATCGCCGCAATATAAAAACTTTTAAATCTTTTACAATCTTTGCGAACTATCTTATTGAGAGTCCTGTTCGAACCTCAATACTCCAATAGAACAATTAAAATAAAATCATTTCTGTTGAGAAGCGTAAAGATAAGATTTAAAATATCGACATCTGAATATTACATCAAGAAGCAAAAGTTAATATCGGATTGATTTATAAAGATAAAATAAATTTCCGTTACATTTTTTCGTAAAAAAAGCCCAATAATTATTGGGCTTAGATTCTTTATCAAATATTAAGCGATTAATTTAAATACAATCCCGGTGCATAGGCTTCGATAATGTTGCCAGTCTCTTTACAGCTCACAAGAAAATAGTCGCAGGTACGGCAAGCTGTTTCTACTAATCCAGACTGCAAAACATGCTTGCGGGTTGCACTGGAACCACAGTTGGGGCAAAGGATCTTCACGCAATCGCCGATGCCTGTAGCCTCAACTTCGTCTACCGCAGATTGTTGTTTGCGCTTTTTTCGGATGGTTTTCATAAATAGTTATTGAAATAGAAAATATTGATCCCTCTTATATATTGCTGCATTATTCATGGTTGTATCACCGGACTTAAGGTAGATTTAACTTTCACTATTGATAGATCTTTTCTTTTATTTCTTTTGAAAAATAATGCTATCGATGGATATTCTTTCGATTTTTAGGATTAATTAATAGGAGAACTCTGCCCCTCTAGTGCGTTGATTTGTACTGAGTCGATGGAGAAGAATGGGATAAGATGACGGGCGATAAATCTTTAACGAAAACTTAATTTTTTTATGGGTAACGTCACTTGGCAGGTAGCGAAGAATTACGAGGATATTCTGTATCACAAAGCATCTGGTATCGCGAAGATCACCATTAACCGTCCCCATAAGCGCAATGCCTTCCGCCCACAGACGGTGTTTGAAATGTATGAGGCTTTCTGTGATGCGAGGGAAGATCAAAGTATTGGTGTCATTTTGCTTACGGGTGCTGGCCCCCATACCGACGGCAAATATGCTTTTTGTGCTGGTGGAGATCAGTCGGTGCGTGGTGAGGGAGGCTACGTTGATACCAAAGGTGTACCGAGACTCAATGTTCTGGATTTACAGAAGCTTATTCGCTCGATGCCAAAGGTCGTGATTGCGCTGGTGGCTGGTTATGCAGTTGGTGGTGGCCATGTGTTGCACATGCTCTGTGATCTGACGATCGCCGCTGATAATGCAATATTTGGTCAAACAGGGCCAAAGGTCGGAAGTTTTGACGGCGGCTTTGGGGCAAGCTATATGGCGAGGATCGTGGGTCAAAAAAAAGCGCGGGAAATTTGGTTTCTGTGTCGTCAATACGACGCCCAGCAAGCACTAGAAATGGGTTTGGTTAATACCGTTGTGCCTGTGGAGCAGCTAGAAGCTGAGGGTATCCAATGGGCACAGGAAGTTTTGGCTAAAAGCCCCATTGCAATTCGGTGTCTGAAGGCCGCCCTCAATGCTGATTGTGATGGCCAGTCGGGTCTACAGGAATTGGCGGGTAATGCAACGATGCTTTATTACATGACCGAGGAAGGTCGCGAGGGCAAACAGGCATTTCTTGAGAAGCGATCGCCTGATTTTGAGCAATATCCTTGGCTACCATAATTTCCAGCTAAAAAATCTACTGACCTAGAAAAGTGACCGGCGATCGCGCTGGGCTGTAAAGAATCGTTACCTACAAATGATGCCAATTTGGTAAAGTAGGTTCTGATATAAAACTGGATAGCTTGTCCCTATTAGATCCCAGACTTTTAAAACTCAAGTGGAACGGACAAGAAGTTCCGCCCCGAGATTGACAAAAAACGAGGTTAGTCATGAAGTTACGTTCGCTATTAGCAGCCTTTTTGGCTCTATGTATCGGCGTTCTGACGGCAGCATGTAGCGAAACTCCCGATGCTGCGACCGTAGACGTCCAAAAATTAACATACGATCAGATTCTGAATACAGGTCTCGCCAATTCCTGTCCCCAAATTGCCGAATTCACCCGTGGTTCTATTCCCATTGAGGCTGGTCAAACGATTGAATTCTTTGACCTCTGCCTAGAGCCCCAGACTTACTTCGTTAAAGAAGAACCCCTTAACAAGCGCCGTGCAGCAGAATTTGTTGAAGGCAAAATGTTGACTCGTTATACCTCCTCTTTGGAGCAAATGAGTGGTGAAATCACTGTTGGTGAAGACAAAGTTATGACATCCAAGGAATTGGATGGTATTGACTTCCAACCTGTCACCGTACAGCTTCCCGGTGGTGAGCAAGTACCTTTCCTATTCACTATCAAGAACTTAGTTGCTAAGGCGGCAGCGTCTGATGCAATTACAACTTCCACAGATTTTGAAGGTGACTTCCGCGTGCCTTCCTACCGTGGTGCAGTATTCCTCGATCCCAAAGCTCGTGGTGTTGCTAGTGGTTATGACAACGCAGTTGCGTTACCTTCCCAAGCAGATGAGGATGATTTAAACCGTGCGAACATCAAACAACTAGATGCTCGTCGTGGTGAAATTTCTCTTCAAGTTGCGAAGATCGATGTTGAGAGTGGTGAGATCGCCGGAACTTTCGAAAGTGAGCAAACTTCTGCAACTGACCTCGGTGCGGAAGATCCCGAAGAAGTTAAGGTTCGTGGTATTTTCTACG
>CAZXBK010000307.1:0-3081 GCA_964638765.1 uncultured Synechococcus sp. | reverse complement strand
ATCACTAAAATCATTGTATTTAATGGAACAAGATCTAACCTGAAAATACTCGATCTTAGTATTTTTCAATAGACTTTTATATATCAAGCTATCATTGAAAATAAAAATAAATATTTCCGCTTGATTAAAAGCAACTTTATATAGTTTTGAATTACTAACATAATAGCCATTAATATCAGAGTGAACAAACAAGTCAAAGACAAGAAGTGAACCTTGAAGAATAATTTCTTCAAGCTTTGACTTGGTGAATGTCATGTCAGCCAGCTGAGCATTTGTCCAATGTAGGTTTTTTAGAATACTTGAATCTAAAGAATATGATTTAAAGATAGATTGTGTTCTATATTTTTTACTGAAAGAATTCAGGGGCTTATCCGGACTATAACCTAGAAGATTAAGAGAACTGAGAAAAATAAATACTTGTTCTTTTCGTTCTTGATTAAGTGATTGTAAGGCATTTGAAGTTAAAGCTTGAAAAATTTTAAAAGGAGCTTCTGTTTGAGATATCTTACTAAAATCATGCTCAACTAAAAGCTTGGATATCTTATCTATATATTCTTTATATTCAGATTGCTCTTTACTCTCTCTTAATTGTTTTCTTTGTGCTGCTTCTCTTTCTTTTTCTTCTCTTTTTTGTCGATTTGTCGCCGCTTCTTCTTCTTTCTCTGAACGTCTACGTATTTCCTCATTCGCTATCAACAAGAAAATTGGTATAAATGCACTGGTTAATAATTTACCCCAATCTCTTAACTCAGCCCTATCAAATTGTTTAGACGCATTTGTACTATCAGCGGGGAGATGATAGATGAAATGCCCAAGAGATAAACCTCCCAAAAGTCCAATAGTAATACATGCTATTAGTTGAAGAGCAGGAATTTTAAAACTATTTTGGTTGGATTTAGATGAGGTAGATGATTCGCTCATTGATGTCTCATAGCAAGAGATATGGATATACCCATAATACTTAGATAGAGCATAAATACCTCAAGGGATTCTATTCAAAGTTAAAATTATATATAAGTTCGTAATAAGCTATTAATACTTAAATTGATAGAGGAATCTCTCTTTTTGCCGAGTTTTATTCATGGGGCAGCAGAGGGGATCTTCAGTTATGAATCATGTGTCGTAAGTTTACATGTTTAATTGCTAGAGATCGCCAATGCACTCTCTCAAAGAAAACAGATACCCCGAAGGATATCTGCATTGAGGTTGAGTTTTAGAGATCACCGTTGGCGATCGCCTGAATGATGCGAGGCATGGAAGGATCGAAGCCACCCAAATCCCAAGAATTAGGATCTTTAGGATCTACCAAACTTAATTTGTAGGGGGCTAACGTTACATAAACCGCTTTCACATTAGGGTTGACCTTACGGCGATACTTCTCTAACGCTTGGCTTGGCTGAGTGCCCGCCCAAGATTCGCAGTCTGTCCAGAAGCAAATCACATCTGCCCAGAACTTATGCTTAATCGCCCACTTGTAGGCACAGGACGCATCAGTCCCACCGAAGTTTTGATTGGTTGTCTTTTGCATCGCAGATTGGAAGCTATCAGATGCCGTGATACCTAAATCTTTGAAAGACGTAGAGAAGCCACGAATCGCATAGTTCTTTTCGGCTTTTGCGCTTACCAATGCCATTACTGTCGCAATTTCAGCACAACTTAAATTCACTGAACTCACGTTGTAATAGGACATAGAGCCAGACACATCCACCGCGTGCAAGAAGGTTTTGCCAGTAGCAGGAATTGTCTCGAAAGACATCTCTAGTGCTCTCTCAAGAATGTCGATAATACGAGAGATAGACGTCCAAGTTTTCTTGCTGCGACCCAACTTACCGCCGGATTGATAAGTCTTTAAAGCCTTCAACACATCGATAGGATGGATGCGACCCTTGCGGAGACGATTTCTGTCATTTAGCACAGAAGCCACGTACTTCAACTGTTTGTTGTAGTGAGGGCGCAACACACCGATTTCAGTCAGGGAACCAAGGTTACGCAACAACGCACCAATAGGCATACCCTGCATCAAGAGTTTCCATGCACCTTCATCCATCTCACCAATAGGTGCAACCATTTCATGGGTTAAACGACCTTCGGCGATCGCCTTTTGAGTTTGAGAAGGATTACGCTTGAGCCACTCGTACCACCAGATTTGTTGCAAAGACTCACTAGGAGCTTGCTTAGGCAAAGTATCCCAACCTTTAACGACCCAGTTATAGAGCGCTTGGTGATCATCAGTAGCAGGCTTTACGTGGAATAAACGCAACACATCGCGATTGGTGAAACCATGACGTTGTTGGTATTTCAGCAATTGATAAGCCAACGTTTTCACATTGCTATTGCTCAACCAAACCGTACCGCATTCACGCACAACCTTACCGAAACCACGCAATGCCTTCGAGTAGCTCAACCACTCATAGAAGTGACTACCAGTACGAATCACCTTAGGGAAAATCTCGATGAAAGCACGCTTTGCATCAGGGGATTCACCCATAGATAAAAGCGTTAACGCATAGATAGGTGCACTGTTATTAATCGCATGACCATCACTGGCATAGGCAATTTCCTTGGCAACGCGAGCAGGATCTGCTGCTACACATTGATTAATGGTCTGGGTAAACTCCCCGGTTAACTCATGCTTATCCGCATAGAAAGTACTTTGGGCAGTACCGATGAGCAAACAACGCTTTAACATTGTCCACATACCAGGGTCAAAATGATAACCACCGGAACGACCCTTCACCATTTCAGTTTCACGGCCAGGGATAGGCTGAGATTGAGGTGTGTTCTTACGAGAAGTGAAAAATTTATATGACATAACTACTCCGTCCCTTTCGGGAGAATGAATTTAAAAGTGAATTTAGATAAAAGCCCCAGAAGGGGAAGGGAGATGAGCAGGAGTTGAACCCGCATCTCGGCGGACAAAAGGGGAGTTCGATTAACAGCGATAACCTTGAGTCCTGCGGCCTGATTAGGCGATAAATTGCGCTCTACCGTTGAGCTACCATCTCCATGATTGGGATCCCCCTAAATCCCCCTTACTAAGGGAGACTTTCAAGAATGACTTTTCCTGTTCCCCTCTTGAAA
>CAZXBK010000306.1:1696-3102 GCA_964638765.1 uncultured Synechococcus sp. | reverse complement strand
ATTGGCAAAAAGTTTCTACGAACCAAATGTGAACCATCACTTTTAATTACACCCGAAGCAACTAGATGCAATTAATTCTTCTTTGTACTATTTGCGGAGCAACATTGAGTCCATGACACTACCTTAAAAAACCTATGGTCATATCTTTTCTGTTTAGTAATATATTCATTTCTATTCCAATCCTATTTTTCTTGATATCTGAGCGGTCACAAGAGCTGATCGATCTGATTAACGGTATAGATGACATGCGTAGTCAAAGGCCTGATGTATGGAATGTGGTTTTCAATCAGCTGATGGCCGGGGAGATGTTTAATCTCATTTTATTTCTATCCCGAATAATTCTGGTTATCGCGTTTGCTGTTTTTATTTATAAATTCATGCAAAGACTAACTGGCAATGACATATCGATCGCCTATGAAAAGTTCGTTTGGTTGATTGTTGTGATTGCTCTATTTGCCAATGATGGTGCTGTTTTAAAAAGTAGCTTAAGAGGGTTGAGAAACATAACTACAACCAGTGCTATCGCCGTTCAAGAGACTCTTTCTAATGATATTTCTGCTTTAGCTGCTGTTAATGCTCTTGCACTAGATGCTAGAGCCGCAGAGGTAACGAAGACGGTCATTAAACAATGTCTGATTGAAGATACTGACGAGTTAAAAACTCAATGTTTGAATGAAGCGATAGCAGATGCTGAAGAAGCGGCAGATATCATCGAACAATCGTTCGGGATAACCGCTACCGCTTTGAGAAAACTTTCAGAAATTAAAGATTCTTTTCTAAACGGGGTGTCTTCTTTTCTGGGTGATAGTTACGAAGGAATTATTCAGTTTATACTTTCGGGATTCCAAGGGGCTTTTTCATACCTCATGTCAACAGGCATTATCTTAGCCTGTATGTTATCTCCTTTTGCCTTGGCTCTTTCCATCTTTGATATGGACGCTTTCTTTAAGTGGCTCAGTTCGTTCTTTTCTTTAGCGATCGCCAAGATAAGTTACAGCATTCTCATGTCATTGATTGCCGTATTGCATGTTAATTCAGGGCTATCTTTCACCCTTGTCTACTCAATTTTTCTCGCTGTTTTTGCACCGATTATATCCCTAAGTGCAGGGTCTATGGCAGGTTTTGGGTCTTTCAACATGCTTGGATCTTATGCTCCTCGACTTGCTTCTTATGCTTATCAAGGTGTTCGCAAATTAATGTCACTTGGTAAATCCGATAGAAAGTTATCTCGTGCCGTGCAACGTGCTGTGCAAAAGGGCGTTAAAAGTAGTGTAGAAAATGGTGTGAAGCGTGGTGTTGAGCAAGGCGTTCGTCAGGCAATGCGTTCTTCTCGTACTTCCCCCAATCGTTGATCCATACAACATAAGGCACCAAGCCAGAATCCATCGTGATTTGAAGTAAGCCAC
>CAZXBK010000306.1:0-1596 GCA_964638765.1 uncultured Synechococcus sp. | reverse complement strand
ATCCATACAACATAAGGCACCAAGCCAGAATCCATCGTGATTTGAAGTAAGCCACCTATCTTTTTTGTAGTCCTATTTAAAACAATGTTTACCAATCAAAAAAACACCAACTTTATCGCTATATTTAGTCTTTTATCCATCATCATTAGCGTTCTATCTATAGTTGTTCAATTACTCAACTTTTCAGCTATCAGGAATATTGCTGAAAATCCTGCAACCGTAGCTGTTTTGGGTACCGGAGAAACACGTCCGGTTACAGCTTTAAAAAGGGGAGAGAGAACTCCTGAAAGCATTCGCCTTTTTACCTCGGCTGTTCTCTATCGCTTGTTTAACTGGACTGATGCCAAACAAACACAAACAATCTTTAATCCCGGGCAATCTCAATCCGATGAAGGAGTCATTACTGTAGACGGTAGAGATACGAAAATACCTGCCCAAGTATGGGAGTCAAGCTTCGCTATCAGCAGTAGCTTTCGCATTGAATTTTTGGAAAATCTCACTGAAATCATGCCCGATAAAGTCCTTAATGGCTCGATGAGATCCTTGCTTATTCTTAATGAAGTCTCCGATCCACAAGAGATTGAGAAAGACAAATGGCAAGTCATTGTGAGAGGCAACATCAACTTCTTGGTGGGCAAATCGTTGATCAAATCTATCCCTGTTGACCGTGTGATTTACCTGAAAGCGATCGATATTCCAGCTCTCCCAGATACCGAGGATGAATTATCAAAAGCTGTCTACAACATGCGTTTTGCAGGCTTGGAAATATACAGCATTGAAGAAATCTCCGCTGAGTAATTTTTTTATCTATCCAATTAATTTTTAATCATGACTCAATCACAAGACAAGAAACAGCGTATAGCATCTTTGCTCAACGCCAGTCATCTCCTTAAAAAAGCTGAAAGTAAGTCCCCGAACGATAATTTTCACGAATATGAAAAACTGCAACAACAAAGGGCGCAAGAGCCTATCGTACTAGCTGATCAACAAGCACTGTGGTCAGAAAATCCCAAAGCACGTTTTATTATTACAGCGATAATTACGACTGTGTGTGGAGTAATTGCCTACGTTTTGGTAGACGGATTCCTCTCTATGCCCTCCCAAGCTGATTTAGAGACAACAGTGAATGTTGCTCAAGTGTCAACCCAGGATCAACAAGAGGAAGTGACCAAGGATTTAGTAGGGGAAATTAAAGCTGATAATGCCATCGGTAACTTAGGTGCAGAAGTCAAAAAAATAGACAATACTGTCCTTAAACAGGAATCCAAACGCCCTGTTACCCAACAAACACCCGTTAAACAAGAGACTATCCCTAAAACCAAGACCACCCAAATAATAGAACCTAAAAATCTCCCACCTGTCCGTAATGTTGTGGCACAAAAGCCAATTCGAAATAACATTTCCATACCGCAAAAGCCTATTCCAAAGCCCGTTCCTAAACCCCAAAAGATAATCCGTAAAACAACTATTCCGGAAGCACAGGCCGATATTAACCAGCAAATCTTGGCGGCTACTGAAGCTGGTGTTTATTACGGCCAAGCTCTAGGCTGTTGATTCTGTATATTTTTGAGGGAGATAAGTTCATACAGTTTTTGT
>CAZXBK010000305.1:0-3153 GCA_964638765.1 uncultured Synechococcus sp. | reverse complement strand
CATTGATTCACTTTGCTACTCACGCCTAGCATTACTCTCTTGAAACTCTCGAAAAACAAAACCATAATGTATCTATCCGTCGTAATGCATCTGAAGTTGTGATGAGGTAAGTAAACCGTGCGTTACGCTTCGCTAACACACCCTACTGTGAAGAGAATATTTATTTGTTTGCGGCACCCTAAGTATCCATTTCGGCCAGCTCTAACCAACGCTCTGTTTTTGTTTCTATTTCCTGATTGAGTTTAGTCAAATCATCGGAAAGGCTTTGTAATTTCTCGTAGTCGCCGTCGGCTTGCTGACAAAGTTGCGCTTCGAGGGTAGCTTTTTTTTCCTCTAGCGCCGGGATAATTTTCGTTTCGAGACGTTCGAGTTCTTTACGCTGGTAATTCGACAGGCGATTAGCTGTAGATTTCGGTTTTTGGTAGGTTTTTGCCTTCGTTTTCGTTGGCGTTTTTGCGGGCGCAGATTTTGCTTGGGCAGCTTCCAACTCAGCTTGTTTGGCTGCCTCTGCTTTTTTGTAATCGAGATAAACCGAATAGTTGCCGGGATATTGGCGTAATTTGCCTTGGCCTTCCAACGAGAAAATCGTACTGACAGTACGGTCAAGGAAATAGCGGTCGTGAGCGACAATGACAACGCAACCATTGAAGTCTTCGAGATATTCTTCAAGAATTGAGAGGGTCTGGACATCGAGATCGTTTGTTGGCTCGTCGAGAATGAGGAGATTGGGCGCAGACATTAAAACTTTGAGCAAAAATAAGCGGCGTTTTTCACCACCCGAAAGCTTATGGATGGGAGCGTATTGTTGGTCGGGCGGAAAGAGAAAGCGCTCCAACATTTGTGACGCGGAAATTTGAGTCCCATCTGCCGTTTCGACATAGGTGGCGACATCTTTAATGTATTCAATCACCCGCTGTTGTTGCGTCTTTTCGTCTAGGTCGTCGGAGTGCTGATCAAAGTAGCCAATATGAATTGTGCTACCGATATCAACTGTGCCGGAGTCGGGTTCAATGCGCTGGGTAATGAGATTTAAAAAAGTCGATTTTCCTGCGCCATTACCGCCAATAATGCCAATGCGATCGCCAGGATTGAATTCGTAGCTAAAGTCTTTAATAATTGGGCGATCGCCGTAAGACTTGCTTAAATTTTCTACCTCAATAACCTTCTTGCCGATGCGTCTACCGGGCGTGTCAATCTCAACTTTTCCCTGAACTTCTTTAAAGGCCTTATCCTTCATCTCATGAATGCGATCAATGCGAGCTTTTTGCTTCGTTGCCCGTGCTTGGGGGCCTCGTTTTAACCATTCCAATTCCCGTCGCAGCACACCTTTATGTTTCTGTTGACTACTGATAGCCGCCTCTTCAGCTAAGGCCTTTTTCTCTAAATAATAGGAATAGTTGCCGGAATAACCATAGAGATCACCCCTATCAATTTCGAGAATGCGGTTGGTAACCTGATCGAGGAAATAACGGTCGTGGGTAATCAGCAGTAACGCCCCAGAATAATTATTGAGATAGCTTTGCAACCATTCCACCGAGTCTGCATCAAGATGGTTCGTCGGCTCATCCATCAGCAACAAATCTGGCTCCGATAAAAGTGCAGCAGCCAAAGCGATCCGTTTACGATAGCCTCCCGATAAACTACCGACCTTCACCTCAAAATCCGTAATACCTAATTTACTCAGGATAATCTTGGCATTCGTTTCCATTTCCCACGCATTGAGCGCATCCATCTTTGCCGTAATTTCCGACAGCTTACCCATTAAGCTATTCAGCTCATCTCCTTCGGCGATCGCCATCCGGTGGGACAGATCTTCGTAATCCCGTACCCACTTCATCTGCTCAGAGCAGTCTGCAAATACCTGATCGAGCACCGTATTTTCTGGATCAATTTCCGGTTGTTGGGGTAGATAAATAATCCTTGCGCCCGATCGAACCAAGCGCTTACCGCCGTCGATGGGCTCAATGCCTGCAATCATTTTTAGTAGCGTCGATTTACCGCCACCATTTACGCCAATTAAGCCCACCTTTTCTGTGTCATCAACACTGAGATTGCCATCCCGCAGGATTTCTTTAATCCCAAAATCTTTTGAGACGGATTGCAGGGTGATAATGCTCATGGTGAAGGCACAAAGAATGGACATTCAATACCTTAACCGAATTAGCTCTTGTAAAAGTGGGAGAGGCGATCGCCAAGGAAAAACGCTAACAAACCAAAGAATGGACAAAGATATCCTCAAATTGATTCCGGAAAGTGATTTTTACGGTAGTATGCCGCTACGTAAGTAGCCCAAAAAAAGTCATTCTCCCGGCGCAAATTTTGGAATCATGAACCAGAAAGACAGCATTATCGGTGCGGCTTGCACAACACTTTTAATCACCGCGATGCCAATTCTGGCTCAGACCTCAGGCATCCCTGAAGTTACGGAAGATTCCGATGTAGCGGAAGAGCTCCAGCCTTTAGAGGAAGATGTTTCCACCGAAGCGATTGATCTCAAGATTCGGCTTAGGTTTGCTGCTAAACGGACAACCGATGTCAACGGCGCTGAAGGCCTAAACTATGTTGGCGGTTTTGTGCCTGTCTTTCAACAAGGCGGGTTTGATGATTTCAACATGTTTTTCTTCGACGGCGGAGTATCTGTCGATGATGATGGCGAGTTTGGCGGAAATATTCTCTTTGGCTATCGCACCCTAAACGAAGCGAATCATATTTTTGGTAGTTATCTTGGTCTCGATATCCGCGGCACAGAGGAAGATAACAGCTTTAGTCAATTGACCTTTGGCATAGAGTCCCTCAGCGAAACAGTTGATACCCGCGCTAATGTATTTCTTTCGCTCAGCGATCGCGAAGCAATAACAGCTGAGACCGCTAGTAATTTTAGGTTTACTGAAAATAGACTACTTTTTGATACAAACCAAGGATTTCAAGCTGCCGCCTCTGGCTTTGACTTTGAAATTGGTTCAAAACTGACTGATTGGCGGCGGGGAGATTTGAGAGCTTACGCGGGTCTTTACTACTATAGTCAGTCTCAGCAAGGTTATGACAGAATATCAGTGAGAGCTTCGAGAGATGAAAAGAAATAGCCGATGCCTGCTGCTTACAGTCTCGATTTACGTCAAAAAGTAATGCAGGCGATAGATGGAGGCATGTCAG
>CAZXBK010000304.1:0-3197 GCA_964638765.1 uncultured Synechococcus sp. | reverse complement strand
AGAAGCCGCGCGACCTTATCAAAGGCTTCTCCAGCCGCATCATCTCTGGTCTGTCCTAACAATTCATAATCGCCGCAGCCTCGCACCTCAATAAAGCTCGTGTGCCCTCCCGAAACCAATAAACATAAAAATGGTGGCTCTAAATCTGGCTGACTCAAATAACTTGCATAGATATGACCTTCTAGATGATGCACACCCACAAAAGGCTTATTTTTTAGCATCGCCAATGTTTTCGCAGCTGATGCCCCAACAAACAATGCCCCCACTAATCCCGGGGCACAAGTCGCGGCGATCGCCTCAATTTCATCCCAGCTGAGACCAGCCTGCTCAAATGCCTCAGCAATACAACTATTAATACTTTCTAAATGATGCCGAGAAGCAACTTCTGGAACCACTCCGCCGAACTCTCGATGAATGTCAATTTGAGACGCGACAACATTACCAAGAACTTTACGATTATTAACAATTGCAACAGCCGTTTCGTCACAACTTGTTTCGATTGCTAAAACAATACCCATATATCGGTATAACTTAGATTTAAGTTAATAACTTTAACCTTTTTTGCCTTTACTGGATACGCTATTCCCATTAATATTGCTTCCGAAGTACAAATGGATTGGCGTATCTTTTGTACAAAAAACTTAACTATTTTGTAACAAAAGGAAACAAACTTATGCAACGTTTCGTAGCTGTTGTTTGCGCCTTTGCTCTCTCTTTAACATTGTGGCTCGGCTTCGCAACTCCTGTTCAAGCTGATACCTTGTCTCACCTTACTCCTTGTAGTGAGTCTGCTGCTTACCAAAAAAGAGCAAAGAATTTCCGCAACACCACCGCAGACCCCGAGTCTGGTCAAAAGCGCGCAGAAGCTTATTCTGAAGCACTTTGTGGACCTGAGGGTCTTCCCCGCCTCATTGTTGATGGTCGCCTCGACCATGCTGGTGATTTCCTAATCCCCGGTTTAATGTTCCTCTTCGTAGCTGGTTGGATCGGTTGGGTAGGTCGCGCTTACCTTATCGAAGTCCGTAAGGATCCCAAAACTGCTGCTATGAAGGAAATCATCATCGATGTTCCCCTAGCAGTAAAAGTAATGCTATCTGGCTTTGCGTGGCCTCTCGCTGCTCTTAAAGAGCTCACTTCTGGTGAACTCACTGCTAAAGAAGGCGAAGTACCTATTTCTCCTCGCTAGGACATTCTAGTTGGGTCTAGTCATTACTTTCTGGAGTAAAACAAATGGATAAATTTTTATCTTCTGCACCAGTTCTTTTAACCGCAATGATGGTTTTTACTGCTGGTCTTTTAATTGAGTTTAATCGCTTCTTCCCCGATCTTTTGTTCCATCCTTTGGGCTAGGGTCTAGATTTTTTTAAACATAAAAAGATATAAAGTGTGAGGTATAGAATTTTTTAGTTCTATACCTTTTTTGATGGTGAATAATATCAAGCTATCTATCGGTAAAAAGTCAGTATCGGTCGCCAAGGAATAAATTTCAGCTATTACAAAACTAGGGCGATCGCCTGAATATCCTCTCAAGGTCATTACTATTGAATTAGTGTTCGTTTCTAGTTAGGGGCGGCCAAGGTTTCAGCAAGAGAGCCAGTATGCAAAAGATCAAGATTTTTCTCGCTTCTTCGTCGGAGCTAAAGGCAGACCGGGAGCAATTTGAGATTTTTATTTATCGGGAATGTAAGAAACGCTTTGATGATGGGGTTTTCTTACATCTTGATATTTGGGAAGATTTTCTAGATGCGATGTCGGCAACAGGTCTACAAAGCGAATACAACAAGGCGATCGCCGACTGTGACATTTTTGTGTTGCTCGCATGGAACAAGGTTGGGAAATATACCGCCGAGGAATTTGAGAAGGCTTTCGGCACATTCAAGGAAAATCAAAAGCCGTTTATCTTTACTTATTTCAAGCCATCAGAAACGCGCGATCGCGATGCCCTAAAAAGTTTGTGGGAGTTTGAGGATAAGCTCAGTGAACTGAAGCATTACAAAACGGTCTACGAAAATATTGAGGGCTTGCGGGAGCATTTCGGGAATCAGTTGGATAAGCTCGCGAAGGATGGCTTTAACAAGTTGAGTTTAGCGGCAGGGGAAACAACAGGATCAGTGGCTAGCGACAGTTCTTCGACGGGAACGGTTACGGATAATCGCAAAACCTACAACATACAAAATATTGATAATGCAGAGTTTAGTTAGTAGCGACCCCAGATCTCCGATTTCTGGGGCAAAAATTGCAATTGTCGCTTGCGCAGTAAAAGAAGTCGGAGATCTAAGCCTGCTGATGTTGTACCTATGAGTGATGATCCCCCCCAGCCCCCCTTGTCGAAGGGGGGAGAAGTATGCAAGAAGTTTTGCGGAAATTTAGGTAGGGTAGTGATAAGTCCAGTGATTCTAGTACAGCTTCAATCAATTGTGGTTCCCATTTGCCCCCTTTTCTAAGGGGGGTGGCGAAGCCGGGGGGATCCTCCGTAGGCTGCGCAACCGACCGAAACCTCTCACCCTAGTCCCAAAACCAGATCCCCAGTAATGTCCGGAACCCACTGAAACCCCTTCCGCCCTTCGGGCACCTTCCCCAAGGAAGGACATGAGTAATATGACCGACAAGACTTACAACATCGACAATATCGGTACGGCGAATTTCTTTGTGCAATCGCTGGATTATCAGAATCTGAAGCAACGCATCGACGAGAAACGGGAATATCTCGACTTTCTTCAGGCAAAAGGCGATACGGCAAGAGCCATCAAAGCGGATGGGGAACTGCAACAACTCCTCAAACGACTCGAACAATTAAAAGAAGCGGTCTTTCGGTTATATGAAACCTTCACCAAAATCGAGATAAATACCGAACGGCTACGGCAAGCAAAGGCATTTTTTGAGCTGGGTCAATTTCGGGAGGCGGACGCCATCCTCAAAACTGAGGAAATTAATGCTGACCTCGATAAACTCCTCGACTGGGAACAGCAACTCCAGCAGCAACAAGCAAAGATACAGGCAGGAAAGGAGCAAATCGCTGATGAGTTCCTGATTAAAGCAAGACTATGGGCAACTTTCTATGAAGAACCGGATTGGTTTAAACGAGTCTGTGAATACTTCGAGGGGGCGCTAAGGGCAAAAAGAACCACAGAAGTTCTATTTGAGAGAGTTTCAAGCAAGTAACGTTGTAGCAAAATAGAGTGAGTAGTCCTTTCTGA
>CAZXBK010000303.1:0-3215 GCA_964638765.1 uncultured Synechococcus sp. | reverse complement strand
CGCATCTCATGGAAAATGTGTCGCCATGTCAGCGCAAAAATATAGTCTGCCTGCACCGGCGATCGCGCGGAATTCCCGATGAGAGAATAAATAATCGGTGAATAGCGACAAAAAATGCCCGTAAAATACTTACCCTGTTCCGGGTAGCGCTGGAAAAGAGTGAGCAAATCCAAATCGCTATAATGGTTGAGGGATTGAATCAGGGGATGATTCGCTTCGGGAAAACTCGGAATCTGAACCATGTCCTACAATATAATGCCTACAAAATCACCTAAACAGACTATTTAGACTTTCATCATAGTCGATTTACCTATCATCGCTTGATTTATGATTGCAGCCGCTCCAATCCTCACTCATCTTTACCTAGGCGCGTTTTTCCCGGTCTTTGATTCGCTCTTTTCGACCCAGGGCATTATGGTGATGTTGCTTTGTGCCTACGGTGTGGCGATGTGGATGTTTTTGACCAGCGCCCCAAAGGTTCACACCATCATGGTCTCAGATTTGGATGTGGCAAGGCGTTTTTACGAAGGTATTTTGCAGCTTCCCGCGGCAGATGTGCCGATGCATTATTACTACAACTACGAACAAACTCTTGGTGGGGCTGGTGGCATTGACCCGATGTATATGGGAGCGGCATCTCCTTCAGCGATGGGTATGTCGCCTGTAAAGGAGCAAGAAGGTCTGTGGTATCAGCTCAAAAAAGATACCCAACTCCACGTGGTTTCGGGTGCGAGCTTAGGCAAGAAAAATCAGCAACGCCACGTTTGTTTTGATAAAGAGTGTTTAGAGTCAGTTTTATTACGCGTGCAATCTCGCCGTCTGAAATATAAGATTCGCCAAGAAAAGCCTCTTAATTTTCTTGTAAAAGATTGGGAAGATCAGGTGATTGAAATTGCAGAAGTGATGTCTTAATTGTGCGTTACGCTCCGCTAACGCACTCTACTTTTGAATTAGGGCGATCGCCTGATCAAATAAATCTGGATCTTCGTTATCAAGCCAATGAATTTCGGGTACGGCTCTGAACCAGGTTCGTTGGCGCTTTGCGAACTGGCGAGTATGTAAAACCGTCGCGGCGATCGCCCCCTGAACGGTCGTTTCGTTGCAGACATATTCCCCGAATTCTTGGTAACCGAGGGTTTTTAATAGCGGTAAATCCCAACCATATTTTTCGCCCAAGGTTTTTACCTCAGATGCAAACCCAAGCTCAACCATCTGATGAGTACGGCGACGAATCCGATCTTCAAGGTGATCCAGCTCGCAATCTAAACCAATTTGAATAATCGGATAGTCCGGGGGGTTTTCGCCTTGTTGCTCTGTGATGGGTTTGCCTGTCACATAAAAAACTTCTAACGCCCGCAATGTCCGTACTTGGTCGTTGGGATGGATTTTCTCGCAGGCGGTTGGATCAAGTTGCTGTAATAGTTGATAGCTAAATTTCTGTCCCAGCTCAGTAAATTGTTCTCGGAGATTAGGCTGAGGCGAAACGCGCGGAATTTTTAAGCCTTTGGCGATCGCCTTGATGTAGAGACCTGTGCCACCAACCAAAAGAATGTAGCGATTTTCTGCTTGAAATCGAGCAATTAAGGTTTGAGCTTGGGCTTGATATTCCGCCAAAGTGAGGGTTTCTGTTGGCTCGCAAATATCAATTAAATAATGAGGTACTTGAGATAATTCTGAGGTATTTGGTTTTGCTGTGCCGATATCAAACTCTCGATAGATTTGCCGCGAATCTGCACTGAGAATGACTGCATCTAGTTCTTGCGCGAGTTTTAGAGCTAAACCTGATTTTCCCGTTGCTGTCGCACCACAAATTACGATCAAAGGCAGAGTCATCGGTTTGGAATTACGACACCTTTTAATAGTTGCTCTAGCTGGCCACTCAGGCGATCGCGGTCTTGAAATTTATCAATGCGTTCCACCATTTTGCCGTTATTAAACAGAATTAAAGTGGGTAACGTTTTGAGGCGATAGGTGTTCGCAAGCTTGAGGTTATCGTCGGCATTAACATCGACGAGCAAAAATTGACCTTGCCATTCCTTTTGTACCTTCACCAAAAATGGATGTAATAAATGGCAAAGACCACACCAAGGTGCCCAAAAATTCACTAGGACGGGCTGATCTGCTTCTAAAACTGTTTGCTTAAAATTTTCCTCGGTGATCGACAGAACCATGATCTCCCGTTGTTTTCGGTTACATAGACATTTTATCGTGGTCTCTTATCTTACCTGTATCGGTCGTGGGGATCATATTTTTTCAGTGAAGAAAATCCAACAAAAGACTGATCCCCAACCATTACATATGGGTGTAGATCTACCAAGGTACTTTTGCTGTCATCACCATTAGCCAAGGGTGTCCCCACCACAAAAGTGCGATAAAGCCGCTGACTCCGACATAGGCTGGTTTAAGAAATTCGCCGAGCTTCAAAGTTTGCTTACCTTGCAAGATTGCGAGAAACGGAACAATTGATGTGCGTTCTTTAACCGCGAGAAATGTTTTGCCATAACGGGACTCTAGACGGTGATCGCCATGCCATACCGCGAATAAATGGTGCGCGACTAAACCAACACAAGTCAGCAACATAAACGAACTTCCAACCCACAGGAGATGACCAACACACCAAATCACTTGGCCGACCATCTGTGGGTGACGAGTGATACGAGTAATTCCTTTTTCGTAGAGGTGGACTTGAGGCTGCTTGACTGCCGCAATTTCAAGCAAATTAAAGGTCGAAGGATAAAGAAAGAAAAATGAAATCGCCGACAACCACCACACCGTCGGCTTAACCCAAGCTTCCCCTTGGATCTGCCACAGCACTGCCCCGTCGTAACGATGGTTAAAGAAATAAATAATCAAACAAGTTGCGAAGGGAATGCTCACCAACGCAAAAATGACGCGGTAGAGGCGGGAACCAATCTTTTTTTCACCCCAAGGACGGAGCGCCGCTAATCCACTGTGGGCGATCGCAAATCCGACTAAAAGCCCTAACATCACCCAGTGACTCGTCGTAAACCAGCTCATTTCCGCCATAATTCAGCCAATAGAAGTATTTTTAAACGAAATTAGTACAGGCTATATTATCCATCAAAAGAGATACGATCCCCTTATTGTGGTACTGTCAATCATGAAACCAGCATCGATACCTCTTTACTGTTCTTCTTCCTCGCCGAGGCTGTATGTCTGACATCCCATTTACTCTGGATCAACTGCGTATCCTT
>CAZXBK010000302.1:0-3248 GCA_964638765.1 uncultured Synechococcus sp. | reverse complement strand
CATAACCAGCTAGATCACCTAAATCTTCCATGTCGTGAACGTCTAATCCTAATAAGTGTCCAAGACCGTGAGGAAAAAAGGTTGTAGCGATATTTTCTGCCACCAAGTCATCAAGGTTACCTACAAGAATTTCTAAGTCTAAAAGCCCTTGAGTGATGATTTTTGTTGCTAACCAGTGAAGGTCGCGAAACTCAACCCCCGGTTTAATGGCGGCGATCGCCTGGTCATGGGCTGCTAAGACAAGGTTATAAATTTCCCGTTGAGTGCTGGAAAACTTGCCGTTGACTGGATAAGTTCGTGTCAGATCTGAGGCCCAACCGTTGGGCGTTTCCGCTCCAGCATCGACTAGAAGCAGATCCCCAGATTTTAGTGGATGTGGCGATGATTCATTATGTAAAACTTCTCCTGCGACCGAAACAATGCTGTTGTAAGCGCAGGGCACTTGATGACCAATAAAATGGCTTTCGATAGCGCCACGAACTTCCGCTTCGGTTTGTACCTGTGGGGCTGTCTGCATGCCAATTTTGTGGGCTGTGATGGAAACTTCAATTGCTGATTGAATTTCACGTAACGCCGTCCCATCATGGCTAAGTCTTAAATTAATAATTGCTTCTGCCAGACGGCGATCGCCGCCCGTCAGTTGATTGGGAGTAGGTAAGTCTCGTCCTAGAATTTGTGACTGTTGTAGGCGCTGATAAGGATCAGTTAGAGGAATGGTCGTTGCATTAGAAGTAAATTCTCCTAGCTTAGACTTGGGAAGAATTTGATCTACCTGTAGAAGCACTTGAAGCTGCTCTTGCTCCATGAACTCCCCATGCCATAACGCATCATCTGCACTAGGTAGGTCAAAAAATATGATTTGGCGATCGCCTGTTAGATAAAGCACAGCTCCAGCTAGAGACATACCCGCGAAATAAAGGAAATGGCTATTTGCTCTGAAAGGATAACGATTAGCTCGAAAATTCCGACTGAGGCGATCGCCTGCCCATAAAAGAATCGGTTGCGTTAAATTTTCCCGTAGACATTTCCGCCGACTTTTCACAGCCTTGATTGGTAGAGATTGTCCAGTTTGTGTATGGTGCTGCAACACAACTTCTCCTTAAATTTGTCTGTGTTACTTAGGCTCAATCTGAGAAACCTGAGTAGCCACTTAAACTTCCATTAAACAAAAATGAAACCTTGCTTAATTGCAAACTGGTTAACTCAGTACATAATAGCTAGTGGTGTTGGGTATCTTCTGTTACTAAAATTCGAATTTTCAGTTATAGTAATGGTTGAAAATTTTTTATTGCGGATTACTTGCAATAAGAGAAACTTTATACCGTTTAGGTATTTTGAATTTTTAAACCAATTAACGTTGGTGTGAGGTCTATTGAGACATGTCTAAAACTATGAACAGCATTTTTAAGAGTGCATCCGTTGCCTTAGGTGCAACTGTTGCTCTTTCTGGTGCGGCGATCGCAGAAGACAACTCTGCTGTAATCAGCCAAATCAGCCAGTACAACGATTCCAACTCTTTCGCTCAAGTCAACAGCGTATTCCAACTCCGTGATGTCGCTCCTTCTGACTGGGCATTTGATGCACTTCGCAATCTCGTTGAGAAGTACAACTGTATTGTTGGTTATCCCGATGGTACTTTCCGTGGTAACCGCCCCCTCAGCCGTTATGAGTTCGCAGCAGGTCTCAACGCTTGTATGCAACAAATCGAGCGCCTCATCACTGGCGGTGGTTCCGACGTAGACGCAGCAGACATCACTCGTCTCCGCGCCCTCGTTCAAGAATTTGAAGCTGAACTTGCAACCCTCGGTGCGCGCGTAGATGACATCGATGGCCGCGTAGAATTCCTAGAGGACAATCAGTTTTCCACAACAACTAAGCTCGGCGGTGAAGTTCTCTTCACACTTGCCAACGCTTTCGGGGATACTTTCGCTGATGGTACTGGCACAACTGACTTAGACTCTCAAGTTACGTTCAACAATCGCGTTCGCCTAAACTTAGATACCAGCTTCCGTGAAGACGGCAAAGACCGTTTACGCACTCGTCTTCAGGCAGGTAACTTTGGAGGTAGTGGCACCCTAAGAGACGATATCACTGGCACAGACTCAACCCGTCTTGGACACGATGCAGATGGTGGAAACTCTGTTGAGATTGATGACTTGTATTATCGTTTCCCCGTTGGTGAAAAAATACAAGCTTATGTTGGTCTTGTGAGGTTAGGTCTTCACGATATTTTTGAAGCTAATAATCCCTACTTTTTAAGCAGCGGAAGCGGTGCTCTCTCTCGTTTTGTTCGTCGCGAGCCAGCGACACTTCGTGGTCCTGCGGGAGCTGGTTTCGGCTTTAATTACGAAGTTAGCGATAAAATCGAATTTTCTGGTCTTTACCTTGGTGATGATGGAACGGCTTCAAACCCGGGTGCTGACAATGGCTTATTTAATGGCGATTACAGCGCAGGTGCCCAAATAGCCCTTTCTCCCACCGATAGCTTCAATGTTGCTTTTACATATGTCAATCAATATGAAGGGAGTTCAACAAATCTCTCTGACTCCACTGTTGATGGTGTCAGTACCAATCCTTTCGGAGGCGCTCCTACAAATTCCAATAATTTCGCTATTTCTAGCAGCTGGGATGTAACTAATCGCTTTAATTTGTCTGGTTGGTTTGGTTACGCTGTAGCCAGTAATCAGCTGGCTAATGAAGACGCTGATATTCTAAACTGGTCAATCAATGCAGCATTGTTAGACGTTGGTGGAAAAGGTAACATTTTAGGCCTAACATTCGGCCAGCCTCCTAGAGTCACTAGCAATGATAATATGCGCGGTACAGCTCCTGATGTTTCTTATCTTGCGGAATTACAATATCGCTATAAGCTCAACAAAAATATCACCATCACTCCTGGTGCATATGCAGTTTTCAACCCTAACCACAATGATGCTAATGACACCATTTGGGTTGGTGCTGTCCGCACAACTTTCAAGTTCTAAAATCTTTCTTTTGAACAAAAGTTGAACTTATTTATTTGTTTTAAAGTGAGTCTATTTGGCTCACTTTTTTACTCTGAAAAATTGTAGCAATCAATTTTTTGACATTAAGGTTCGTTGTCCATATACTGATAGACTGTGAGTTTTTTGAAAAACCATGAACGCTGAAGCAATTATTCGCTCCATCGAATCAGAACACATCAAAGATGATCTTCCGACCATCCATGTTGGCGATACTGTTCGAATTGGAGTCAAAATCAAAGAAGG
>CAZXBK010000301.1:0-3274 GCA_964638765.1 uncultured Synechococcus sp. | reverse complement strand
TAGTTGTAAACCCTTCGATTGAAGTTCTGTAATGAGACGCTGTTTATTCATTGCGTTAAATAAATTTGTTTCGCTAGAAATCGAAATACTGAATTTAGGGTCTCGCGACCTAAGTGAGAGGCTGAAAATCAAATTTGGGCTTAATCTGGGTTCCATTCGTCGAAGACTGTTCTTCCGGAATGGGGTTCTCAGACATCACCACTGGTGCTGCGGTCGTTTGCATCGTTGACCAAGCTTGGGCATTCAGTTGGAGTTGCAACAAATCAGGGCGTGCGTAATGTCCCACCGAATCCATCATGCGCTTACGCTTTGTAATCAACGCAAAATCCAACTCGGCGATCGCCAACCCTTCTCCCTCGGTAATGGGGTCACAGAGAGGCTTCCCTTCAGGACTAATGATTGCCGTATAACAACCGCCGCTGAGGGCTTTATGCATTTTTTCGTTGTCGGTAATTTGCAACTTTTGCTCTGGCGTTAACCAACCCGTTGCATTCACCACAAAACAACCTGATTCCAACGCATGGTGACGCATGGTCACTTCCATCTGATCAGCGAAGACTTGACCAACCATTGACCCCGGAAATTGACCGCAATGGATCTGCTCTTGCTGAGTCATCAATGCATAGCGAGCCAAGGGATTGTAATGTTCCCAACAAGCCAATGCACCAAGACGACCAACCGCTGTATCCACAGTTTTTAAACCAGCGCCATCACCCTGTCCCCAAACCATTCGTTCGTGGTAGGTCGGCGTAATTTTGCGACGCTTGAGGACTAATTCACCACTCGCATCAAAAATGAGTTGTGTGTTGTAGAGGGAACCGCCATCCCGTTCATTTACCCCCAACACGACGACCATACTGTGAGCTTTGGCAGCCTGGGCGATCGCCTCAGTAACTTTGCCCGGTACAACCACCGCTTCCTCATAGAGTTTGAGGTGGCTTTTTCCCATCAAGACGGGCGGTTCAATAAATGAAAAATACGGGTAATAGGGCACAAATGTTTCCGGGAAAACAATCAGCTCAACCCCTTCTGCCGCTGCTTCGGCGATCGCCCCGAGAACCTTTTCAGTTGTGCCATCCTGACTAAATAAAACAGGACTAATTTGCGCTGCTGCCGCACGAATCTTTCGGGAGTAATCGAGCATAGTACTGAAACTGAATAAACGTAAGAAATTTGATATGTTCTTCCTTGGAGGAGCTTTTCGCATGAGGAATGGATTTCTGTGGGCTGCGCAACCTATCGAAACCCACCCCTAACCCCTCCCAAGAGGGGAACTTCCAAGACTTATGCAAGAGAAGCTATTTTTCTCCTTTACCCAGCCCTTTTGAGGGTGGTTCGCGAACCACCCCTACACAATTTTTGTTCATGTAGGGGCGTCATCGAGATGCGCCCTCGATCAATCTCGCTAGACAGATTTACATTGTCCAAGTGTCGAGAATGAATGCGCCTTCCTTGCGGTGCATCAAAATAATGTCCAAAACATCAAGGGGATTGATGGGCGTAATACCGGGGATTAGAGAAGGCTCACCATGACCATAAAGTGCCTGGAGTGCAAAGCGACAAGCGTAAACTTTACCGCCTTCAGCAATAATCTTTTCGACACGGTTATTCATTGCCATGTGACCGGGGAAAGCCTCATCGCCTAGCTTGGGGAAACCACGCTGAACACCGAGGGTAACACCGGGACCGTAGAGCAAAACAGAAGTCTCAAAACCTTTCTTCATGAGACGACTTGCTTGCAACAAATTAACTAAGCCAATAGACCCTTCAAACGCCACTGTGTGAAATGTAACAAGAGCTTTTTCACCAGGTTCTGCTTGAACATCTGGGAAAACTTTCTCCTCATAATCAACAAGATAATCACCAGCTTTGTAGGAGGGAAATTGTACCTCTGGCATGATTCTTAATTCCTAAAAAATAAATTCTGTTGCGATGTGACCTCACTGTAGGAGTGAACTTTTGCTTTTCTTGTATCAATTATCACAAATTAGTTTTTTTACCCCAAAGTCACAGGCTCAATTGATTTTTTCTAGGCATTTATTCCCTGCATAAGTAACTTGATCTCTAAAAAGAAATCTCCCAGCAGAAATAGTATTTATGCCTAAAATCTTTGCTAAAAGTACTTTTCATGCTTGGTTGGCTTTAGGACTAAATACAAGAATGTAGCCTAAGACACACCTGTCTATTTCGATAGGTTGCTAGGTTTTAATCACGAAAAAATACTCTGTTTTTAGAGAGAGGCTATAGATAGAATCAGACCTGAATATTTTGTATAAATAGTCACAAGAAATTCAATTTTAGGGTCTTAATGTTGAGCATATCAGGTCGAAATATTACGACATTGCCCATAGGTTGAGTACAGTTTTTATGGATAGTCATTACTCAGTAATTATTGTTGGTGGTGGACAGGCAGGTTTGTCCCTTAGTTATCTACTTAAGCAGCAAAATATTCGTCATATTATTTTTGAAAAGAATCAAATTGGCCATGCATGGCAAAATCAGCGCTGGGATTCTTTTTGTCTCGTAACTCCCAACTGGCAATGTCGCCTACCGGGTTTTTCTTATAGTGCTGAGGACAAAGATGGCTTCATGCCCAAGGAGCTGATTGTCAAATATCTGGAAGATTATGCGGCTTCTTTTAATCCACCGATTCGGGAAGGGGTTGGTGTTACTCGACTGGCTCAGCGATCGCCCTCTGGTTTTGAGGTGACAACTGAGGATGGAGTTTATACAGCGGATCAAGTGGTGATTGCGACGGGTGGCTACCATGACCCAAAAATTCCGGCGATCGCCAATCAGTTACCAGACGATATTGTTCAGCTGCACTCGGTAGAATACAAAAATCCAGAGTCTTTGCCCGACAATGTTTTGATTGTGGGAACGGGTCAATCAGGTTGTCAGATTGCGGAAGATCTTCACCTCGCAGGCAAAACGGTTCACATGGCAACGGGTAGTGCGCCCCGTGCGCCGCGTCGATATCGCGGCAAAGATGTGGTGGAATGGCTGGAACTGATGGGCTATTACGATTTGCCGATTGATGAGCATCCCCAAAAAGAGAAAGTCCGCCACAAAACAAATCACTACGTCACTGGCCGGGATGGTGGTCGCGAAATCGATCTACGTAAGTTTGCTCTGGAAGGAATGAATCTCTATGGTCGCCTCGAAACGATTCAAGATGGGCAATTCAAGTTTGCGGATGATTTAAAAAATAATCTTGACCAAGCCGATGCAACGGTCGCCCGCATCAAGAAAAATATTGATGACTACATCGAAT
>CAZXBK010000300.1:0-3287 GCA_964638765.1 uncultured Synechococcus sp. | reverse complement strand
ATTTTGCCGGGATACTTGGTCAGATTTTCCATATCCACATCCCAAATCCACGACACATCGGTACCATCTTGATCGCGGTCATTGAGAATCATCAGAGCCGTAGAAGTCTTACCTTGCTTCTGTAAATCCATTACAGCTCGAATACTTTCATTCATGCCTACAGGATTTTTCGACAGCAGAATACGGACATCTTTCCCCTCGACTTTGAGTTCTTCTGCCCGACCAAACGCCGCCTTAAACCCTTGAATTTCTTCATTAATCACATCCCGGTGAATCCCTAAGGTTTCCGCCAGAAGCGCCGCCGCCATTGTGTTGTATTTGTTGTAGATACCAATGAGAATCTGTCCCCATTCTGGACTGTGAATATCAAGGGACTGCTTGGCAAAACCACAATTATCGCAATGGTAATCACCGAGGTGGGATAGATAAACGCCTTGATAAGTTAAATGCGTGCCACAAACCGGACAATAAATCGCGTCAGAAGCGTGGGGAATTTCATCAAGATAACGGTCAGGCTCCGTTAACCCAAAGAATTTAACTGTTTGCTCCAGCTGCTGCCCAAAATGATTGAGAGTTGGGTCGTCGCCATTAACGATAATCGTTGTTTGCTTGGGGAGAGGGGCGATCGCCTCCTGCCAGCGTTTACTAATGGTATCGACTTCGCCATAACGATCTAGCTGATCGCGAAACAGATTTAGCGTGACCATGTGGCTGGGCGTGCAGGTTTTGAGGAGAATGGGGACAATATTTTCGTCAACTTCGAGGATCGCGTAGTCAATATCGAGCTTCCCGACAAGATTGGCGCTCTCAAGTAAAGCCGTCGCCAAACCATTAATGAGATTTGCACCCGTCGCATTGTGGGCAATTTTGTAACCCTGCGCCGTCAGAATTGCCTTAATAAGCAGAGATGTTGTGGTCTTACCGTTAGTACCGACAACGAGAATGACACCCTTTTTCGCCTGCTCGAATAACTCCGGTAAAACATTGGGGAAAATCTTACGGGCGATCGCCCCGGCTAAAACACTACCAGCACTAAGTTTGAGACCCCGCACCACCTCCGTTACGGACTTCGCCACGCTACAGGCGATCGCCAACCTTAGAGCTTTAAAAATAGACATTCCGTGCGGCTTTCTCCCAGACTTTCTAAGTCCCTAAAGATATCAGAAGTTGCTATTCCTGCCTAATGACTTGGGTTTAATTCCGAGAAAGCTACTTCCCGATACAAAAACGGCTAAAAATACGGTCAAGTACAGATTCGGTGACACCTTCTCCGGTAATTTCTCCGAGGGCTTGAATTGCCATCCGTAAATCAATCGTCCAGAAATCGAGGGGCAACTGCTCTGAAATGGTGTCGGCAACCTGCTCAAGGGATTGTTTGGCACGGGTTAAAGCTGCCGCCTGCCGTTGGTTAATAGCAAAGTCTAAATCCGCCGCACCGACAGTTCCCTCTGCAACCGTGGTGGCGATCGCCATTTCTAGTTCTTCAATACCTTGTTGTTGAGCTGCTGTCGTGTAAACTACCTGCTCAATTTTTTCGGGAATTGCGATAGTTTTAGGATCGCCAAGATCTGTTTTATTGATCACCAGAATTAATGGGCGATCGCCAACCTTTTCAAAAATGATTTGATCCGCATCTGTCCACCCTGCGCCAGCATCAATGGTAAATAAAACAAGGTCTGCTTTTTGGGAAGCTTGCAGCGATCGCTCTACCCCGATTTGCTCGACGGTATCTTCTGTTTGGCGAATACCCGCCGTATCAAGAACCTGAACCGGAATGCCTTGCACAACAAGTTGCGACTCCAATACATCCCGCGTCGTCCCCGGTAAATCTGTGACAATGGCGCGATCGCTACGACTCCAGGCATTAAGTAAACTCGATTTGCCCACATTAGGGCGACCAACGATCGCCACCTTTAAACCGCTCCGCAACAGCTCACCACGGTCAGAGGTTTGCAAAATCTGATTGACTGTCCCTAAGACTTTGTTCAAATCTTCTCGAATACCAACTTCATCGAGGGGCGGCAAGTCATCCTCAAAATCAATGCGTGCTTCAACTTCCGACAAAATATCCAAACACTGCGCCCGTAGATCACGAATCGGCTGGGCTAATCTCCCTTGAATTCCGGCAAGGGCAACCTGTGCAGATTGGGGAGATTTTGCGCCGACAAGTTCCGCGACACTTTCCGCTTGGGTGAGATCAATACGTCCATTTAGAAATGCTCGCAAACTAAATTCGCCGGGTTCTGCCAATCGTGCGCCTGCATCTAAACAGAGCTGTAAAACCTGCTGTACGGGCATAATGCCACCATGGCAATGGAACTCCACCACGTCTTCTGCAGTAAAAGAACGCGGCGCAAGCATTAACATTAAAAGCGCTTCGTCGATTAATGCCTTAGTTTTAGGATGTCGGACATAGCCATAAAGAATGCGGTGGCTCTCCCATTGCTGCTGTCCCGGACTGTGAAATAGCTGTTTGGCGATCGCCGGAGCATCCACTCCCGATAAACGCACAATGCCAATGCTGCCTTGATTGGGCACAACCGCACTGGCGATCGCCACGATGGTATCACCGAGATTCACAGTTTAAAAAGGGATGTCGTCTAGATTTGGTTCAGGATCAGCCGGAGGCGTGTAGGCGGGCGTGGGCGTTACAGCGGGAGCCGGTTGAGTAGGTTGCTGATAGGTCGAATTTAAAGGCACAACGTTACTGGGCGCGGCAACGGGAGCTGAAGTCATTGGTGCAGCAGCAGGCATTGCCATGCCAGCACCCACAGACTGAATCTGCGAAATCACAAATTCTGCTTTCTTTTCCTTAAAGCCTTCAGGACGGTCAATCGTATTCATGGACAAGCGACCAACCAAAATCACTTGATCTCCCTCATGGTGCGACTCTTGTACCTGAGTGCCTATATTTCCCCAGGCGATCGCCTTAATTTGGCAAGCTGGATCACCATCGCGCAGTGCCGGAAACTGAATCAGCATCTGGGCTAGGGGAGTATTATCGGGGGTATAGCGTAATTCTGGTTCGCTCATAATTTGAGCCATTAATACGCAACTATTCATTCGTCTGCTGTCTCGCTGCTATTCGCCGTATTTGGTTCGATTGTACTCTTTCTACCGAGTTTTTCGCACAACCCTACAAAATTTCAAACCCTAAAATCTCAAACCGTAAACCCGAAACCCTGAACCTTAAACCCGAAACCCTAAACCTCAAACCCTACATCCGAAACCCGAGCTCCTAAACCTCAAACCCTACATCATGTTCTTGGGCCTCTGTAGGCTCTACC
>CAZXBK010000299.1:0-3301 GCA_964638765.1 uncultured Synechococcus sp. | reverse complement strand
CAGAATGAACCCTAGACGGCGATAAAACTCAACAACCTGCGGGTCGGCAAACAAGGTGATGTTACTAATGTCGGATTCGCGTAATTTTTTGATGATAAATTTCATCAAGCCTTTACCCAAACCTTTACTCTGAAATTCTGGATGAATCACGACATCCCATACCGTGGCATTAAAGGCACAGTCCGAGGTGGCACGGGCAAAACCGATCAAACGTTTGCGGTTTGTGTTGCGTACTTCCCAGACCGTAACCACTAAAAAGCTGTGCTGGATCGCTTTGCGAACTTTCCGAATTGGTCGCCTTGCCCAACCGACTTTATCGCACAGTTCCTCTAGCTCGTAGAGATCAATATCTCGATCTAAACTAAAAAATATGCGTGGCTGTCCGGCTGACTCGAGCCCTTTACTGTTTTGTTTGTCCGTACTTGATTGGTCAGCAGTGTTATTGAGTAGTCTTTTTAAAAAACCCATTCTTTTGTCAGTCGGGGCGATCGCCTAGATATGATGTCGTGGGAGGCTGCGAACCATAAATATCCTTGATAATCTTACACTGAATATCCAAAACAAGGCGTAGCATTTTGCCATCACCCCAATTATCGAGAGCTTTTCAGCCGCAACAAATCCAGTAAGCTCCATCAAATCAATAGGGTAAACTGAAAAATATCACTAGAAACTTGGTCAAATAGCTAAACCCTTAGGTCAGACGAGAAATTCCCGAAAAGTCGTAGTAGCCAACACATTCACTCCAGTTCTGAGACATATGACAACGGCGTTAAAACCATCCACACTCGATCTTCTTAAGCGGTTTAATCGTTCGTTTCCTCAGTTTTACGAACAATTCGTTAGCAGTGAAATTCAATTACAAAATCTCCAGCTTGCCTATCGCCTCTACAAATCCAAGCAAGCCATCATTGATGTGCTGCCCGAAGGCAGTAAAAGTGCCCTAAATTTTGCTTACCGCAACCAATCTTTCCTGCTAAGCGATATTTTCGGGGTGCTCGCCGCCTACGGCCTAAAAATCCATAGCCTCAGTTTGTATGGGCAAATTAAGCCCCCCATGCTTGTCTTTATCAAGTTGGTCGTCTCCCGTGGAAATCAAGCCCTAACCCAACAAACCTCAGATAATGTCTGCCGCGCCATTCGGGAAGCTTTGGCTGGTCGCTTTGAAGTAGAAGAAATGCTGGCGGTAGAATTCAACCTAGATGCAGGGCTAGAGCAAGTAGAAACCGAATTTTATATTGATCCCGTCTTTCACCTACCAGCGCTTTTAATCGAAGCCGATAATCAACCAGGTTTGTTTTACAAAGTCATGTATGCCACATGGCAGGAAGATCTACTAGTCGTCAACGCTAATTTACTTGTTTGGCGAGGCCGTACCCGCTTAATTCTTTACCTTTTAGGGCCCAACGAAAATCTCATTCCCGATTATCTCGGTCAGCGTATTGCCGAGAGTGTTAAGTACCGACTCCTCGGTTAGTAATGCTTTGTATTATTTTTCAGAATTACAGAAGGCGGACAGTTGTTTAAAATTAAGTATGTGTTGTGTCACTGATTTAGGGTAACGGGCGAAACGGCAATATGGCGACGGCAGTGATTCGGGATGTTCTGCATACTTACGATTGGACTGGACTGGGTGCGTCGCCGTCTCAGGATGAAAGGGATCAAGAAGAGTTGCCAACGCTTGTATTCATTCACGGTTGGCTTTTAAGTCGCTCCTACTGGCAACCAGTCATCGCCGAGCTATCAAAGTTTTATCCTTGTTTAACCTACGATTTGCGGGGTTTTGGGGAATCGGCGGCCCAACGTTATGGCAGCCATGATTATCCTGAGCAGCAATTTACGTTGGATGATTATTCGGAAGATTTAAAAATTCTCCTCAACCATTTAGGAATCAAAAAGGCTTGGCTTGTGGGGCATTCCCTTGGTGGCAGTATTGCCCTATGGACTGCGACAAAACTTGCGGAGGTGGTGCAGGGAGTGGTCTGTGTCAATTCAGGTGGTGGTATTTATCTGAAGGAGGATTTTGAAAAATTCCGTTCGGCAGGTCAACAGATCGTGAAAAATCGCTTTCCCTGGTTATTGTATGTGCCGTTTATTGAGCTACCTTTTACACGTTTAATGGTCTGTCAGCCTTTGGCGAGACGGTGGGGAAAACAGCGCATCAAAGATTTTTTTGCGGCAGATCGTCGGGCAGCTCTGGGAGCTTTATTAGAGACGACAACGGAACATGAGGTACATCAATTGCCGCAGCTTGTGGCTCAACTGCAGCAGCCTGTTCATTTTTTTGCTGGGAGTCAAGATTCTGTGATGGAACTCAAGTATGTTTATCACCTTGCGAGCTTCCATCATTCCTTTGGTGCAAGGGGCGAAAACGTTACTGAAATCGAGCATTGTGGACATTTAGCCATGGTGGAACATGCGGCGATCGTTAGCCAAAATTTACTGGATATTTTAAGTAAAAATACGTGCAAAAAAAGTCTGTAAAAGTGTAGGGAGATTGACTACAATGCTTAGTAGAGAAATATAAATCGCTCTACTTTTAAACTTGGAGAAGCTTATGCTACACCGCAAGATTAACCAAATCTGCAATGATGAAAAAGAAGTTTGCATTTTCTTGCGGGATCAACAGCGCTGGATAGAAAGCGCGAAAATCACAGCGTTTGAAGGTGAGATCCTGACAATCCGTTATGAAACTGAAGAAGATGATGAGGTTTCTTCTTGGGAAGAACTGGTTCGTTTAGAAAGTGTTGGGGCGATCACACAGAAGTTGGCTTCTGTACCCAAAATGGATGTGGAACTTTCCATTTCGGAAGATTGTCCTGAGGCGGAACAAATTTTCCCCCATTTCCCTGATTCTAAAAATCAAGATTAGTTATTTTGGGCGGCGATCGCCTCAAATTCTGGGCAATATCCCTCTGGTGTCACTTTAAAGCGGTACAAGGGGGATTTTTGCTGCTGACAGCGCATGGCTTTTTGAAAACGGCAATTGATACAGCAGTCAAGATTGGCAAAGCGTTCGAGGTCGGTTTTACTCCGTAGCAATTCACGCTCGTTGATACCGCGAATAATCAGCTCTTCTCCTTGCCAGTGAGCCTCGACTAAGCCGGTGTCAGCAAAGGTTTGCCAGCGGGGATCTTCGCTAATGCTATTGGGTAAACTGAGGGAAATCCAAGCGCCTAATTCGTTAATTTCACCTTCATATTCGGTGCGTTGGGGCACATCGGGCTGAATAAAAGTTTCGCCTACAGGTAGTTCAACGAGATTGCCTGCGTCGGGACGGTGGAGTTGATAACGATTTTGGGGT
>CAZXBK010000298.1:2666-3305 GCA_964638765.1 uncultured Synechococcus sp. | reverse complement strand
CCCTCAACAATAAACTACAGAACAAATTCGAATGCCTGGGCCACCCGCTGCTTCCAAAAACCAGGGCTGTTACCAACTCCATCGACTTCTCGAAAAATCGATTCTTCATCCTCACCGGCTCGAACATGTCTGGCAAAAGTACTTTTCTCAGGACCGTGGGTGTCAACATGATTTTGGGAGGCATCGGAGCTCCGATCTACGCCACCGGTGCCACCATACACCCTTTGCCTGTTCACGTTTCCATGCGGCTCTCGGACAGCCTTACAGATAGCGAATCCTATTTCTACGCGGAAGTAAAACGACTGAAAGCCATCATGAACGAGTTAGAAAACGGACCTTGTTTTGTCTTGTTGGACGAAATTCTGAGAGGAACGAACTCCGATGACAAGCGAAACGGAACAATCGAAGTGATTCGTAAAATGGCTACTTACCATGCGATTGGGGGCATTGCCACGCACGACCTGGAAGTATGCAAGACCGCACAGGAATATCCTGAAACCCTGACTAACAAACGCTTTGAAGTAGAAATTGTAAACGACGAATTACTCTTTGATTATACACTCAGGGACGGGGTCTGTCAAAACAAAAGTGCTTCCTTTATCATGAAGAAAATGGGCGTCATATGACAACGTTATTTTT
>CAZXBK010000298.1:0-2646 GCA_964638765.1 uncultured Synechococcus sp. | reverse complement strand
CCCTTTGATCATCCTCTTATCTTCAGTCTTTCTTTGTCTGGAAGGTACCGCACAAGTCACAAAAGATGACCCAAAAGTCACCGAACTGGTGATGTCTATGTCCCAGCGCTCGCTGGTGATGCCCGGCTATCTTACTGAGCTAAAATCACCATTGCCCACGACCACACCATCCGAAATAGCCGCAACACCATGCCGCGAATCAGACGGCGACGGGCCATCATTTCCGTTAAAGTTTTGGCGATATCCTCACAGGCGATCGCCACAGCTCCACTTTTCTCTGCTAAACCGATCACGGCGATCGCCCAAGGCGAAAACTCTTCACCTAAAGATTTAAAGGCCGACTCTAAACTCGCACCGCGATCCAATTGAAACGCGATATTTTGCCAATGGGCTTGTCGTTTACCTCTAATATTCGCTGAGGCTAATCGCACTGCCTGACTAACTCCTACACCAGCTTTTAGGGTTGCCGCTAGCTCCTGAAAAAAAATTGCCTGCTTCTGCTCATTCATAACCGCTGTTGGAGATCCTCATCTCCCACTTGTGACACTTTTCTAGTCACTGATAAGTATTTCTTCTCAGGTTTTTTGGCGATCGCCCTACCCATGCTCCTAGGCTAATGCGATAATTGGTTTTCGTGACGACCTTTAGTAAAGATTTTTGAGTCAAAAAATCCATGATGTCAGCCCGGCGATCCATTTTTATGCGTCTTGTTCTTAGTTTTTGTATTGTCTTAGTGACAGTACTTTCGACTTGTATCTCTCCGGCTTGGGCTGGTCTTGACGATGACCGTTATGACGGCAATATTTTCGTTCTCTATGCAGGCAACGGCTCCCTGGTTCCTGCCCGCCTAAACCTCAAAGAAACTAGAGAGCGCGAACTACCCGCCTTGATCGTTTACTATGCCGACGACAGTAGTGATAGTAAGCGTTTTGCGCCGATTGTTTCCGAGATTCAGTCCTACTATGAAAAGGTCATTAGCATCATTCCTGTCGCAATCGACTCGATTCCCGTCAAGGCAAACTACGGCAAAGATGAAGTTGGCTATTACTACTCCGGCAAAATCCCCCAAACTGTCATCTTGGATCAGGACGGCAACGTTGTCTTTAATGAGATAGGCCAAGCGGATTTCAACGATATTGATAATACTTTCCGCAAGTTATTTGATTTGCCATTACGTGAAGGCGAAAATCTTCTGAAACCCAGCCGTGCCTTTAATGAATATAACTCCGGCTACGAAAAGCAATAGTCTTCGAAATTATTAGTACGTAGACAGTATCACTAAATTCTTAATCAGCTCTCACGGGCTGATTTTTTATGTTGGACAGGATAAAAATACAGTTACTAATCTTCGACAAAATAATTTGGCGATCGCCACTATCTAGAGACTTTTTCTCTAAACATCAAATAACTCATTGTTGATATAGTCGTTTCGAATAAGAAATAGAATTCTTTTTTTCGCTAGAAATTAGTATGAGCGTAGCCCTCTGAAACCCCTTCCGGCCTTCGGCTACTTTCCCCCAGGGAAGGATAGTTAGAGACCTTCTAGAATTATTTGGAATGACCACAAATCAGATTTGCGGATAGAAATACTTTTCTTGAATCATCTTTCGCTTTCCACTTTTTTTAGATAAAAAATAATGCGATAAGAGGCCTGTTTCCTGTAGCTCATCATAAAAAAAGACATCTCTCAATGTCTGTCGATACCGTAATAAATTAAGCATAAAAATTACCGCCCATTAAATACTCAAGATAAACACAATCGCATATCAAAAGTATTCAAGGCGGTAAGACAAACTGAGAAACTAAAATGCTTTTTCTTAACTTAAATTAGATTTTGTTAGGAAATAACATGGTTTTGTTATTAGCTCTTGCGGTAAGGCACAGAAGCCAAGCTGATGTTTGCAGTAGAAACCTGCACGTTGACAGCTGGAATCTTCGCGCTGCGTGCCATGTTCATGTACATTGGCAGCGAAGGATCGCCAGCTTTTGGATTTGCTTCGGGTGCACGGAAACGACGAACTGCATTTTGCCAAACGACTTTGGGGAAGCCAATCTGAGCACGGTAGTATGCATCGTAGCGAGGAGATTTGATGTTAAAGGGAGTCTCACCTTGGTCGCGACTAGCTAAAGTACGGCGGCGCTGGTAAGGCACAGTATCGTAACCGAAGTTATCAAGATACTCGTCGGTGCCTAATAACTCATCAATAAAGCCAGCAACACCTTTAGTGCCGATCACAATTGACCAAGCAATCTTTTCGCGCTCGCTGTATACGTCCCGTCCAAGAACGCGCTGTACGCACTGCTCTACAAAACGGTAGTTGTTATTTTTAGAATAAAAGCTATTTAAGTAGGTTTCAGAGAGTAGTAGCCCACGAATAAAGTCACGAACAGTAATCTGTCCGTTACGTAGCTGAGACTCTAAAAACTTCTCACGATCTGCTTTGAAAGCGTGGAAGAAAATTTGACGATACGCAGCATCGATCAGCACGTCCCAGTCAGAATTGCTAATGACATTTTCTGTGGTGAAGATAAAAGCCTGCTCATCGCCTCTGGGGTCATATCCGTCTACCCGGCCATTTTGGCTGGATGGAGCATATTGTAATAATGGAATTGTCAAATCAGACCTCCGCTATATCAGAAGACTTT
>CAZXBK010000297.1:0-3313 GCA_964638765.1 uncultured Synechococcus sp. | reverse complement strand
GCGGGTAACGCGATTCGAACGCGCGACATTCACCTTGGCAAGGTGACGCTCTACCGCTGAGCTATACCCGCATGTGTGTTGAGCACGTATACTACTATGCCAAAGAAAAAAACATGTGTCAAGGGCGATCGCCAACTTTTTTGTTTTTAGTCCTTGGCATATGGTTTTTAAGGAATTTTTTTGAGAAGACTAGCCATTTCAAGAGCACTGAGTGCGTAGCCCCAGCCGAGATTACTCTTAATGCCTGCCCGCTCTAGAGCCTGCTGCATTGTATCTGTCGTTAGGATACCGAAGATTACAGGCACACCCGTCTGGAATCCCGCTGCGGCAACACCCTTAGAAACCTCTGCTGCTACATAGTCAAAGTGGGGCGTATCACCACGGATTACTGCGCCCAGACAAATTACAGCGTCATATTGTCCAGATGCAGCCAGACGTTTAGCGACTAAAGAAATTTCAAAACTACCGGGAACCCAAACATAATCAACTTGTTCACCGTCAGTACTAACGTCAACACCATGGCGTTTAAGGCAATCTTGGCAACCAGCTAATAATTTACTGGTGACAAGATCATTAAATCGCCCAATCACAATTCCTAGCTTAAGGGCTTGAGTGTTGTCGTTATAGGTACCTTCAAAGGTAGTCATGGTAATGAATTAACCTGAAATTAGAGCAATAAACAAAAAACAAAGAGGCTCAATGTAGCTGGGATATTCCACAGGGACAATTGCGCCTCTTCTATTAAGTAATCAAAAGTCGTTTGGAACTGACGAACTGAATCTAGATCACGAAAAAATTCAGTACGCCAACTGCTACCACAAGGGCAATCCAAGCAAAAGAACCAACGTAAATCAAAGATTTGGACTGTTCCCAGTTACTGGGGGAAGCGTAGGCAACGGGTACACCGATTACCATCAAAAAAGATAGGCCAACTAAGGCAACAAGAGCGAGTTGAAATAAAATAGTCATTTTTTAAATTCCTCCCAAGACAGCAAGCAAATGGGTTTAGGATGTCAAAGTATTGATAATCTTACAATTTTATCCTGTTTATAGTATCAATACTTTGGTCAGTTTCAAATGTACCTAGTCAGAAATAGGTTACTGACACAAGGGTTTGAGGTGAGATATCTATGCGAGATGGAGAAATTATTTTTCATCTCCCCTTTGTAAATCCTGCTCAATCTCACCGTTGACCTAAATATTTAGGCGATCGCCTCAGCATTGTCGCGATACCAGTCGATTGTTTGTTTGAGACCTTCACGCAAACTCATTTGAGCTTCAAACCCAAAGCGTTCTTTAGCTCGCTGGGTATCAAGACAACGACGGGGTTGGCCATTAGGCTTATCTGTTTCCCAAATAAGCTCTCCCTTAAATTCCATCAGTTCACAGATCAATTCCACCAGATCTTTAATGGAAATCTCAAAGTTTGTCCCAAGGTTGACTGGGTCAGAGCTATCGTATTTTTGGGTCGCCGTCACAATACCTTTCGCTGCGTCAGTGGAATATAAAAATTCTCTTGTGGGACTACCATCACCCCAAACCTTTAGTTCTGTTGCCCCAGCTTGTTGCGCTTCATAGACCTTACGGATTAAAGCAGGGATAACGTGAGAGCTGGCGGGATTAAAGTTATCTTCTGGACCGTAGAGGTTCACGGGTAATAGATAGATACCGTTAAAGCCGTATTGCAGTCGATAGGATTCGAGCTGGACGAGTAATGCTTTCTTGGCAATACCGTAGGGAGCGTTTGTTTCTTCGGGATAACCAATCCACAAATCTTCTTCTTTAAAAGGAACAGGCGTGAATTTGGGGTAGGCGCAAATCGTACCAACACACACAAATTTCTCGATACCTTCTTCGTAGGCACTGTGAATCAGCTGAGTACCCATCATGAGATTGTCGTAAAACAACTCCGCTGGCTTTTCGCGATTAAGACCAATACCGCCAACGTGGGCGGCAAGGTGAACGATGATATCTTGACCTTTGACCACTGCTTGACAAGCTTCTAGTTGGCACAAGTCATAGTCTTTAGAGCGAGGCACAGTAATATTTTCAGCCTGTGCACCTGCTTCGATTAGTTGTTGGACAACTTGTTTACCAAGGAAGCCTGCGCCACCTGTAACAAGAATTTTTTTCTGGGAAAGGTCAATCATAGTGATGTCTGGAGGAGGAAATGCGTGCTCATTTTACCGAACGAACTCTGTTCTGCTTACAAAGCTGCGTTAAAGATTTCTGGAGACTCATAGGTTTGTATCTAAATGTTGGAACAATTCAGACAAAATTGTGTTGGAAAAAAGTAAGCCTTCTGGGTCCGTTAGAGCAATTCTTTGGCGATCGCCTCCTTCACTATCTCTAATCACTACCCAGTCTTTATCAATAAAAGGTTGGAGAATTTTTAGAATCTGATCCACAGTGCTCTGTCCAAATTCGGCGATGAGATGGGAGAAAGATAACCCTTCTGTTAAACGGAAACCCAGCATTAATGTCTCTAGAAGGCGATCGCCTTGATCTAAAGTTTCAACATTAGGAAGTTGTCCTTGATCCTTTTCGTAGTGTTCTACCCACTCGTAGTACTCACGGCGCGTGCGAGGACGGGAGAATCTTTGGTTGTTTGTGTAACTAGCTGCCCCCATGCCAAAAGCATAATAAGGACGATTTTCCCAGTACACCCGATTGTGACGACATTGATAACCCGGTTTAGCGTAGTTAGACACTTCGTAATGGTCATAACCAGCATCTCGCAGCATTTGGCTGGCTAAACGGTACATCTCGGCGGTGTGCTGATCGGAGGGTAAAGGCTTTTGTCCCGGTTCGTATTGTTTACCAAAGGGTGTTTGAGGCTCAACAACCAAGTCATAACTAGAAATATGGTGGGGATTTAGGGCGATCGCCTTTTGGAGAGAATCCTGCCAATCTTCGAGAGTCTGATTAGGTAATCCAGAAATGAGATCCAAGCTCCAAGTGATCACGCTCTGCTGAATGTGATCACACGCACTCTCTATATTTATTACCGCGTGCGATCGCCCACTATTTTGGAGTAGACAGTCCTGAAAAGCTTGCACACCAAGACTTACACGATTTACACCAATATTTTTGTACCAGATCAACTGTTCTAAAGAAAAGGTTCCTGGATCAATCTCTAAGGAAATTTCAGCTGTTGCACACACCCCAAATTTTTCCTTAAGCACACACAGAATTTTCTCCAATAGATCGGCGGGCAGAAGTGAAGGTGTTCCACCACCAAAAAAAACAGTTTCTAGTTCTCCACCCAAAATTGGCGTCGCTGTGATCTCCCGACAAAGCCAATCCACATATT
>CAZXBK010000296.1:0-3343 GCA_964638765.1 uncultured Synechococcus sp. | reverse complement strand
CTATTCCCCATCCTTGACCTCGGAACCAGTGCAAAAATGCTGTCTATTGTTCCCCTTCTCGCAGGTGGTGGTTTGTTTGAAACAGGGGCTGGTGGTTCTGCGCCGAAGCACGTCCAACAATTTGTCGAGGAAGGTCATCTGCGTTGGGACTCTCTCGGAGAATTTTTGGCGATCGCCGTGGCATTGGAAGATCTCGGTCAAAAAACAGGCAATGAAAATGCTTTAGTTCTGGCAGAAGCCCTAAATAAAGCGAACAGCCAGTACCTCAATAACGACAAATCCCCATCTCGTAAGGTGAATGAAATCGATAACCGTGGCAGTCATTTCTACCTAGCGATGTATTGGGCACAGGCATTGGCAGAACAAGATAAAAACCCAGACCTCAAAGCGAAGTTTGCTCCTCTTGCCAAGGCTTTAACGGAGAATGAAAGCAAGATTGTGGACGAACTTAACGCGGCTCAGGGTCAATCCATTGAAATTGACGGTTACTACTTTGCAAACTCTGAAAAAGCCAGTAAATCTATGCGACCTAGCGAAACTCTAAATGAGGCGATCAGTATGATTTAAAAAATGAAATTTCATTTCATACTTTAGTTTTGTGGAAGAGATAATTACCTGTGCTTATTTTTTCCACAAAATAAGTATTAGCAATTTAGGCTCACTACAAATTTCAAGTGTAGCGATTAGTTTGTACTCTTTTGTTCAAGAACTATTACGTAAATAGAGTTATCTTTTTAGCTTCATCTACAATAGCCAAGAAGTACGTATTTTAGAAGCTTATTCAAGTATGAAATACATCGAGAAAGTCACAATTACTCAAAGTCGAGTGACCGTAGAATTCCCTAACAAAAGGACTTTAGAGGCGAGTAGAGATTTTTTCGATTTTGTAGGGACAAAAATAGCGAATCCTCAATGGACAATCCCAGACTTAGCTAATGACGATGATGTATTTAGAATAGGTTGTGGTTCAACAAAAATGGATTCCGAAAGAAATGAAAGTATTTGGTTTCAAAATAAATATTTTGACGGCTGCGGTATAACAACAGTATATGAGTGGTTTTTAAACCCCGATAAAATTGGGGAGAAAGTCAAGGGGAAAAGACTGCCCAACAACCAAGCGGTAGGCGATACACACATTATTTTGCCTTAAAATAGAAATTCTCTAGGCAACACCATAGTTTGTATAAGGACGTTTGTAGCTAGGCTGTAAACCTAAAATAATGTCTGAATTGGGAATTCCTTTATCTACTAGAGCTTGACCTAGATCTACTTCAGTCATATTGTGTTGAATCCAAATTTTTTGTTCTTTTATATCAATATGAACGTAGCAAGCATAGATACGCTTTAACCCTTGCCAACCTACTTCAACAATTTGATAGTGATCCTGTTCGATATCACAAATCAATTGACATTCAATTTCAGGTTCATCACTCACAGCCAAAGACTGAAGTAACTCTTTTACGATTTGGCGATATTGATCTAGTTTTGCCATGAAATAATCTCCTTTGAGTTTGGTTCGTAAGCAATTAACTTGAGGGAATATTTTTGGATGGCAGCTCTCGGAAATTCTTCTTGGAAGAAAGACTCAAATATATCGACTGGTACAGCGAGAAAAAGTACACGATCAGGCTCTGTAATTTCTAGCGCTAAACGATAATTTAAAAATTGTCCGAGTGCAGTATAAAAATCATTAATTGTGGAAGGATTGATAAAGCTTTTAATTTCCACTGCAATTTTTTTGTTATCTTTTTCTGCTGCTAATATTTTTTCTGCTGCCAAATCAACTTCCAATTTAATACGGTCAATCCGAATCGTTAGGGGATCACTAGTGATTATCCAGCCGTCTTTGATGAGAGCTGCTTTAACCGCATTGTGGAATAAGTCCTTTGCCATAAATTTGCAAAAAACAAGCTTGAGATATCTTCTTTCAGGATAAATGAAAGCTCTCAAACTTGTTTAATTTTTATTTTGAGTGAGATTTAGCTCAATAACTCGGAGGCTTTTCCTTGCTCGTCATACTCCTTCAAATCGAAAGCATCGACTTGAATGGCATCGTTACGGGCTAGTTCTGCTTTTTGGACTAATGCCAGTTCGGATTGGGTAATGACACCACGCATCTGAGAGAGATCGAGGAGTTTTTCTGGTCGTTGCTTCGGTAATAATCCTTCGGCGATCGCCCCTTTGATTTTTTTGAGAATGGGTTGACTGGCATGTACAAGGGTAAAAGCTTTTTCGAGTCGGCCAAGGGCTTCGGTTTCCGCTTGGGGAACATAGATGCCTTCGGTTAAACGTTCACGAATAAATCGGTTATTGCGTAGGAGTTGAGCGACCTCATGACCAAGGCGATCGCTAGGCAAATCGCTAAGTTTATTCCAACGAACCCATGGCAACGAAGTACTACGTAACATGCCACCAATCACGGGTAAATCAATGTTATTCAAAATGCCTTCAAATGCCATCTGGACTTGGTGGAGAGCATATTGCGAACTCCAGTGAACGAGCGGTAATTCTTCTTTGGGTTGGCCACTCGCTTCATAGCGGCGGAGGGTACAGGTGGCGAGATACATCCACGTGAGAGCATCGGCAAAACGTCCAGTTAATTTCTCCTTGCGCTTCAGTTTGCCGCTATAGACTACAAGAGCAAAGTCACTGAGTAAGGCAAAAACCGTCGAAGCAAAAGTTAGTTTTCGATAGTATTTTGCTGTTGCGCCAGCGACTGGAGACAGGGTTAATGTGCCGCCGCTCAGACTTAGCATCAATGATCGGAATTTATTGGTGGCAAACGAACCGATATGTGACCATAATGTTCGGTCAAAGGCAGCTAAATCTTTATCGTTTAATGCTTGGATTTCGTCATAAATATAGGGATGGCAACGGATTGCGCCCTGACCAAAGATCATCAGAGTGCGGGTCAGAATATTTGCGCCTTCGACGGTAATGGCAATGGGCATAGCGGTATAAACATTGGCGAGTAAGTTGCGTTCGCCGCGACAGATGCCGGAACCGCCCAAAATATCCATACCGTCCATCACAATTTTGCGGCCTAGCTCAGTACTAATATATTTGGCGATCGCCGCAGAGATGGCGGGTTGCTTATCGTTATCGACCGCGCCACAAGTATAGAGCCGTAACGCATCGAGCATGTAGGTAAATCCAGCGATTCGGGCAAGAGGTTCTTCAATTCCTTCAAATTTTCCGATGGATAGACCAAATTGTTTGCGATTGACGCTGTGGGCACTGGCAACTCGCGCCACCAGTTTTGCGACTCCAGTACAACTCGCCGGGAAACTGACCCCACGACCTGCCGCCAAAGATTGCATCAACATCCGCCAGCCTTTACCGG
>CAZXBK010000295.1:0-3355 GCA_964638765.1 uncultured Synechococcus sp. | reverse complement strand
GTCACTCGCGCAAACTGCTCGGAGTTGTCGGAAATTACTTTTTCAGCAAGCCCTATTTATATCGTCCAACTCTCTACCGTAGGACGATATAACCACGGCTCGACTTTTGCCTCACCTACAAATTTTTTCAACGCTGGATCAGGCCATATATGCAGCCTATCCAGGCATCCTAACTCAGTAGCAGCATCTTCAATAAATTCCCATTGTTTTACAAAATTAGTAGCCCAATCTTCATAGCTCATGACAGACCTTGCAAAATCAAGTCCTGCAGTCAGCATCCTTTTGCCATTAGAACCTCGAGCATTAATAGGTTCCCAAAAAATCACTTCTGGTTTAAGTAGTAAAATCTTTTCCAAATGTCTTAAAAAATCATCTTTTTTTAGATGAGGTGGTGTAGGAGCAATAGCTATATAAATCCTGCATCCAGCTTTCTTGGCTCTATGAAGAGCACTCAATCGATCCGATGGAAGTGGAGCATTGGGCTCTATCCTACGACTAAGATCATCATCTAAATGTGGCAAACTCATGCCTAAAGTGATATTTGGGTGAGTCAGAAGCTCTACATGCTTTAAATAGAGAGGACTCCTGGTCAGTATTCTTATTCTTTTCTCGGATTTTTTCAGCAATTCGATTGATAGGCGAGTAATTTCTCCAACATGATTATTTTGATAAGGATCAGTACCTGAACATAAGAGAACGACCCCTTTTCCTGATGCTGTTGTTTCCCACTTACGCTTACGTCGAATTTGATCTGCAAGCCGCTCAGGCAATTCGTCTCTCACTAATAAATAATTGCCCCAATCCATCTGTGGATCTTGCACACCATTTTCTTTGAGATGTGGCTGCCGAGTACGGATAGCGGGGGTGGAGGGTACGTAACAGAAAGTACATCCGTGCAGACAGCCAGAAGCTACATTGACGACATAATCGCATAATCCCTTTTTATTGAGCCCACTTTTTTGTAAAGGAGCCAGAATCTTTTCTTGCCCTATGATTGGCGGCATAATAGTACAGAAGAACTTTACATCAATGATAGGTCAACTATGGTTCAAAGGGGCACTGACTTGTATATGTTTACTCGTACACTGAGCTGCTGGTGAAAGGTTTTGGGATAAAAACCCCACAAATAGAGTACAAATTTACGTCTTGACAAAAATTGCCACTATAAGGTGTCGGTGCTAGCATGGCGGCATGGTTGTCTTTTTTACATGGTGAACTTTCCTCGGGGACCTAGCGGCAATGGTGATCTGGCAGAAATATGATCGGAAATCGAAGGTCGTCTGGACCCCTGATGGTCAAATGCCTGACATCGAGCCTTACACAAAGATTAAGCATGAGTTGTTGGAAAGCTATCTGTGTGATTGGGTTGAAACAATAGTTGGCAACCGATTCTATACCCCAAACCCCAAAGTTACTATTGTTGATGGATTTTCTGGGGGTGGTATTTACAAGGATGGAGAAGGTACTTGGGAAGGTTCTCCAATCCGTATTATTAGAGCGATTGAAAAAGGTTGGGAAATAGTAAAAGAACGTAAACCTTATCAAAGTTTAGATATTGCTTACCTATTTGTTGATCGAAGACCAGAACATATTCAGTGCCTTGAAAACCAAATCAGAAAACATGGATACGGGCATTTATTAAATGACGGAACGTGTGTTACGAGAATTGGGCATTTTGAAGATCACTTAGGTGAATGTTTGCAATGGGTTAAAAGTCGTGGTGGGCATTCTTTCTTCTTTTTAGATCCTTTTGGAAGTGTGGATTTGCCCATGATGGCAAATGCAATTCTCTCCTTGGGACGTTCTGAAGTTTTACTTAACCACATGCACAATGATGCTTTTGTTCGTCCTATTGTTCAAGCCTTTAAGAGAGGTAGGGGCTCACAGTTTCTTCAGGAATATAATCTTGAGAAATATTATGCGTTTTGTGCAGAGTATGATAACTTGCCAAATCTGACGCGTCAGACGCTGTCGCATAATGCAGCCCTTCAACTCTATCGCGATAGAAGTAATCCTCGATTTGCTTGGACTTTTGCATTGATGAAAAATAAGTACAGTGTCTACTACTACTTGGTACACCTTTCAAATCATCCTACAGCTGTTAGTGTAATGCGTCGAAACTTGTGGATGTACAACAATTTAGATTATCAGTTTCATTACGGCGTTTTTGGCTTGGGTTACCGAACTATTGAGGCATTTGATGAAAATCTTCAATTGCTTGATTTAGAGGGTAGAAATAAGCATTTCTGCAAAGAAAAATTAACTGAGAAGCTTGATGAGTTCCTTTTTGAGGATAATCAAAAATCTTTCAGAAAAATTTATGAGGAAACAATTGATCATCATCCGGCTACTCGGGAAGATTATATGTCCGTTATCCATCGAGGAATAATTGATGGGATTTGGGAAGTAGAGCGTGATGGCAAAGTCATTTGCTCTTCACGTCTAACTAATCGAGATATCGTTCGACCGGCAAAAGTCAGACAGCTAGTTCTGTTTCCTGGTGAAGTCTCAGGGCGTATCCCATCTAAAAGAACGTCTAAGGCATCTAACGTAGCTCAAAAGAAGAGTAAAGTCTTTGAAAAATCGAGAGCCTCGAACGATATTCCGAACAAATAGTTCACGAGGTTAAATCGTTGGCATCAAATAAAATTCTTCGAGCATCTATCAACTCCTCAACCGTCAATTGCCATTGCGAAAACGTCGGTGAGACGACCGTGTCACCGACGTTAAAGACCGTTTCTGTATACGCTCCCTCCACCATTGCCAGCACCGTCACGCAAACGTCTTGAGGAGCCACAATCCAATATTCCGGGATACCCCGCCATTCATACTGATTGCGCTTGTCTAAATAGTCGCGGCGGCTTTCCGCTCCGGGGCTGACCACCTCAACCACCAGCAGCGGTGGTGCCATTTCCAACGTGATCGCCGACTGACCCAGAGCTTGTAACTGCTCCAGATGCTCCGAGCGCAACACGGTGAGATCAGGAAAGCGATTCTTGGGTTGACCCAGCACTTCAATGGCCAGCTGATGCGTTATGACCCTTTGGAATCCCACAATTTCGGACAGCGCGCGATCTAGGGCACGCGAGATTAAGACATGCTCATCCGATGCCGGCGGCACCTCGATTAAATCCCCATAGATCAGTTCATACCGTCTATCTGTTCCGTCGTCGTAGGCGAGATAGTCAGCAAACGTCGCAAGTTTCAGGTTGGCTTGCGTCAAAGAAACAACCGATAAAACACCCTCAACTAGATTGTAGTGTGAGCCCGAACTGAACAGTCACCCATACGTTTGGCAGCGATCGCCCTTCACGTTTGGCTGCTTCTAGAGGATGAAGCGGGGGATGCGATCGCG
>CAZXBK010000294.1:0-3357 GCA_964638765.1 uncultured Synechococcus sp. | reverse complement strand
TGGGCGAAATGTCAATGTTATGATTTAACCATAAACGAAAGCACAACCTATCTGCTGCGATCTAAAACATAAGCTGAACTCATGTAAAACGAATGCAGCAAAATTCTCATAACCAGCCATTTTGTCCCCTGCCCGACCTCAGTCAACAGCAAATGAGCTATGACGTTGTGCAAGAGGCAATCTTATCTTTATGGCAAGTGGTTAACGGTTTGAGCAGTATTGAACTGCCGCGTCGAGAGCGTTATCGTGTCTATTTTTGGGTCAGCGAGACTAACCAAGGACGAAAAGATTTACCAAGATGTGAAGCGTCTGGCGAGTGAGCTAACTTATCTCGGTTGCGACATTGTGACTGGCGGCGGACCGGGACTGATGGAGGCGGCCAATGAAGGTAGTGTGATCGCGGATCCCCATAACCAGACGAAGTCAATCGGTATTCGGATCGATCTTGAATACGAGCAAGACGTCAATCCTTTTGTGGAAGAAGTATTCCAACATCAGACATTTTTCTCGCGTTTGCATCATTTTGCCCTTGTTTCTGATGCGTTTGTGGTGATGCCGGGGGGCATTGGTACGTCTTTGGAGGCGTTAATGATCTGGCAATTATTACAGGTGCGTTCAATTCATAATGTGCCGCTTATTATGGTGGGGGACATGTGGCAGGGATTGGTGGCTTGGGCAGAGCAAGCGATGGTTCCGCAGATGGCTGCTCCTGAGGATATGCAGATTCCGTCCTGTGTGGCGACAGTGGATGAGGCGATCGCCCTCCTCAAAAAAGCTCATCACCGATGGCAAATGGATTGCCTGTAGAAGTGTCGGTTTGTTTAGAAAATATTGTTGATGTTGATGGACTAGCTTTTTTCGGCGCGGTAGGTGAGGAAGTGATTGAAGATGCCGACTGTCTCGAAGGAATAATGGGGAAATGGCTCCGGTAATTTAATTTCAGTTTGGTAGATACCGAAGAAAAAATAGTTTTGGTAACTGGTTTGTTCGCCGATTAGTTCGCCCAGCTGGGGTTGGCTGGCATCGACTAGAGTCTTGCAGTAATTTTGTAAGGCTTCGCTACTAAATTGACCTAAATTTAGGGGTAAATTATCGCTAGAGTTTTGGCACACATTGTCTTTTAGGTAGACCGCGATTTGTTCTCCTGCATAGGTCTCATAACGGCTAGGAGAAGGATTGCTAAAGAAGGCGATCGCCCCTAAACCAATAATCGATGCACCGCTGATCATCCCCAGAATTTGCGAAATTTTCATAGACTACTAGACAAAAATAAAATCTGTGGTTAACATAGATAACTGTGTCGAAGACATGGCGAGCGTAGCCAAGTGGTTAAGGCAGCGGTTTGTGGTACCGCCATTCGGGGGTTCGAGTCCCCTCGTTCGCCCTCTACATCAATCATAAATGACGGCAATTTAAGTTGCATTTGGTCGTCTGCTCTTCTAACCAGAGATTTTCTAAATGCATGCGCGAGATGTCTGCGTATTGACTTGGCTTTGTTTCTCCGTCGACTACGAGCTATGAAGTTTGGATGGGAAAAATAGTTCCTTTAATGAGAAACAGATAGTTGGTTCTGGCAGTAGGTTCCGGGAAAGAAAAAGGAAGAATTTCTAGCTTTGGGTCTCAGTTTCCTGTGGCAAATCACCTTCGTGCCAGCTAGAGCGCCATGCTGCTTCTGCCTCGGCGATTGTCAGTTCTCGTTTCGTTTTTTTATAGTATTTTTTCAGTTTTTTGATTTTGGTGAGTTGTTCACGAATACGTCCCCGCTGAACCGTTACTTGGGGGTCGCTAAATTCAATTTCAGATAGCTTTAGATCAACGGCGGTTACCTTGGTTCGACGCTTTTTTTTATCTCCCATATCGGCTTCGATAATGAGATTGACAAGGTTATTAATTTTGGCGTTGCTATTAGAGGGACGCTCATTTTGTAGGGCAACGTCTAAAACTTTTTGCGGAATATGCTTTGGTAAAACACCTGCATCTTGAAATAGTCGATTGGCATTTTTGGAGCTACGTCGCAATGTTTTTTTGACGCGTTTTTCTAAGTGGCGATATTCTTCGACGAGGGCTTCGGGGCTATTTTCGTCAACTGGCTCGGCTTCTGCTTCACTCTGCATCATCTCTGAAATGCTGGCGGCAATGCGTTCTGCTAATTGGGACAACTCCGCACGACGGTCATCTTTTTCGTCACTCGCTTCTTTCGTTTCTGGAGTGGGGCGATCGCCATTTTCTTCTTCTGAGGGGGCGATCGCCTCATCAAGACTTTCAAAAACCTCTAATAACTCCTGCTCTACATTTTCGTCATCTGTCGCAATAATCGTTTCACTGAGCAGAATTTCCTCTTCTTCGTCGTCTTCATCTGGGGCTTCGGCTTCAGTTAAAATTCGCCCAAGCTCAAGGTTCGTTTGTTGCGCAATTTGCCGTAAATCTTGTTGCATTTTGTGCCGCTGATCGTAGGACAAAGCCAACAGATTATCGGGATAAACGTGGGTACAAAGCTGAAATCCAGCCAACACCAATTGCCGTTCGAGACTTGTGCCCAGCACTGCAAGATAGTCAGCGTAGACATCCCGTAAGCTTTGCCGCACTGTGCAGACTTTCTCGGTCAGGGTATTGAGATCGCGACGAATTTGCTCGATTGCTTTGACCATGCACTTTAGGAAATTTGATGGATGAGGTGGGCTAGAACGTCTTGAAAAAAAGCGACTAAGACTCGCCCAAGCTAACTCACTCTATCGTCTTACAGTCACTCGGAAAAATGAAGGGAGGATGTTTCGCCCTAGGGGTGGCGATCGCCCTACTCTTGAACTGAAAAAAGAGTGTTTTAGTTTATTTCTTCAAAAGTTAGCCCAGCAGACTGGATTAAACGGCTAATTAATTTTTCTCCAAAAATACTGGCCGGTGTCCAGAAACCACCAGATTGCTCAATATCTTTCGCTAGGCAAAGTCCTGCCTGCGCCAAAATTTTCGCGGTGGAGCCATAACCCGGATCGCGATCGCCCGTCACTTTAATCATGATTGTTTTGCCGGAAGCTGTTTCTCCCCAAAAACGTAGGTCATAGAAACCATTCGTTTGAGATTCTTCGCTGGGGCCTTCTCCGGGCGCAGGAATAATTTTTTTGAGTAAATCTGGGGCGATCGCCGCGGCGGCTCCAAAGAAATCCAAGGCAAATTTCATGCCATAGGCTGTGAGCCAACCGGGAGCACTGGTTCCGACGAGCATTCCTTCTTCGTATTGAAATTCTTGGCCATACTGCCATTCCTGCAACATATTGGAGCGCAAAATCACGGGTGTATTAATGCCTGCCATCACAAAGGGAGTCGCCCATTCGCCAAAGGTATTATCAACTTGCACTGGAA
>CAZXBK010000293.1:0-3426 GCA_964638765.1 uncultured Synechococcus sp. | reverse complement strand
CACCCGATAAAAAAACTATTTCCAAAATTGGGTCAAGGTCATACTCAGCATCACCTTGGTGGTGAAGGGCAAGGATTTCTTTGGGAATTTCGGAATTATGCTTTAGGAACTTCTCCTATCATGCTCCCGATGTTTCTGTTCTCCATTGAAGTCGGACTCAGTTGGACTCTAGGCATCGTCAGCTATGCAGCCTTTGCCGCCTATGCCCATCAGTTACAACATGACACCCCAATTAAATGTTTCTGGATGAGTATACCCGTTCACTATGTTCACCACAAGTACAACCAATGGCACCACAACTACGGTATTGGTGTTGATTGGTGGGATCGAATCTTCGGAACCTACCAGTCAAAAGAATGGCTTGAACAACAAGAACTTAGCCAAGTCAATGAGACATTGATATCAATTAAGTGGTACTAAATTCTCTAGTGATTTTTTGTGGGTTTAATGCTTTTTAATAGCAGTTTTCCAAAGGTGGATTACTGTCAGTCAGTGTCAAGCCTTTACAGGCGTACTTAAGCTCCCTTGTGTACTCATACACCTTGATCTTAAAAAATAATTGATTCCCGACTTTTATATTAAAGTTGGGCTTTTTAATACTTTTTATTTTTTGTTTTTTAAGATTTTTTAGTGGACTAGTTCAGTGATACAAAGATGTGACAGTGAATTTTCAGGATATTTTAAGTCTGTAGAGATTGTGAAATGAAACAAATGTGTCAGGATCTACTTAATTAGTCTCGTTAATAAATAAGAGAGAGTAGCTCCGCCGTCAGTGGCCCATTGTAAGCACCTATGGTTTGGACGAAACGCCTGACATGGTTTACCAGAAAATCGCAGCAGTTACCTTTACGTCTTGTATTGGTTGTCCCCTTTTTGTTGCAAATTTTTGGAGCTGTAGGACTGATTGGTTATTGGTCATTACGAAATGGTCAAAAATCTGTCGATACGTTAGTGCAGCAGCTACAAACAGAAATCTCTCGGGAAATTGATCTGCACCTGCGGGGTTATTTGCGGGAGCCGGACTTCGCCAACCGTGCCACGATCGCCGCCATTGAGCTGGGCTTTATTGACCCCACGGATCGAGATTCTCTAATCACTTATTTTCGGCGGGCGATCGCCGACAATCCTCAGATAAATACGATTCAATATGGCTCTATCGATGGCGATTATTTAGGCATTGGACGCTGGAATGATGATCAGCAAGTCCTAAAAATTGCGACGAGTGAGATGGATGGCAAATTTCAGACATTGCGTCTGAACGACGAAAATGAACCGACCTACATTTACAACACCCGCGAAAACTATGTTTTGCAAGATCGAGATTGGTTTAAAAATCCGGTAGGGGCTAAGGTTACCCGCTGGAGTCCGGTGTATGTGATGTTTAGTAATCGGATGCTCGGTTTAACCCTCGCTGAACCAATCAAAGATGAGACGGGTGAGGTGATTGGGGTGATTGGCACCGATGTGTTGTTGGCGGAGCTAAACAACTTTTTAAGGGGTCTAGAAGTCGGAAAAACGGGTCAAGCCTTTATTTTGGAGCGTAATGGCGCTTTAATTGGCAGCTCGACGTTACGCAGCAGTCTAAATTTTCGCAACAACAAAGAACGGCCAGAACGGTTTCAGGCGGAAGTGAGTGATGACGATCTGATCCAGCAGACCACCCGCTATCTCAAACAGGAATTTGGTTCCCTTGAAAATATTGCCCAGATGAAAAAAGGGCGTATTGAGCTAGATGGTGTCACACATTTTTTACAAGTTACACCCTATCAAGATGATTTTGGTCTAGATTGGCTTGTGATTCAGACGATTCCTGAGTCGGATTTTATGGCTCAGATTCATATCAATACGCGCCATACAATCGTGTTGATGTGCGTGGCTTTAGTGGTTGCATCGGGGGTAGGTTTAATTACATCTCGCTGGATCTCAAGACCAATTTTGCAACTGTCCCAGGCGGCGATCGCCTTGGCTGAAGGGGAGTGGAATGTGATTATTCCCAGCAACCAGAAAACTGGTCGTGTGGGGATGATGCGTGAGACGACAAAGCTGGCACTGGCTTTTAACCGTATGCGATCCCAACTCCAAAAATCCTTTGATGAGCTGGCAGAAGCGAAGGCTGGCTTGGAGGTAAAGGTGCAAGAGCGTACCCAAGAGTTGCGGGCGAGTGAACTCAAATATCGCGGCATTTACGATAATTCCCAAGTGGGAATTTTCCGGACAAGGGTTGAAGACGGTCTTGTGATCGATGCCAATGCCTGCTGCATTGAGATGATGGGCTATACCGACCCGGCTGAGGTGCTTGGCAAATTAAAGGCCGCAGATTTCTATGCCAATATCGGCGATCGCACCAAGATGCTGAAGCAGGTAGTTGACTACGAACTACACAATTTTGAAACCCAGTTTCGCCGCAAAGATAGCAGTCTTATCGATGTTCTGATTTCGGGGCGCTATAACCACGAGGATCGTTGTCTTGAAGGCGTGGTGAATGATATTAGCGATCGCAAACAGGCAGAACGGTCACTCTCGGAAAAGGAAGAATATTTACGACTGATCCTCAACAATATTCCCCAGCAAATTTTTTGGAAGGATCGTGATTTACGTTTTCGTGGTTGCAACAACAATTGGGCGATCGCCGCAGGTTTAGAGGAGCCCGAAGCCGTTGTTGGCAAAGACGATTTTCAGCTTTTGGAGAATCAAGACGAAGCCGAATTTTTTCGCCAGCAAGATATTAAAGTTATTTCCCAAAATGAAAGCATTCACCATCTCACAATCCGTAAAATCAAGCCCCTGCCTGCCCGCAAAGAAAATTGGCTAGACCTGAGCAAGGTGCCCATCCACGATGCCGAAGGTAATGTCATTGGCGTTCTTGGTGTCGTCGAAGATATTACTGATAAAAAATTGGCAGAAGAAGCCCTCCAAATCGAACAGGCGAAAGCAGAAGCACTACTCCTCAATATTTTGCCTGAGGCGATCGCCGCCCAGCTGAAAAATAAACCCGGCACTATCGCCGAGCAATACGACAAAGCAACTATCCTCTTTGCCGATATCGTGGACTTCACGCCCCTTGCTTCTCGCCTGCGACCCCAAGCTTTACTGGAAATTTTGAACGATATTTTTTCCGAATTTGACCAGCTTGCCGAGCAATACGGTCTCGAAAAAATCAAAACCATTGGTGATGCCTATATGTTGGCTGGCGGTTTACCGATTCCCGACGAAAATCACGTGGCGGCGATCGCCGATATGGCTTTAGCCATGATTGAAATTGCAAAAAAAATGAGTCCCCTGCAAGTACAACTCGATGAACATACCCAGCTCAATCACCCTCTAAGATTGAGGATTGGCATCAACACAGGAGAGGTGATTGCAGGCGTAATCGGCACAAAAAAATTCATTTATGACCTATGGGGAGACGCAGTGAATGTGGCATCT
>CAZXBK010000292.1:0-3443 GCA_964638765.1 uncultured Synechococcus sp. | reverse complement strand
CTTTAACAGATGCGGATTTAGAAAAGCAATTTCCCCGCCTCATGAAACAATTACAAGCTAATGATAAGAAAGAAGCGGCTCGTCTAGATAGAGAATTCAAGGCACAGCAGCAGAAGGCAAATATACAAGGCCAAATTGATTTAGCTAATACTAGATCTGCTAATGCAAAAGAATTAGAGCAACTTCGTCAGCAAGGAGATGCTGCACAATTTGAAAGACAGCAGTCTGCGGGGCCGGAACAAACTAGAGACTTGACTGTGGGTGAGAAAGAGATTGATAAACAGTTTGCAAAAGAATTTGGTAAGTTTTCATCTGGCGGCGGTTTCGCTACGGTACAGGCCAACTTAGATAAGCTCAAAACTGCATCATCTAGATTAAAGTCTGGAGAAAATCTAACTGGGGGGATTACAAGTTTGTTACCTAAAGGTGCCAGAGACGTAGTATCTCCAAAGAGATCCGATGTAGAAGATGATGTTCGTAATGTTATACAACAGTCTTTGAAAGCCATATTAGGTGGCCAGTTTTCTGAAAAAGAGGGTGAAAGAGTTATTAATGCTACCTTCAACCCGAGACTTGATGAGGAAGTTATTTCGAAACGCATCGATTTGTTAGTGAACCAGCTAGAGGCCGCAGCACAACATAAGCAAAATCAGATGGACTATTTTTCACAAAACGGTACATTAAGAGGTTTTGATCAGCCGTTTCCAGAAGTAGGTAACTTCGAAGCTAATCAAGAGACAATGAGCGGTATTACAGAAAAAGATATTGATAGCATGTCACTTGAAGAATTAAAGGAAGCGGGATTACTCTAATGGCAGACAAAGAATTAGAATTAGCCAGAGCTAGAGCAAAAGCGAAATTAAAACTTCGTAGAATGCAAGCTCAATCTAAGCAAGAACCTGAAGAAGAAGGTATGACAGCTGAAAAGGCTGCAGGTATTGCTGCTGGATTTGGATTTAACGCTAACGAATTTGCTCCTGGCTTGGGAGCAGCTGTCCAAAAAGGTATTGCTGCAGTTGACGCTATCTCAGGCGGCCGTGTAGGTAATTTAATGGCGGGAGAGGGCTTTAAACCGTCAGAGCAACAACAACAAGTTGCGAAAGAAGTATTGTTACAGCCTGGTGCAGAAGCACGACAAGAGAATCTAGAATTTGCACAAGAATTGGCTCAGCAAGAAGATTTTAAAGAAGCTAAAGAAGGCTCATCTACTGCATCTTCAGTTTTAAACTCCTTAAATCCTATAACTGGTGTCGTATCAGCCGTAGCTAAAGGAGTTACCAATTCTGCAACAGACGGTGAAATAACAGGCTCCGATTTAACTACTGGAGCTGTAGAAGGTGTCAAAGAAGCGGGATTACAAATTATTGGCGGTCAAATAGCTAAAGGTGCCGCCCCGGTACTAGGCAAGGCAACAGCAAAGTTACAGAGCGTTGCTGGTAAAACATCTCAAAAATTATTTGATAAATCAATATTGACCAATTGGCTAAGTATATTTTCATGCACATCTGCAGAACAGCATGCAAATGGTGTTTGCTTACAGGCAAAAAAATGGTTGTTAGAAGACAAGTACCCTATTGGTATTATCATTAATGATCGATTGCTAGCACGAAGAATTCGAGCAGTTTTCGAAAAAGAAGGAATAAATCCCAATGACTTAGGCGGCTGGACATTATCAACTACCAGCGCTGCGACTTCACTTGAGATCCTACTCGATTGTGCTGAAAAAAATGTATCGAAGGACTCTCTTTCTGATCTCCTTAGCTCTCCATTCTTACCAGAAAATAATGCTCAAGACATAGCCTATATTCAGCAGCTAAGTGAAGCAAAACAGCTATTTGCCAAGCACCGCAATATGCCCAAGGATACGATCGATACTTTTATTAATATCATTCATCATCAGATTGAAAACGAACACTCAGAAACATCTAAATTAGAGGCTGTACTGCAGCGCATTAAAGAAACCTTCACCAAACACTTTCCATCATTATTGCTCAATGAATTTGAGTTATCAGAATTTTCTAATCATCTACTTAACTTACTTGAAGAAATTGGGCTAAAAGAATGTTTACTTGCAGATGCAGCAGGACGACAGTTAATTGAAACTTTCGAGTCTCATATAAATAGTTCTAGAAACAACAAAATACGCTTGAATTGGAAAGAATGGCGTCAATGGATTAGAGATACATTAGAAAATAATTATTTCATTCCTGAAAATACTGATCAGCGAATAACATTATGTGGATTTGAACACGTTGATAGCAGAGCATTTAAATCCGTCATTATTGCAGGGTCCGAACAAACAAGAATGGTAAATGTAAAGACACATAGGACATTTTTTAATGAGAAAGTACGCCATGAGCTTGGGCTTTCTACTAAACATCAGCAAACAGCCATAAATTTTGTGCGATTTAGGCAGTTGTTAACACAAAGCGAGGAACTATTACTAACAGCGGAAGTAGAAACTCACGAAGAACCCCAGGAAATTTGCTCGTGGATAAAATTGATAGAGCAATTTTCAGTGCAAGCATTTTCTCATTCATTAGAAAACTTGGAACTTCATAGCCTGCTTAACCAGCGAAAGCAGCATGGAAATTTAGATCGTTCAGAATTACCATCTAAAACATTACCGCCGTCACCCAGTTGCCCAGCTCATTTAACACCTTCTAGAATATCTGCCACACAATATCAATCACTTATCGATTGTCCCTATCAATATTTTGCTAAGTACATTCTAAAATTAAGAGAGGATCTAATTCATGAGGAATTGGATGCTTCTGATTACGGGCAATTAGTCCATCAATCACTATACGAGTTTCATTTCAAGAAACAAATCAAAACTGGAGTAACATTTTCAATTAAACACAGAGAACATCTAATAGAACAACTAGAAGAAATTAGCATGACGCAATTCATGCGAGCGGTATTTCCAACGACGATTAAAGAAGGTTGGCTACGTAGATGGCTGATTAACGTACCTCACTATATAGACTGGGCAATTCAACGGCGCTCTGAATGGCAACCTGTGCGTGGTGAATGCACAATCGAAAAAAATCTCCATCCTGATATCACTTTATATGGTCAAATTGACCGCGTGGATTCTAATAATCACGATCACGCTGTAGTTGATTACAAAACTGGTAGTAACAAGCCTACTGGAAAAAAAGTTTTAGCTGGAGAGACTGTGCAGCTTCCATTCTATGCTTTATTAGACGAAAAAATTATCCAAGCAGAATATTTAAGTTTAGGCTCTCAAAATGAAGTCAAATCCGTAGCTCGAGTTGATGAAACAGAATTAAATGATCTTAAAAAAGCTCACCTATCAAGAATTGAATACTTATATAAGCAGCTTAAAAATAATGTTCCTTTAACTGCTAATGGAGATGACTCAACATGCAAGCATTGTGATTATGAAGGCTTATGTCGTAAATCTCATTGGAACTAAT
>CAZXBK010000291.1:0-3480 GCA_964638765.1 uncultured Synechococcus sp. | reverse complement strand
CAAGACACTCTTGAGCTGGGCAAAATACTCTTTAGTGAAAAGCTTGAAGGAGGGGCCTTCCTCGATGGGATCTGACAAATCCGAAATGATGATGTCCCATTTTTCAGTGGTGGTATCCAAAATTTGAAACGCGTCCTCAATGCGGAGATCGAGGCGGGGATCATCAAAAGCGCCCTGATGCATCTCCGGCAAAAATTCCTTACAGGCTTCTACTACTTCGCCGTCAATATCCACCATCATTACTTTTTCGACAGATTTCCAGCGGAGAATTTCTCTCACAGTCGCTCCTTCACCACCACCAAGCACCAATCCCTTTTTCGGATTTCCGTGGGCAATCATGGCTGGTTGAACGAGAGGTTCATGGTACAAAAACTCATCGCCAGTGCAAGACTGCCACTTCCCATCTAGAATTAGCGCTTTTCCGTAGGCACCTGTTTCGGCGATCGCCATTTCCTGAAACTGCGTTTGCTTATAGACCAATAACTTTGTGATGCCGTGACTGTAGATATCCCACGGCGTAATGTATTCATTAACCCAATAGTCCGCTTTAAGCTCACTGCCGGCCATAAGAAACTTTCCCTAATTGCGCAAAATTTACCGGCTACCAGTATCGCAAACTATTTAGGAGAGTTACCCCAATTCATTCTTTTTTCCGTGAATTCCCTGAGAAAATCCGAAAGGCGATCGCCATACCTGAAGAAAGGATTAGTCGTTCTTATTTTTCTGGAGACAACTTAGATTAAATAGTCATTAACTTTGCGACTATTGCTTGCGTTGAAGACCGCCAAAACTCTAAAATAGTATGTCTTATGATATGGCTAAACTTTATATCAAAGTTTTACGTCAGCATTTATTTTAATTACTTACACCCTATCACTACCTAAAGGAGGATACTGTATGACCCAAGTGGTTGTCGGACAAAACGAAAACATCGAATCCGCATTACGTCGGTTCAAGCGTCAGGTTTCCAAAGCTGGTATTTTTGCTGATATCAAGCGCCGCCGTCACTTTGAGACTCCCATCGAGAAGCGCAAGCGCAAGGCTGTAGCTCGTCGCAAGAAGCGTTTCCGTTAAACAGAATTTTTTCCGATTGGTTTTGAAATCGACGCTCATAGCCAACGTAAAAGAAAAATCATAAATTTAAAAGCAGGAAAGTTAATTGAGCTTCCTGCTTTTTTACGTTCTAAATCTAAGCGGCACTAATTTAAAAATGTCGTCGCAGAACGAACCAAATAAAAAAGAGATGATATCCAAAACTCCAGAAGAGCAACTGAATAAACATCTCATTTTTACTTTGTTCATTAGAACGGAGAGAGAGGGATTCGAACCCTCGTTAGAGTTACCCCTAAACAGCATTTCCAGTGCTGCGCCTTCAACCGCTCGGCCATCTCTCCAGATGGGGCACGGTTAATGATTATACAATACCCATAGAAAAAGGCAAGTTTTTATAGGATTTATGTCTAAAACCCACAAAATAACCGTAAATTATCGCCAAATTGATAAAACAGAAACCTTTACTGTCCCTGAAGACGAATACATTTTACGGAGTATTGAGAAGCAAGGTTTTGAGTTGCCTTTCTCCTGCCGTAATGGTGCCTGTACAACCTGTGCAGTAAGGGTCAAGTCTGGAGACCTTGAGCAAAAGTACGCGATGGGCCTCTCTCCGGATTTACAACGGCAAGGCTATGCGCTTTTGTGCGTCAGTCATGCGAAAAGCGATCTGGTGGTAGAGACTCAGGATGAAGATGAGGTCTACGAACTACAATTTGGTCGCAATTTCGGTAAAGGTAAAACTCGTTTCGGTTTCCCTATTGAAGATGACTAAATAAGCACTAATGGTTTTGCCAAAGGGAGAAATTTCCTTGGGGTCGAGAGATGGCTTCTTGAAATAGTGGTCACAGGCGATCGCCAAACAAAAATCCAAGTCGGCAAAACCATTTGGAATCGTATCCGGAGATGCTGGTTATAGCGACGCGAATAATCGTCTTTGGTTAGTCGGGCGTTACGGCAAAATTATTTACTGCAAATTACTCATCAAAATATTGCGTACCAATGAAATAGGATCGTCACTATTGGCGATCGCCACAAATCCCGTAGATAAAGTAAGTGGGTATCAAAAAGATGTCTACAGAAACCGCACAATCATCCCTTGAAGAAATACTGTTGCGACTGAAAATTTGGCTAGAAAAGCAGTACGCAGCGAACCTGTCAGAAGTTATTCTTTATGGCTCCCAAGCACGGGGCGATGCCAAAGAGAACTCGGACATTGATATTTTGATTGTGCTTAAAAATTTTGTTTCCTATAGCCAAGAACTGAAAAAAACCAGTCATTTCATCGCTGATTTATCTTTGGAATATGACACTGTTGTGTCACGAGCATTCATTACCGAAGCCCGATTTCAATCGGAAAATAGTCCATTTGTGATGAATGTGAAACGTGAGGGCATTATTCTGTGACCCCAGAACAACTCGCATTACTTGCTAAAGCCAAGCGTAGTTTAAGCGGCGCGGAAATCCTCTTCGCCAATGATTTAACTGAACAATCTACCTCTAGGGCATACTATGCAATGTTCTATATCGTCTCAGCGTTTCTGCTGCAAAAAAATCTAAGCTTTTCGAGTCATGCAGCTGTTATTAGCGCATTTGGTCGGGAGTTTGCTCGAAATAATGAAGACTTCAGAGAATTTCATCGTGGCATTATTGATGCACAGGATATGAGAAACCGTGGTGATTATGATTTAGACAGCGATATTTCAGCAGAAGATGCCAAACAGCAAATTGCTTTAGCATGAAAATTTATAGCTTTTTTTGAAACCTTTATATTAGGCGATCGCCCTTATTTTTTTTACAAAATCAGCATAAAAAAACTCGATTAAGACAATCGAGAAATAAGGCTTAATTTAATTTTGCTTCATGGGCAGAGGGGGACTCGAACCCCCATGACCGAAGTCGCCACATTTTGAGTGTGGTGCGTCTACCAATTTCGCCATCCGCCCTTGGATAAGCCTTTGTGATTATAGCCCAACTTCTTCTTGAGTAGCAAGTTTGAATATTCCTGGGAGCCAGACCACTCTCGAATTGCCTGTGCACGAATTACTGGAACCGGATGGGAAAGCTGTGCACTTTGGCTTTCTTGCAACAGTTTACCTAGTTGGCTTTGACTCAATGTTTCATAGGTTTTCGCCTGTTCCATAAAGGCATCCAGATTTAGTAATGGCGCTAAGCTGGGTGACCCTCCAGCTAATTTCATCAATACCGACATAATAATTTTGGGGTCTTGGCTCACGAGAAATGCCGCGCGATCACAACTTAGCTCTGCACAGCGTAACCATGACATCATTTGTTCTTGCATAGATTGAGCGGCTAGGGTTCCCCAAATTGGGAGGGCATTCGTCGCTAAAACCAACAAGTTCGCCAAAGTGAGATAGACACCATGTTCACATTTTAGGTGTCCCAGCTCATGGGCCATAACGGCCTGTA
>CAZXBK010000290.1:0-3494 GCA_964638765.1 uncultured Synechococcus sp. | reverse complement strand
GAAAGGCGACCATATTTTTGGATTAATGGGTTTAATTGCCAGTATGGGCTTGGCGGGCAGTGGGCAACCGATTCATATCTATGGCCCTGCGGGATTAAAAGAATATTTGCGGGCGTGCGAACAGTATTCCCATATGCGTATTGGCGATCGCCTGCGTGTGCATCAGTCTCAGCCGGGTGTTGTTTTTGAGGATAATCAATTTTTAGTGCGGTGTTTACCGCTAAAACATCGGGTGACGGCCTTTGGTTATCGCATCGAAGAAAAGGATCGTCCGGGTCGTTTTAATGTTGAAAAAGCACAAAAGTTAGGGATTCCCCCCGGCAAAATTTATGGCGAACTGAAAAAGGGAAAAGTTGTCACCCTTGATGATGGACGCATTATTAATGGGGCCGAATTGTGCGGCGATCGCGAGGTGGGTCGCAAGATGGTCTATTGCACCGATACCGTTTTTTGTGATGCAGCGGTCGAGCTATCTCAAGATGCAGATGTCCTCATCCATGAGGCGACCTTTGCCCATAAAGATTCTGAAATGGCCTTTGATCGAATGCACTCTACATCAACGATGGCAGCCCAAGTTGCTTTACTCGCCCAAGTAAAAAAATTAATTATGACCCACTTCAGCCCACGCTACATGCCGGGCAACCCCGTCACTCTTGATAACTTGCTGGAAGAGGCGCAGGCTATTTTTCCTAATACTGTGATGGCAAAAGACTTTTTTTCCTACGCTATTGAGCGCCGCACAGCCTAATCTCACTACAGGGGCAATCGCCCCTTTAATTACACAAAAGTCAATACACGAATCTTAGATAACTTATCCGCCGTAAAGCCCGACAATTCATCCATATTGAGCCAGCCTTCTTTGACAAGCTGTGCAAATACAAAAATAAGACTTTCGGGATGGAAGTCGTATTTTCCATCAAGGTAGTGTCGTCGCGCACTTAAAAAATCGTTTAGTTCCCACAGTTCATCAGGGCTAGATGCTGCTGCTGCCTGGCGCTTCGCCTCTGCCATCATTGATTCTACTTCCCGAGCATAGGCAACCCGAAAAGCTTCACGGGCGATCGCCTCTTCAGTCTGTGACCATGTTGCTTTAGTAGTCGGCATTGTTAAAGTTGGCATTTGTTTATCGCTAGAAATATAGGCAATACTGCATGGGGTCTTTCGACAAACACCTATATTTGTTTGTATTGAAATTGTAATAAGTTATGTGTATAAAAACTATCGCTTATTCTCATAAATGGCTACTAAGTGCAACTTCTTAATTGGCTTAACTGCCTTCTACGCAATGCTTTAAGGGGGCTTAGGCTTTTATTACAATATTGTTAAGAAGTGGCAAGTGGGGTAAGAGAAACCATGGTTGGCGGGGCGCTTGGTGGTGTTCGTGGTGATAAACGCCGAAGTGATAGCAACTCAACAATGACCACAGATACTGTAGCGATCTCGGAAAATATCCCGGCAATGTGACCATGTGCCCCTGGCCGTGGGGAAAGTACGTCCCAAAGATAAAGAGTTGTATTGAACTGAGAAGTAGGGGCAACAAATAAAATACAAAGTCTTGCCAGTAGGGCACAGCCGCAAAATACTTGAGGGCGATCGCCCCACTGATAATGCCGCCAAGAAATATGAGAAATTGTAGCGGCGAAAAATAATGTCCCATAAAACGGCAATACCAAGATATGGGATGGGTATGTTGTCCATCGTGGAAGTCTGGATCGCCGACTTGTCCCGGTTGTTGGTGATGTTTGTGGTGGTACGTACGGCAACGGTCATAGGATAAACCTGCGTATAAGCCCACAGTACATTGACCTAAACCATGATTTAAAAACGGTTTAGAGGGCGTTAAATTTTCGTGCATTGCATCATGGGCAAGGATAAATAAACCCGTATGCAAGAACGTGCGAACCACAACCCATAAAGGCACTTGCCACCACACAATATTTGTCAGCAACAGCCATACCAAACTTGCAAACCACAGCACAATCAGGGCGATCGCCAACCCGAAAGCCATATTTTCGACGAAGGAGTCAGTAAAAGTTGTGTCGAGTCGCGCTGCCACCGTAAATTCTCCCAACGAAATTGCCACGAAAAAAACGCCCCTTATAGGGACGCTTTTATCTTAAAGACCTAGAAATATTGAATTGGCAGAAAAAGACGAGCCATATTCAATCCATCAAACCTTACTTCTGTACAAGGTTAAGAAGCTCCTTTGCCGAAGCGAGCAAGTCTACCGCCACAAAGAAAATCTTACCTTCAGGATTAAGCAAGAAGCGCCATGCAATATTCATACCGACATTGGCACCGAACCAAGGTGTTTGACAAGTTCCAGTAACCTTAACTTGGGTGTAACCTTCGTTTGTTGGTTCAACAACACCTTGCTTAGGCACAAGCTTAAGATTTTGGCATTCCTCACGGAAGAAGCGAAGCACGTTTTCTTTACCGACGATAGGACGTTGGAAAGGAGGCTGTAGAGCACCATCTTCTGCAAATAATTCGATGAGATTATCGAAGTCATTAGCATTGAGGTTTTCCATGTATTGCACAATGGTGGAATTATCAACGCCTTCAATCGTTACTTTTTCGCGTTCGGCGATCTCTGTAGGTACAACTACAGGCTCAGCAACCCTTTGATAGCCTTCGATCTTATTTGGGTCAAAGCCCATGTCTACGACTGAATTACGCAGGATCGTGATTTGCTGACCAGCCTCCGCCGATCTGATTGTGTCGAGAACAGCTGATGCGTTAGCAGAGAGACGATAACCAGAGGGAATAGGAGCAACAAAACCTTCTTCCATCCATTCGCCGAGACGATACCAGAAACCAAGCTTGATATTAGGAGACCAAGTTGCGTAGGTACGATTAATCGGTGTGTCGGTACGATTCGCCAGGTCACACATGATCTGGGACTGATCCTTAAAGGAAGACTGCTTAATTTGGAGCAAGGTAGACTCTGCAAACTGCATATTTGCAGCACCAGGAGCAGCAATGGTGATGGACTTACCCATCTCTAGGTAAGCAAACCAAATGAGCGCAAGCTGATCCTCGGCGCTGAGCTGAGAAAAACGAGCACTTGTTGCGGGTACAACGTCAGCAGTTAGCGTGCTGGGGAAAATATTGCGTGCTGCATCAATGGTGTAAGACATAAAAATTCACTCCTGTGATACTTAAACTCCATTTCTTGGAGATATATGGAAAAGCTCAAGTCAACCTTTCCACATAAATCTTAACACAACTCAATTTTTCTTATTGGTGCTGCGACTGTGAGAGGGTAATTTGGGCGATCCATAACATGTTCACCGTATCAAGGTGCGGTCATAAATATTGAACGTCGCAATATTTGTATGAAATTACTGTTTACAATTTAAGCGTTTGCACCTTAGGAGTTGTCGAAATCTATGTCCCAAGGACTAGCTGAATACAAAAATCAAGTGACAGATTTAATTGTAAACAGTAATTTCATACAAATATTGCGACGTTCAATATTTATGAAATTACTG
>CAZXBK010000289.1:0-3550 GCA_964638765.1 uncultured Synechococcus sp. | reverse complement strand
CCCCCATGGTGGTGGTGAGGGCCGGGCACCTATTGGTCGTAGTGGCCCTGTTACTCCTTGGGGTAAGCCTGCACTAGGTAAGAAGACTCGCAAGAAAAAGAAGCAAAGTAGTTCTTTGATTGTGCGTCGTCGTCGCTAATTTCTTTCGTTCATTACACTCGCTTAAAAAGTTATGAGTCGTTCATTGAAAAAAGGTCCGTTTATTGCGGACAGTCTCTTAAAGAAGATTGACAAGCTTAATGCTGCTGGTGATAAGCAGGTCATTAAAACTTGGTCTCGGGCTTCAACGATCTTGCCTCAGATGGTAGGTCATACAATCGCCGTTCATAACGGTCGTCAGCATGTACCTGTTTTTATTTCTGAGCAGATGGTGGGTCACAAGTTAGGTGAATTTGCACCGACTCGGACTTTTAAAGGCCACGCCAGAAGTGACAAGAAAGCACGTCGATAAGGGTTAATAACAAATTATGTCTATCGATACTACAAATGAAGTTAAGGCGATTGCCCGCTATATCCGGATGTCACCTCGTAAAGTGCGTCGGGTTTTAGATCAAATCCGTGGTCGGAGCTATCGTGAAGCCTTAATTATTCTCGAATTTATGCCCTACCGCGCCTGCGAGCCGATCCTTAAGGTTCTCCGTTCCGCTGTCGCCAATGCTGAGCATAACGAAGGTTTGGATCCTGCCAGTCTCATTGTGAGTACTGCTTTTGCTGATGCTGGCCCTGTTCTCAAGCGGTATCGTCCCCGTGCTCAAGGTCGCGCCTTTCAAATTCGAAAGCCCACCTGTCACATCACTGTCGCAGTAGCTCCCGGAGCTGCTGAGTAAACATATACCGTTTAACGAATCGTCACTATCGCAAAGGAATAAGCCGTGGGACAAAAAATTCATCCAGTTGGTTTTCGTTTAGGAATTACTAAAGAGCACTTATCTCGTTGGTATGCTGACTCGAAGCAATATCCTGAACTTCTCCAAGAAGACTACAAAATTCGTCAGTATGTTGATGCAAATCTCAATAATGCTGGCATTTCGAAAGTTCTAATCGAGCGTAAAGCTGATCAAGTTGATCTCGAAATCCATACTGCTCGTCCCGGCGTTGTTGTCGGTCGCGGTGGCTCTGGTATCGAAGCTTTACGCACAGGTCTCCAACAGACTCTTGGTGATCAACGTCAAATTCGGATCAATGTTGTTGAGGTTGCTCGTGTAGATGCGGACGCAGCCTTGATTGCAGAGTACATTGTTCAACAACTTGAACGTCGTGTTTCTTTCCGCCGCGTTGTACGTCAAGCTGTACAGAGAGCCCAAAGAGCAGAAGTGCAAGGAATTAAAATCCAAGTCAGTGGTCGTCTGAACGGTGCAGAAATCGCCCGTACAGAGTGGGTTCGTGAAGGTCGCGTACCTCTTCATACCCTAAGAGCTGATATTGATTATTCCTACAAAACGGCTCAAACAATTTACGGCATTCTTGGCATTAAAGTTTGGATCTTTAAGGGTGAAATTATTCCCGGACAGGAAGATGTTCCCCCTGCCAATGCTGCACCAATGCCCCGTCGTAAAGCTCGTCGTCAGCAGTTTGAAGATCGTAGCGAACAGTAGTAGCGTCGACTTCGATAATGTTTCGATTTCTCGTTTCTACAATTACTATCTATTCCATTAGGAAAAAATGCTAAGTCCAAAACGTACAAAATTCCGTAAGCAGCATCGCGGTCGTATGCGGGGAATGGCACAGCGTGGTAATACTGTGCAGTTTGGCGATTACGCGCTACAAGCGATTGAGCCAAGCTGGATTACTGCCCGCCAAATTGAAGCCGCGCGTCGTGCGATGACTCGTTATATCAAGCGTGGCGGTAAGATTTGGATTCGGATTTTCCCCGATAAGCCAATCACCATGCGTCCCGCTGAAACTCGTATGGGTTCAGGTAAAGGTAACCCCGAATTTTGGGTCGCAGTGGTTAAGCCCGGTCGTATTATGTTCGAGATGAATGGTGTATCAGAACCCATTGCTCGGGAAGCGATGCGACTTGCTGCTCAAAAGCTGCCCATCAAAACTAAGTTTGTCACTCGTAATGTGGAGTACATCTAAATTATGGCTTTACCAAAGATTGAAGATGCTCGCAAACTTGATGATCAGGCTTTAGCGGATGAAATTGTTGCTGTTAAAAAGCAATTATTTGATTTGCGTCTGCAGCAGGCTACTGGTCGTCTTGAAAAAACTCATGAGTTTAAGCATGCTCGCCATCGTTTGGCGCAGTTGATGACTGTTGAGCGTCAACGTCAACTTCAAGCTCAGTAACTGTCGGAGAAATACCCTGTATGGCTACTAAAGAAAGAGTGGGATTGGTTGTCAGTGACAAAATGGATAAAACCGTTGTTGTTGCTGTTGAGAACCGTTCTCCTCACCCGAAATACAAAAAAATCGTGGTTAAGACTAAGCGTTTTAAGGCTCACGATGAAGAGAATCAGTGCAAGGTCGGTGACCGTGTTCGCATCCGCGAGACACCTCCCACTAGCAAAACTAAGCGCTGGGCGATCGCCGAAATTCTCAACAAATAGTAATTAACTTTCTATCTAACCCTTACTACAAAGCCGTGATTCAACAACAAACCTATCTAAATGTTGCCGATAACAGCGGTGCTCGTAAACTCATGTGTTTGCGGGTTCTAAGTACAGGGAATTGTCGCTACGGTGGCATCGGCGATCAAATCATCGCTGTTGTGAAAGAGGCAATCCCCAATATGGGTGTCAAAAAGTCTGATATTGTCCGTGCCGTCATCGTCCGTACTCGTCAGCCCTTACGTCGTGTAAGTGGTATGAGTATCCGTTTTGACGATAATGCAGCGGTCATTATCAACGCAGAAGGCAACCCCAAAGGTACTCGTGTTTTTGGTCCCGTTGCCCGCGAATTGCGGGATAAAAACTTCACTAAAATCGTTTCCCTTGCACCGGAGGTTATCTAATGGCAGGACGTAAAAGTTCCACAGCGACGCGCTACAAGATGCACGTCAAAAAAGGGGACACTGTTCAGGTGATTTCTGGTCGCGATAAGGGCAAGGTTGGTGAAATTCTCCAAACCCTACCCAAGTCAAGCAAAGTGATTGTTAAGGATGTCAACATCCGTACAAAGCACGTGAAGCCCCAACAAGAAGGTGAGTCTGGTCAGATTCAAACTTTTGAGGCTCCTATTCACAGCTCTAATGTGATGCACTACTCCGAAAAGGAGAAAGTTGCTAGTCGCATTGGTTACAAAATCACTGACGATGGTCGTAAAGTTCGCGTTTTGAAAAAGACTGGCGAAGTGATCGACTAGAAATTAAGCAATATTTTTCTGAAATATTTGACTAGTTCTATTAGTTCCCTGACCAAGCCCAGGGAGGTTTAAATTAAGCTCTATGTCTCAACGACTCAAAACTCTTTATCAAGACTCAATTGTTCCTAAATTGACGGAACAGTTTGGTTATAAAAACGTTCACGAAGTTCCCAAGGTTATCAAAATCTCAGTGAACCGTGGCCTCGGAGAAGCGGCTTCCAATGCCAAGGCAATGGAGTCTTCC
>CAZXBK010000288.1:1259-3566 GCA_964638765.1 uncultured Synechococcus sp. | reverse complement strand
AAATTATCGTACATCTCCAATGATATCAATACTATCCTTGCGAGATGTCATCGATTGCGAGCCGAATAACGCAGGCCAGAAAATTGCGGGGGTTATCTCAAGCCAGCCTGGCAGAGCGTATGAAAATTTCCCGAGGGGCCTGTGGTCACTGGGAACGCGGCAAGGCGTCACCGAGCACGTCTCATCTCACCAAGTTAGCGCAAATTCTCAATGTTCAATTTGAGTGGCTAGCCACTGGCAAAGGCGCAATGGAAAATATCCATAGAATTGAAGATTCTGGTAAAGCTACCTATTCGGTGAATTTGGAGGATGAAGAGACGCGTGAAGTGGCTCAGCGCTACTTTCGACTCTCCAAGAAAAAACGCCAGATTATTTTAGATTTACTGCGCGAACTTTAACTCTTCGATACACTGCGCTCATGAAACGTTTGATCCACTCTTTTATTGTTTGTCAGTGTGTCTTTTTAATGGCATGTGCGTCCACACAAACAAAAGAAGATGCGCCTTTGGCGCCGTTTAGTGCGCAAGGCTGGGGTGGGACCACCTGTAAAGAATTAATTCACGACATCACTCCGAAAAATGTCGGCTTTGATCAGGCTGTGCAAAATATTCACTTGTACCAATCCTGGGCGAGCGGTTTTGTGTCTGGGGTGAATTACGCAGATAGTGACGTCTATGATGTCTCTGGGGCCACCACACCAGAAGATACCTTTGCCTGGTTAAATGACTACTGCGGCAAGCATCCGGATGTCGCCATCCCTATCGCATTGCATGAATTAATTGCTATCTGGGAACAGGAAGGAAAAGTATTAACGAAAGCGAATCACTAAAACGCGTCGACCATCGCTTCCACATCATCTAACATTTTTTTACGTGCTTGATCTTCCACAATTGGCACAGAGTAATACACACGATCCACAATATCGGTAATACCGCAAAATGCCAGTGTTCCTTCCGTGGTACTTTGGGTGAGGAGATCAGCATTTTTACCAAAGTCTTCTTTGGTGCCTCCTGCGGTCACCACAACCATGCCGCGTTTGCCCGTCAGCAAGCCTTGCACGCCGTGCTCGTCAAAACTAAACGCAAAACCATTGGTAAACACACGATCAAACCAGCCTTTTAAAATGGCCGGGCGATCAAACCACCACAGTGGATAAATCACCACAATGGTATCTGCCCACGTGACTTGCTCTTGTTCGCGCTTAATTTCATCGGGCAGTTTGCCTTCGTTTTGCAAAGACAATTGCGACTCTGCAAGCACCGGATCAAAACGTTCTGCATATAAATCTTTTATTCGAACCGTGGCACCCTTTCGTTTAAACGCAGAATTCACGACTTTCAGAATCGACTGATTAAAACTCAACGGATTGGGATGAGCATAGACAATTAATACATTCATAAATATTCAGGACAGCTTTTTCTTTAGCAGCTCGTTGACTTGTTTTGGATTGGCTTTGCCTTTGGTCGCTTTCATGACGTTACCGACAAAAAAGCCAAACACTTTATCTTTACCGGATTTGTATTGCTCCACCTGATTAGGATTATCTGCAATGACTTGATCAATAATGGATTCCAACTCACCCACATCGGATATTTGCTGCAAACCTTTTTCTTCGATGATCTGATCCGCCGTTTTATTATCAGACCACATGATCTGAAACACTTCTTTAGCAATTTTGCCAGAGATGGTGTTGTCAGCTATGCGCGCAATCAACTGCGCAAATTTTTCTGTGCTGACCGGGCTTTGCGTAATCGACACATCATGCTGGTTAAGTGCCGCAGACAATTCACCTAACACCCAATTTGCCACCAGTTTTTCTTGACCTGACACATGCTGGGCGGTGTCTTCAAAATATTGTGCCAACTCACGAGACGAAGATAATTGCATCGCATCTTCTTCACTTAATTGGTATTGCGAACAAAACCGTTGTTGCTTCGCATCCGGCAACTCAGGCAATTCTGCTTTAAGTTTTTCCAGTAACTCAGAGGAAAATTCCACCGGCAATAAATCTGGATCTGGAAAATAACGGTAGTCATTTGCTTCTTCCTTACTGCGCATGGCGCGCGTGGAATCATCATCTGCATCATACAAACGCGTTTCCTGAACGACTTTACCGCCACTTTCAATCACATCAATTTGACGTTCAATTTCATAATTGATGGCGCGCTCGACAAACCGAAACGAGTTTAAGTTTTTTGTTTCTGTGCGCGTGCCTAACTGCGAATCACCTTTGCGCTTCACGGAGACATTGGCATCACAACGAAACGATCCTTCTTGCATATTGCCGTCGCAAATTCCTAAGTACTG
>CAZXBK010000288.1:0-1159 GCA_964638765.1 uncultured Synechococcus sp. | reverse complement strand
CTGACTTATTTGATAGCCTTTTGGCAAATCAGGATAAAAATAATTTTTACGATCGAATACCGACCCATCATTGATGGTGGCATTGACCGCTAAACCAAATTGCGCGGCTTTACTGACTGCTTCTTGGTTTAATACCGGTAACACTCCCGGCAAACCTAAATCTACCGCGCAGGCTTGTGTGTTAGGTTGCGCGCCATAAGCCGTCGCCGCGGCGGAAAAGATTTTCGTTTTAGTGTTGAGCTGCGTGTGTATCTCTAACCCAATCACCACTTCCCATTCACTACTCATGACGTTTCAAATCCTTTAGGCACTTGCAGATGATGATCGACCTGTTGTTGGTATTGATGCCCCAGTCTTAATAGGGTTTGCTCATCAAAGTAATTACTCACCAGTTGCATGCCCACCGGCAATTCATTTTGAAAACCTACGGGTAAGGATATGCCCGGCAGCCCGGCAAGATTAACTCCAATAGTGTAAATATCCGAAAGATACATAGTAATTGGGTCATCGGTTTTTTCATTGACTTTAAATGCCGTGGTAGGCGTAGTTGGACTTAACACGGCATCCACTTCATTGAAGGCATTCTTATAATCTTCACTGATTAAGCGGCGAATTTTTTGTGCTTTAATATAATACGCATCGTAATACCCAGCCGATAATGCATAAGTCCCCACCATAATGCGTCGCTTCACTTCATCGCCAAAGCCTTCACTGCGAGAACGGCGATACATGTCATCCAAGTTTTTTGGATGCTCACAACGATAACCAAAGCGCACACCATCAAAACGAGAAAGATTGGATGAACACTCTGCAGGTGCAATAACGTAATAAGCCGCAATGGCTAACTTGGCATTTGGTAATGAAATGGTTTTTATTTCACAGCCAAGATCTTTTAATACATCACATGCTTGTTCAATTTTATTGGCAATGTCGCTATCTAATCCTTCCTGAAAAAATTCTTCCGGCAACCCAATGCGCAACCCTTTTACCGATTCATTCAAACTACCAAGATAATCTGGCACAGGTTGATTCATGCTGGTGGAGTCACGCGCATCGTGCCCCGCAATCGCTTGCAATAAATACGCACAGTCTTCTGCGTTTATTCCAAACGGCCCACCCTGATCTAGACTGGAGGCATAGGCAATCATGCCGTAACGCG
>CAZXBK010000287.1:0-3569 GCA_964638765.1 uncultured Synechococcus sp. | reverse complement strand
AGAACTCGTCAGTGAGGATGATTTCTCTAATCCATTTTCCTCAGAAGAATCTTTAGATTCTAGCTTCGAAGCAAATAGCGAAGATAACTTTAGTTCGCCTTTCACTAATACATTTGAGTCTGACGATGAAGGGTTCAGCAATGACTTTGATGAAGATTTCCCCTTTGTAGATGAGTCTTCTAGTCTCGGTGATATAGATGTATCGAGTTTTGATGAGCAGCTTGGTAGTTTTGTTGCGGAGGCTAATAATGAGGCAGAACAAACATTTGTTTTACCTTCTAGTGGTGGCGATCGCCAAAATGTAGATGCCTTTTCAAGTAACGAATTTGACCAATCAGAATCATCTTCATCTCTTGACCATGATTTTGGCGAAGACTTTAACAGCGAATCAGAAGACTTTGTCGATTTCAATCCAGAAGCCCTTAACGATTTCGGCACTGATGAAGGAGATCTAGACTTAGGTGACTTTCAGGATCTTCCCGAAGAGAATAGTCAAGATTCTCCTCAAACCTTGGGAACCCTTGCTGTTGAATCGCCTCCTCAAGAAAGCTTTGCAGAAGCAAGCATTGACAATGAGTTCGACTTTGACGATAGTTTTGACGCTCCTCCAGCCAACCCAGGCAACCTTCAAGAAACATTGTTGATGGGTACAGATAATAGCGCGGACTTTTCCGGCGGCGGTATGGAAGAAGAACCGGCTTATGACAATTTTGATCAATCCGAAGGCTATGCTTCAGACTCTTATATTGATGACAGTTTTGGTGACGATGATCTGAAGTCGAGTGATCTGAACTTTCAAGATCTGGATCTCGATGATCCAGATAACGAGCCCTTCTACGATGAAGAAATGAGTTTGGGCGGATTAGGAGACGAATTACTCAACGATAGAGATTTAGCTTCTGATGATGATGAGAATGAAGAAGGCTTTTTAGAAGAATTCCACGTCTTTAACGACGAGGATCTAGAACATTTACCGAACCTTGATATGGATGTCGATGATGTCGATGCCGACATGCCCGATACCAACCTCTTCGACTCCAGTTTAGGAAATGTTGATGATAGTCTTTCTTTCGCTGATTCTAGCGAATTAACTATCGATGAAGATGATAGTGTTTTCTCAACTTTCGGCGGTGATAAAACATCCGAGGAAGTAGTTCCTAGTTTTGCCCAGCCTACTGAAAAGCCAGCCGTTGAAGCCACCTCTGATGTAGAGCAAGGCTATTTTGCATGGTTTGAAAATGCAGGTCTGCAACAAAAGCAATGGTTTACAGCAGCGGGTGCGGGTGTAGCTTCCTGTCTCGCCTCGGCGTTTGTCACCTACTGTGTCTTAAGTGCGACTCCTGAAGAAAAACGTACCAGCGACTTTGTAAACTCCATTGCTATCTTTGGCACATTAACAACACTGGTTACAGGCTCGGCTAGTTTTGGTGCGACTTTGCTCCTTAGCCAAATTACAACAAAGCAAATTAAACGCAGTACAGATAACTTACAAACTCAGTTTGATGCGGTTTCTAATGGAAATCTGAATGTCAAAGCGACAGTATTTTCTGAGGATGAGTTTGGCGAATTAGCGACAGGCTTTAATCAGATGGCGCGAGTTATTTTAACAACGACTAGCGAAGCCCAGCGCCGTGCCGAAGAAACAGAGCAGTCGAAGGAAGACTTGCAGCGCCAGGTAATTCGACTCCTAGACGATGTGGAAGGTGCAGCCCGTGGTGACTTGACAGTACAAGCAGAAGTGACTGCCGACGTGTTAGGTGCGGTTGCGGACGCGTTTAACTTAACCATTCAAAACCTACGGGAGATTGTCCAACAGGTAAAACAGGCAGCCCGACAGGTAAACCAAAACTCTGCTGACAGTGAATCATTTGCGCGGGGTCTGTCTAGTGATGCATTGCGACAAGCGGAAGAGCTGGCGGTCACACTGAACTCGGTACAAATGATGACCGACTCCATTCAGCGTGTGGCAGAAAACGCCCGTGAAGCAGAGGAAGTTGCCCGGACAGCATCGGCAACAGCCCTAAAAGGTGGTGAGTCGGTAGAACACACGGTAGCTGGTATTTTGCAGATTCGGGAGACGGTGGCAGAAACAGCTCGCAAAGTAAAGCGTTTGGCGGAATCTTCCCAAGAAATTTCCAAGATTGTCGCGGTAATTTCTCAAATTGCGTCTCGTACAAACTTGCTCGCATTAAACGCATCCATCGAGGCGGCTCGTGCGGGTGAATCTGGTAAGGGTTTTGCGATCGTTGCGGATGAAGTCCGACAGCTTGCGGATAGATCTGCGAAAGCACTAAAAGAAATTGAGCAAATCGTATTACAGATTCAGTCTGAGACAAGTCTGGTAATGACGGCAATGGAAGAAGGTACTCAGCAGGTAATTGACGGTACGAAGCGGGCGGAACAAGCAAAGCAATCCCTCGAAGATATTATTCAGGTATCAAATCGAATTGACGCACTTGTACGATCCATCACAGCTGATACCGTCGAACAGCGGGAGAACTCCAGAGCGGTGGCACAGGTAATGCAGTCGGTGGAATTAACGGCACAAGAAACCTCCCAAGAATCCCAGCGGGTTGCGGGTTCGCTCCAAAATCTTGTGGGCATTGCGCGAGACCTCCTATCTTCTGTAGAACGATTCCGCGTTGAATCCGGTGATGATAAATAGGGTTTATGAGGAAAGAAATAGGGGCGATCGCCATCCCACTATTAGCTCACGTAGATACATTTCATCGTTTTTCTTGAAAGGGAGTTGGTATGATTTGTTCAGTCATCATTCTTGCTTCCCCCTATGCTCGGTAGAATTAGCACCAATAGTGCCCTAGGAAAATGGTTACAGCGCTTAACTGCTGCTGTTTTTTTGGGAGGACAGGTCATTGTTCACCTATTTAAGGGACGTTTTAACCGCCGGATGACTGTTGAACAAATGTCTGCTGTGGGACCGGATTCGCTGCTCATCGCTTTAGTAACAGCAGGTTTTGTCGGGATGGTATTTACCATTCAAGTCGCACGGGAATTTATTTACTTTGGTGCAGGCACGGCAGTAGGTGGTGTGTTGGGATTATCACTGACACGGGAGCTGGCTCCTGTTTTGACGGCGGTGGTTTTGGCGGGTCGCGTAGGTTCAGCCTTTGCAGCAGAAATTGGCACAATGCGGGTTACAGAGCAAATCGACGCGTTACATATTTTGCGCACTGACCCCATTGATTATTTGGTGATTCCTCGCTTTCTAGCTTGTTGCCTGATGTTGCCAATTTTGACGATCTTGTCGTTACTAACGGGTATGCTCGGTGGCCTGTTAATCGCGGCGAGTTTGTATCAAATTCCCCAGTCGGTATTTATGAACTCCGTCCAAACTTTTTTACAGTTTTGGGATATCTTCAGTGCCTTAATTAAAGCGGTAGTATTTGGCGGTTTAATTTCTGTAATTGGTTGTAGCTGGGGTTTAACGACCTCTGGTGGTGCAAAAGGCGTTGGTCAATCTACAACGACAGCGGTAGTCACTTCTTTACTCGCAATTTTTGTTGCTAATTTCTTCCTTTCGTGGGTCATGTTCCAAGGCTTAGGTAGTG
>CAZXBK010000286.1:0-3582 GCA_964638765.1 uncultured Synechococcus sp. | reverse complement strand
AATTCCCACCATATTATTGAGGCAACTTTTAAAGCTTTTGCCCGAGCAATGCGGATGGCCCTAGAGATTGATCCCCGACGGGCGGCGACAATCCCCAGCTCTAAGGGTGTTCTTTAAACTCAAAAAGATTTGGCTCGGCATCAAAAAGTCAAGATAAAAACAGCGGCGATCGCCTCTATTTTGAAATGCTTTTTGGACACTCAATATTCTAGAAAAAGCAAAACAGTAAAACGCTTGTTCTCCTCTGGATAAAAGGTAAATCCGAGACAATAAATACACCCGTACTAAGTTGATACATTTCTCAATTCTTTGGCTCAAAAAAACAAGTACATGAATATTGATAATCACGAAATATCGGTAAGAATAGAGGAAAACGAGCCGAAAAATGCTGAAAAGTTAGAAGACGTGATTACAATGGCACTTAGTGGCAATTTGTTTTTTGTAGAGTCGCAAACATCCCCATGGCAGTCGCTCCTCGACCTTGGCAAACACCTCAGCTTCCGGTACAACCCCGTAAGCGAAAGTTTGTGCAGCAAGGTTCTGGTTTAAGACCTGTCAAAGCTGTTCCTCCGCGTACTCCGGTTGTTCCTCTCAAAGCACCAACCACATCGCCAAAGAAAGTTTCTACACCAGCTCCCCACACAAAGTTAAAATTATTGGCTATGGGTCAACGATTTACACAATTTTTGGCGATCGCCAGCATCGGTACAGCCGTCGGCTTATATGCCTGCACTGTTTATAACCAGAAAGTTTGGGGTGATGCCTACGCCAAACTAGATCGTCTGCGGGACGACGAGCAGGGCTTCGTCACCAATAACGAGAGCATTAAGCAACAATTAGTTGAGCAGTCAGAAGCATCGGGAACAGATTTGGTCACCCCAAAACCCGACCACAATGTCTTTGTGCCTGCACCACCCGCGGTAAAATTACGTCCCCAAACACAGCCTAGTTTGCAGCCTATCGACAACCAAGCTCCCATTGGTTACTAGAAGGTTATGCTGCTTTGTTATAAGAAATAGTGTATTGAACTAAGATCAATACTGTCCTAACTGTAGTAATACCTACGCTGATATGACCGTTAATCGCTCACGCCGCCCAAGGTCTCAGCAATTAAATGCCTCGGCTCCGTATCGCCGCCAAAATGTGACCAAAAGACGCAAGAAAATCAAGTCTGTTGGTGGGAATGCGCTGCGATCACGGTTAATTTTAATTTGGCTAATTTTCTTTTGTGGGATTACTGGCTTAATTGGTCGCGTTTTATATTTACAAGTTTTCCAGTACGAACGCCTCAATACGATGGTCAAGGAGCAGCAACGAGTAACCCTGCGTCCTTACATACCGCGTCGCACTATTATTGACCGCAACGGTAATGCATTAGCGATTGACCAAATTGTCTACAGTCTCTACGTCCACCCTAACGGTTTTAATCTTCCTTCTAGGCTCAAGGACGGCACACCAGAATACGCCTCTCAGGATGCCTATCGCTATGTTGCCCATCACCTCGCGGCGGTACTACCCGATCAAGAAGCCTCTGACTTAGAGCAGGAATTTCGCAGTCAAGAGAGCGGTATCTTGATTACCCATTATCTTGAAGGAGATGTTGCGAATACGATTCGTGATTTGCGCTTAGACGGTGTAGAACTGATCAATCGTTTTGCGCGCTTTTATCCCCAGAAAGAAGTGGCAGCGGAAGTCATTGGCTTTGTGGATTTTGACCATGTGGGTCAAACAGGGGTTGAATTTCGGCAGAAGCATCTTATTCAGCGTGACCCTGTGGTGCTGCAACTCACCCGTTCGGGTAATGGTTCGCTTTTACCATCAAATTTAGAAGCTGGCCTACTTAAATATGATGATTGGCAGGTAAAGCTGACGTTGGATTTGACCTTACAGCGGGCAGCGCGGGAATCTCTAAAAAACCAAATGGCAGCCTACAACGCAGAGCGTGGCGCTGTGATTGTGATGGATGTCCATTCTGGGGATTTGTTAACCCTTGCCAGTGAGCCGACCTACAACCCCAACGAATATTTTTCCTATTCGCCGGAAGAGCAAATTAATTTATTTAAGAACTGGGTGGTTTCTGATCTCTATGAACCCGGTTCTACTTTTAAGCCAATCAATGTGGCGATCGCCCTTGATGCGGGGGTTATTCAGCCGGATACTGTTGTGTACGATCCCGGTCAAATGACGATTAATACTTGGCCCATTAAAAACCACGATTTCGATCAACGTGGCGGCTATGGCTATGTTGACCCTGCAAAAATTTTGCGTGTATCTAGCAATATTGGCATGGTGCAGTTGATGCAAAAAATCAGCGCCGGTGACTACTACGAAAAACTACAAGCACTAAAAATTGAAAAAGGTACAGGTGTGGATTTGCCGGGAGAAGCTGTCGGTTTTATTAAAAATCGCGAGACCTTTACCGCTGGTCAAATTGAATCTGCAACCAGTTCCTTTGGGCAGGGATTTACCTTAACCCCCCTCAAACTTGTCCAACTCCACGCCGCCCTTGCCAATGGTGGAAAATTAGTGGAACCTCGTGTTGTCCAGGGACTTATCGATAGCAAAGGTGAGTGGCAAACCATCGATAGTGACATGGAAGCAGACGACGCAACATCAACAGAGACTACTCCCACAACACCTGTACAACTGTTTTCGCCGACAGCGGCTCGCCAGGTCGTGGAGATGATGGAAACAGTCGTTGATAATGGCAGTGGTAAAGCATCGAAAATTGAAGGTTATCGCATTGCAGGCAAGACAGGTACAGCCCAAAAAGCAAAAAATGGAGTCTACTTAGTCGGTAAAAAAATCACGAGTTTTGTCAGCATTTTTCCCGTTGAAGACCCCAAATACGTGGTACTCGCCATTGTCGATGAACCAAAGGCGCCGAATTCCTACGGTGGAACTGTTGCGGCACCAATTGTCAGAGATGTTCTCGAAGTGCTTATCGCAAAAGAGGCGATCGCTCCTGCAAAAGAAACGACCACCCCTTGATAAATAACTGAGTTGTTTGTGGAGATTAGGCTTTACCCCACCGGAAAATTGCACAGCCCCACGACAATCCGGCACCAAAGCCTGAGGTGACAACGGTTTGACCCGCTTTGATTTTTCCTTCTTTGATCGCCTCGTCTAGGGCAAGGGGAATGGATGCGGCTGATGTATTACCGTACTCGTGTAAATTTGCAATCACCTTTTCAGAGGGCAACTTTAAACGTTTAGCGACCGCATCAATAATGCGTTGATTGGCTTGGTGCAAAATGAGCCAGTCGATATCATCAACACTTATTTCTGATCTAAATAATGTTTTTTCTACAACTTCCGGCACCTTAGCCACTGCAAACCGATACACTTCACGCCCGTTCATGGTAACGGCTTGGTATTCGCCTTTTTGGATTGTTAGATCGTGAACCAGGTATTTGGGGTTAGCTTGGTAAGACAAATTAAGACAATGGTTTTGGCTACCGTCGCTATACATTTCAAAACCAAGGAGTTGATCTACTTCCTCCCTTTGGCAGACCACAGCACCAGCACCGTCACCGAACAATACACAGGTCGTGCGATCGCCCCAATCAACCCAGCGAGACA
>CAZXBK010000285.1:0-3610 GCA_964638765.1 uncultured Synechococcus sp. | reverse complement strand
GTGCGTGGATGGCTCCCCAAGACCAACCCCATGAACAATTTGTATTCCCTGAGGAAGTTCTTCCTCGTGGTAACGCGCTCTAAATCTTTAGAGTTAGCAATCTTAGCCCCCCTTGCGGGGGCTTTTTTTGTGCTCAAGATTGGGGTCGGTAATGCGTTATCTTATGTAAACCGCTAAAAATGATGAACGAACATGCTGAAAAATCTCGACGGCTTAGGCGAACAGGCAATTAATCGCATTGCAACGGCAGCGCTAGCTAGTCAAATGCAGGAGTCAGAGTCTTTTTCTGTCAATGTAAAAGTTGATCCTCAGGAGCTTTCCCAGGGCATTATTTCGTCTTTTACGATGGAAGGGAAAAAGGTTGTTACTTCTCAGGGATTTCGGGCGACAGATTTTTCTCTGCTCATCGAAAACATTAGTGTGCACCCTTTTAAGGCACTGATGGGCAATGTACAACTGCGGGAACCAGCTTTTGGAAATGCATTACTAGAAGTCAGTGGTGCGGATTTAGGGGATGCACTGTTCCGTAAACTCAGCGATGCAGTTTCAGCAGCTTTCACTGTCAGGAATCTCAGCTGCACCTTAGATTTACCAAACATCCTGAACGTCACAACGACATTAGGTGGGTCAGGTAATGCGACAGTTCATGAGCTCAGCAGTAATTTTACGGTTGGCTACGATATCAATCAAAAGGCGATCGCCTTCCAAACGACTGAACGCTCAGATAACGACACAAAATTTGAGAGCGTTTTTACAACCATAGAAAGCAATTTATTAGATCTGCTCAATCTGAATGGCTTGATGTTTAGTGGAATGGAATTTAGCGTGAAAAATATCAAAGTCACTAATGATGCCCTTGAACTGATGGCGATCGCCAAGATCAATTCTTTTCCTAAGGCAATCTAAATTGCGACGAAATATTGACTGAGGAAGAAGGCGATAGCGGCGCTTCCTACTGGCACAATCAAATTATCAACACCGAACTGGGCAAAGCTTTCGAGGAACGTTGCGGCGAGGGCAATTACTGCAGCGATTAGGATTTGTTGCCATGCCAATAGGCTTAAAGGGGTTAGAAGTAGGAAGGCGATCGCCAAACTCACCAAAAACATTGTGGCGGTGCCTTCATAGCTTTTTTTATTGCCAAATATTTTATAAGGATGCTTGCCAAAATTAGTGCCGATAACGGCGGCTAAACCATCACCCCAAGTCATTACGAGGATACCGAGGGCTGCAAAATAAGGCTGATTAATTGACCAAAACCACCAGATTAAAATTCCCATACTCAGCGCATAGAAAAATGAGCCAAGACTTTGTCGCCCAACGCTATTAATACTCGGCAGAATCGGTAAGAAATAAGAGACTAACGCAATTATTCCAGCGACAAAGGCTGCGGCAACTCCCATTTCGCCGGGGATATCGCCTAACCATGCAATAAGAATGACATTTCCGCTGCCAATATGGACAATTTTTCGGGTAAGCTCAGCACTCATATGTGTTTTACGGCTCAATAATTCGGCGCTACCGACAAGTGCACCGAGATAAGCCAGCACGATTCCCATTGGAATGCGCAAGCTGGGAGCCATTAAATAAGAAAAGAAATGCTGAAAATCCATTAATCGGGTAAGAAAAAAGCGGGATTTTCACCCGCCGAATCATTGTTAGTTAGAAATTGTGTTGGAGCGCTTCGTTGCAGCGATCGCAGATTGTAGGGTCATCAGAAAATGAACCAACTGTCTCGGAATAATTCCAGCAGCGCTCACATTTATGACCATCAGCTTTTTTAATTGCGACTTGTAACTTGCCATCTGCTAGTTCAAGGGTGTCTTGATATTCCTCTCCGTCGAGGGCATCATCAACAAACTTCACTTGGGAAACTAACAACAAATAACGCAATTCGTCGATGTGGTTACCATCATTTAAACCGCCTTCAGGATTGAGAGGAGACAACCAATCAGTCAACTTGCCATCAACATCACGCATCACAACTTTCGCTTCGAGGGATGCACCGATCATTTTTTCGGTACGAGCTTTTTCGAGCACTTGGTTTACGCCATTACGGATCTCCCGCAACTGTTCCCATTTCTGGAATAGCGCTTCATCAACCGTCCATTGCTCATCCAACTTAAACCAACCTGCATTAAAGATAGATTTTTCGTTGGTTTCGTAGGGGAGGTTCTGCCAGATGTCCTCTGCCATATGACAAAGTACGGGGGCGATCGCCTTAGTTAGGGTCTCAAGAATAAGAGCAATGACGGTTTGGCAGCTGCGGCGGCGAGGGGAATTCGCATCAGAGATGTAAAGACGATCCTTCGCAATATCAAGGTAGAAGTTGGAAAGATCCACAACGCAGAAGTTTTGTACTTTTTGGAAGAACTTGAAGAACTGGAAGTCCTCAAATGCTTCAGTCACTTCACTAAAGACATTGCTGGCTTGATGCAGGATGTACTTATCCAAGTCCGCTAATTCAGCATAGGGAACAGCATCTTTTGCAGGATCAAAGTCATGGATGTTACCGAGAAGGAAACGGGCTGTATTACGAATCTTGCGGTAGACATCAGCTAACTGTTTGAGAATAGTTTGACCGATGGGCACATCAGAAGAGTAGTCCACAGAAGAAACCCATAAACGCAACACATCAGCGCCATAGGGAGGTTCTTTTTTCTGATTTTTGCCGCCATTGATAATGATGGTTGGATCAACGACATTACCAAGGGACTTACTCATTTTGTAACCCTTTTCATCGAGCACAAAACCATGGGTCAAAACTGTTTTGTAAGGTGCATGACCATTAACCGCAACACTGGTGAGCAAACTGGATTGGAACCAACCCCGGTGTTGGTCAGATCCTTCTAAATACATATCGACAGGGTAATCCATGCCATCACGCTGCTTGGCAACTGCTGCCCAAGAAGAACCAGAATCAAACCAGACATCCATAGTGTCTGTGCCCTTGCGATAGGTGCGACCGTTATTACGATAGCTTTCAGGCAACAATTCCTCTACAGGCTTTTGCCACCAAACGTTAGAGCCATGTTCTGCAATTAAAGCTTTAACATAATTGATGGTTTCTTCGTTGAGCAGTTCCTCATTCGTTTCCTCGTCGTAGAACACAGGAATGGGAACGCCCCAAGTCCGCTGACGAGAAATACACCAATCACTGCGATCGCCGACCATGGGCGTAATGCGATTTTCACCGATCGCCGGAATCCAACGGACATCTTTAATGGCGGTGAGAGCTTGATCACGGAACCCTTCTACCGATGCAAACCATTGTTCTGTTGCGCGGAAGATGGTGGGTTTCTTTGTCCGCCAATCATAGGGATATTTGTGTTGATAAGCTTCTTCTTTGAGCAATGCTTGCTTATCTTTGAGCGCTGCAATAATTTTGTCGTTAGCACCATCAAGAACATTCAGACCCGCAAAGTCACCTGCTTCAGCCGTTAAGGTTCCTTCTGCATCCACCGGAGAAAGCAATGGCAAACCATATTTTTGACCAGTGATGTAATCTTCCTGACCATGGCCAGGAGCCGTGTGAACTAAGCCTGTACCAGATTCCGTCGTGATGTAATCGCCACCTGCAACGACGGGACTTTGGCGATCAAATAAAGGA
>CAZXBK010000284.1:0-3738 GCA_964638765.1 uncultured Synechococcus sp. | reverse complement strand
TTGATTTAAAACTAACTTGTTTAGCACATAGATTGTTTATCGGTTGCAACAGTTAACTGAGGATGCACCTCAATGACGTCCCCATAAAAATCATGGGGCGATCGCCAAAAGCTATTGTAGAAACCCGATGACGAACATTGCGTTAAAGTAAATAGACCTGCAACCATAAGTCGCAAAAACAGCTCTGCTCTTCACATGACCTCAATCCTAGTCTCACCACCACGCCTCAACAAACCAACAATCAAAACATTGCCCAATGGTTTAACTGTGGTTGCAGAACAGGTGCCAGTCGATGCCGTAAGCCTGAATGTTTGGACGAATATTGGTTCCGTTGTCGAAGCAGACAGCATTAATGGCATGGCTCATTTTCTAGAGCACATGATTTTTAAAGGTACGCCGAGTATTGCCAGCGGTGAATTTGAGCAGCGCATAGAAGCAAAGGGGGCTGTGACCAACGCCGCCACAAGTCAGGAATATACCCACTACTACATCACCTGCGCCCCAAAAGATTTTGCTGAGCTAGCGCCTCTACAACTCGATGTTTTATTAAACCCCAGCATTCCAGACGCTGCCTTTGAGCGGGAACGCCACGTTGTTTTAGAAGAAATTCGCCGCTCTGAGGATAACCCCCGCCGTCGCATTTATTTCCGAGCGATTGAAACAGGGTTTGAAACCTTGCCCTATCGCCGTCCCGTCCTTGGCCCTGCATCCGTCATTGAAGGATTAAAGCCACAACAAATGCGTGATTTTCACGGATTTTGGTATCAGCCCCACCGCATGACCGCTGCTGTTGCCGGAAATCTGGAGAGCGATCGCCTGATTGAGTTGGTGGCAGAAGCCTTTGACAAGCTATACCAGCCGAAAACGATTGCCGCTGAAGTTCCTACCCTTACTGGGTTAGAAGCAGAGCAGCCCTTTAATGAAGTTGTACGCCGGGAATACGAAGACGAGAGTATCCAGCAGGCTCGTCTAGTGATGATGTGGCGTGTGCCGGGTCTGAAAGATTTAGAAGAAACCTACGCTCTGGATCTGCTCGCGATGATTCTGGGACAAGGGAAAGTAGCTCGTCTTTACCGGGACTTGCGGGAACAGCGTGGTTTGGTCTCCCAGATTAGTGTCAGTAACTTTACCCAAAAGCACCAAGGCATTATTTATATTTCTGCGAAGCTCCCTACCGAAAATATTCCAGAAGTTGAAGCGGCAATTCTCGCTCACATTCAAACGGTTCAACTAGAGTCCGTTCTAGAGCAAGAGGTCGAGCGGGTCAAAACCCAAGTGGCGAATCGCTTTATCTTTGGCAATGAGCGTCCCGGCGATCGCACGAATCTTTACGGTTACTATCAGTCGCTGTTTGGTTCCCTCGATCCAGCCCTCGGCTATGTTGACCGCATCCACAAAATTTCGGCTACCGACATACAAGCCGCTGCCACAAAGTACTTAGATCCCCAGGGTTATGCTGTCGTCTCAATTAAACCGGCGGTCTAGACTCGCGATTTCCTCCGTCCACATTAATGATTTGTCGCTGATACAATCCTTATTTATCCGTTGTTTCCGTGGTGCGATACTGTTAGGCTAAGGGCGATCGCCAAGGATTAATTGCGAACTAATTTTTTAGGATTTATGGTTGATAATTCGTTTTGGGATGATGTACTTTCTTTTGCTTCTCAAACAAGTCACCGCATTGGCGATGAGCTATTAGGAAAATTCGGTAAGTTACAGGCTGTACGGAAGGATGATGGCAGCTTGGTTACGGAAGCGGATAAATGGTCTGATGCAGAGATTCGTCAGGCGATCGCCGAAACTTTTCCAGAGCATGGCGTGCTGAGTGAAGAGACAAAACACATTTTTCCAGCAAACGATTGGTGCTGGGTGATTGACCCGATTGATGGCACGACGAATTTCACGCGGGGCATCCCTATCTGGGGCATCTCGATGGGACTTTTATATAAAGGCACTCCTGTTTTTGGATATGTGCATTTCCCAGTCATTCGTCAATCTTTTCACGGTTATTGGTACGGTGATTCGGGTTTAACGGGGCCGACAGGTGCCTACTGTAATGACGAGGCGATTCACACGAGTCCTGACGAACCGAGCCTAAATCATATTTTTAATCTCTGTGCCCGTAGTACTGACGTGGCAGCTCAACAGCCTTTTCCCTGCAAAATTCGGCTAATGGGTGTGGCAAGTTACAACATTCTCATTGTGGCGACAGGTGCTGCGCTTGGGGGCGTAGAGGCTACGCCAAAAATTTGGGATATTGCCGCGGTTTGGGCCATTGTTCAGGCGGCTGGTGGGGCGATCGCCACCCTTGAACCCCAAGCTATTTTCCCGCTAGAGGTCGGCAAGGACTATGGCAGTAGACCCTTTCCGTCGTTAACGGCTAGTCGTTCTGACTTAATCCCGGTTTTTAAACCTTTGGTGCAATTTATCGGCGATCGCGTTTGCGAAAAGTACGAGTTGTAGGGAATTCGATAGAATACGTAATCGAGCGTTTTAAGAATTTACGAGATATAAAATTGCCATGACCGTTGCAGTTGCCATTCAAAATCTTCAGAAAAGCTACGGCACAAATCCCGCTGTCAAGGATGTTTCCTTTGAGGTTGAGCGCGGCACAATTTTTGGTTTGCTCGGTCCTAATGGTGCTGGTAAAACAACGACAATTCGCTGTCTATGTACCTTAGCGCGACCTGATGCGGGCAAAATCGAAGTATGTGGTATCTCGGCGTTAGAGAAACCTAAATCTGTCCGTCAACGTTTGGGCTATGTGGCGCAGGAAGTGGCGATCGACAAAATCTTAACGGGTCGTGAACTGCTCAATCTTCAGGCGGCGCTCTACCATTTACCGAAAAAATTTATTCCCCAGCGGGTAGAACAATTATTAGCAGCTCTTGGTTTGGCTGATTATGCCGACCAGAAAACGGGAACCTACTCTGGTGGTTTGCGCAAGCGTCTGGATTTGGCGGCGGGTCTGCTCCATCAACCGAATGTGCTCGTACTCGACGAACCGACAGTGGGTCTTGATATCGAGAGTCGCGTCATTGTGTGGGATTTTCTCCGACAGTTACGGGCTGCTGGTACAACGGTTTTGATTACAAGTCATTACCTTGAGGAAATTGACGCCCTCGCGGATAATCTCGCCATTATCGACAAAGGTGAGGTGATTGCGGCTGGTACACCTAATGAACTCAAGGATAAAGTGGGCGGCGATCGCGTGACTCTCCGGATTCAAGAGTTTACATCTGATGAAGATGCGGCAAAGGCGGTGGGCATCGTCGAAAAATTAGAGTTTGTTGAGTCGGTGATTGTCAATAGTTCCCAAGGGAATTCCCTAAATTTGGTTGTGAGTAGCCAAGGTAATCATCTCAGTGCTATCGAGCAAACGATTCAGGGGGCAGATTTACCGATTTTTAGTTTGAGTCAGTCGCGCCCTAGTCTCGATGATGTGTACCTCGCGGCAACAGGTCAAACGTTAATGGATGCGGATCTGGCTGCTGCTGCGCAACGGGATCTGAAAAAAGAGAAAAAGCAGCAAATGAAAGCCTAAAAAACTCTGTAAGAGTCCACCAAAAATCGTCACTTATGAAGATAATCTACATCCTTCCTTGGGGAAGGTGCCCGAAGGGCGGAAGGGGTTTCAGTAGGTTCCGCTTTGCCTACTTTTCAAAGAGACGTGGTTCAGACGGAGGGATTCTCGATAGTTTCTGTACCCTACTGCGGATCCCCCTAAATCCCCCTTTG
>CAZXBK010000283.1:0-3765 GCA_964638765.1 uncultured Synechococcus sp. | reverse complement strand
CATCATTAGAAAAAGATCCCAACGAAAAACGTAAAGCTTTTCTTTATGCCTTTATTTCTAATGAATGTCTACCAAGGTTGAATTGGGAGCAGATTTATGGTCATTATGTTACTAACTTTCAACAAGTAGGTAATGAGGTTAAAGGAAGTTGTCCTTTTCCAGATCGTACTCATCCTAATGAAACTGGAACAGCCTTTAGTGTCAACACCAAAAATAATAACTGGTATTGTTTTGGTTGTAACGTGGGTGGTAATCCTATTCAATTTATCGATCGAATGCTGGGGGGAGATGGACACCATCAAACCTTAGAACACTTAGAAAATATAGCCACAGAATTTGCTCATCGAGCTAATGTGGCATTACCAGAATTACGTTGGAAAAAGCAGATCAGCTTATCAACTAGAAAATCTGTCTCCAGAATCACAAACACAAATAACCAGCAAGCAAAACCTAAAAATAATGTTGAACAACTTCAACAGCAAATTCGACAATTCCTACAAACATCTCCTTCAACCATAGAAATGACTAGTAAAATGATTCAATGGTCTGATGAGTTTGCTCGAAGTACTAGTTTAATTAAAACTCTCGTTAATGTGGTGGCCGAAGACTGCGAACAAAAAGAGAGCCGAAACGATCGTGCTTTAGAGTTGAAGCAACTGATTCAGATTCAAGATCAACAAATCTGTCTAGCGGATTATCTTCCTGCTTTGACTCCTTTAAGTAGCGTGGCAAAATGGTTAGGAGTAACCGATGCGGCCATGCTGACTACTTTGCTACCAGTAATCGCTAGTTTGCTGAAAGTCGGTTCTCGATTAGAATTGATTGAAGCTACTGATTTTTTTGCCATACCAGTTCTTTATACTGGACTTGTAGCAGAATCAGGTAGTGGAAAATCTCCTGCTCAAAAAATGATTCTTCGTCCTCTATTTCGTCTTCAGGCTGAAGCAGAACAGGAATATCAACAAGCTTTATTTGCTTGGCAACAGCAATGTAAAGCCATCCAAGATCATGAGCCTCTTCCTCCCCAACCAACACCACGAGAATATTTTGTAACAGATGCTACCCGTGAAGCAATTATTCAAATCCAGGCTAATCAACCTGAAAGAGGTTTCCTTGGTTGGTTTGATGAACTGTCTGGTTTAATTCGGGGGCAAAACCAATATCGCAATGGTAGAGGAACGGATAAAGAAAGTCTGTTATCAGGAAGAGATGGAAGTGCTCAAAAAGTTAGCCGTGCTTGTAATAAGCGATTATTTATCCAACAAGCGGCTTATTCCCTAACAGGTAGCATTCAACCTGATACTTTACGCTCTTTGATGGGCGATTTTCGAGATCCTTCTGGTCAATGGGCTCGTTTTCTATGGTGTGTTTTACCTCAAAAACCAGCTCCTTTTCCTGAAGATGCGACAGTTAATAATTTTTCGGAATTGCTGTACAATACTTATAAGCAATTAGTAGGTTTTCTACCCAAAACTTATAAGCTAAGTAATGAAGCGGTAAATCTTTATCGAGATTGGTACAATCAGCTTGATAAGCGTCGATTGACTGAGCCGAAACAATCCCTCAGAGCTGTTTATCAAAAGATGAAAGGAGATGTGGGTGTTCTAGCGTTATTACTTCATTGTGCTGAAGCCGCAACTCAAGGTCATCAACCAAAAGAAAATGTTTCTGTGGAAATTTTGGCAGGGGCAATTGAATTGAGTAAGTTTTATTTGGCTCAGGTTAAGCTAATTCATTCTGAGGCTAACACCCTATCAGGAGAAATTTCTGATATCTATAGTAAGTTAATTAACCTCTCCCAAAGAATTGGATGGCTAAAAGCCAAAACCGTCAGAAATTCTGTTTGGGCTTTAAGAAGTTGTTCCATGAATGAAATACGTCAACATTTTAGAGAGTTAGTCGCTCTAGGACAAGGATGTACCAGAGGTAAAGGAAATAGACTTGAATGGAATTACCTAACAGTAGATGCGGTAGAGGAAAGTAGATGAACAGTAGAGGCAATTCTCTACCGCTACATGTCCTTCTAAGAAAGGTTTTTAAGCTTTTTTCTCGATCGGTAGAGGAATTTTAACGTTTTGCTATTTGTGGCATCGGCAAGTCGATCGAGGGAGTGAAAAAGTAAATCAAATTTTGCTAAAGGATTTGGGGCGATCGCACAGTTTGATTTTGTTCTAATTATCCTAATTTTATTAGAAAAACCTCTACTCTCTACCAAATCCCTAAAGTCTTTTCTGCACAATTGTTTCAGCGGTAGAGAAATTCCTCTACCAGTCTCTACCGATCTACTGATTTTAAGAACAAAAAAAGATTCATAACAATTGAATCAAAGTTTTAAAATATTTATTTCATATGCTTCAATAAATTGGCATAATCAAGAAAGATTTGGTGGTTTAATATTGGTAAAGTGAGTTGCCCCATAATGGTTATCGATCATCTTTGCTGATGTTCCAGTCCATCTTCCAATAACTGTACTATTAATATTTTGCTCTACACACAAGCTGATAAAAGTATGTCTCGTTTGATAGCTCTTTCGATAAGGAATATTACATTTACCTAAAATCGAACGCCATGCTCGTGAAGAGAAATTATGATGATCGATAAACTTTCCTCTGGCACTTGTAAAAATTAATGACTCAAGATTCATTTTTTCTGGGCGAGTATCGTTTAAAATCGTCTCGACTTCAGAAGTAAGTGGAAAATCTCTTTTTTTCTGAGTTTTAAGACCTTTTTTCAAAACTAATCCATCTTCAGAAATTACAACTGAATTGCGAAACTGAATAACTTTATCTGTTATATGCTTCCACTGCAAAGCAATTGCTTCAGAAGGTCTACAGCCAGTGTAAAAAAGAAATCGAACATAAGCTGTGTAATAAGAGTAATAGTGATCCATCTCAAAAGTTTTAATAATCAAATTTCTTTCTTCTTTTGTAAAAGGATTTATATCATGCTCTTCATAAGATCCTTTAGGTAGCTTGATTTTCATCAGACTAAATGGGTTTGTTTCAATTAAACCTTCTTCCATAGCCCAATTACAACAAGCTTTAATTTGAGTTAAACAACGCTTAGCTGAGTTAGGACTTAAATTACTTAATAGCCAGTCTCTAATCTTTGATGCTTCATCAAGGGATCGTGTTGGTAGTTTGGCAATGTGATTACGATATCTAGTAAAATCTTTGGCAAAAGTACTAGGGCTAACTTGAGGCTTTTTAAATTCACTATAACGTTCCCATAAATTATCTAGTGACAATTGATTTTTTTTAGTTGGTGTAATTGGTGTAATTGATTTTAAATTTTGCTTGGGCTTGTATTTTTGTAACGTTTCATCAAACCTTTCAAATAAAATATCTTTTTCAATCTCTGCCGCTTTCAATTCAGCGAGTTTTCTATTGGTCAAAGTATCAGGTAATCCGATGGAAAGATAACGACGTTTACCACCATAACTAAATCGTAATTGTAATCGACCATTAGAACTGATAATGACAACAGAACCTTTGGATGCTTTACCAGCAGGAGTTTTAGGATACATAAGAATAGATGGTGTAAACAACACCTCAATTCTAACTTTTACACCATCTTTACACCAATTATGAGTTGAAATATATCCAAAAATACCTAAAAAAATTTTGGTTTGAAATTATAGTTCTCTTAATAAGCTTTACCTAAAGGTTTTTGCTAGGCTGGATACGAGAGTTTATCTGTATGGCCAGAGGCGGAATTGAACCGCCGACACGAGGATTTTCAGTCCTCTGCTCTACCGACTGAGCT
>CAZXBK010000282.1:0-3836 GCA_964638765.1 uncultured Synechococcus sp. | reverse complement strand
CCAGCTTCTTCAAGCTTAGCCTTGATTTCTTCAGCATCTTCCTTGCCAGTACCTTCTTTGATTGCCTTGGGAGCTTCTTCAACAAGACCCTTAGCTTCCTTAAGACCGAGGCCAGTTACACCACGAACAACCTTCAGAACTGCAATCTTCTTAGCAGCAGGAACTTCTTCGAGAACAACATCAAATTCAGTCTTCTCTTCTTCAGGCTCAGCAGCACCAGCAGCGCCAGGAGCAGCCATTACCATGCCACCAACAGGAGCAGCAGCGCTAACACCGAAGGTATCTTCGATTTGCTTAACAAGCTCAGCAGCCTCTAAAAGAGTAAGAGATTGCAACTTTTCTAGAATTTCATCAGTTACTGCAGACATTTAGGATATCTCCTTAAAATAAAAATTTACTCGTAAAATCAACTAACTTAGGTTGCGTAAAAAACAGAAATTAAATTATGCAACCAATTTCGTTAAGCCGCTTCTTTTTCGGAAACAGCTTTTAATGCTCTTGCCAAAGAACCAGGAACCTCGTTGATTCCGATGGCAATCTTGGCTGTGACAGCATTGAGGGCACCAGCAATCTGACCGTAGAGTTGATCCTTGGTTGGTAGATCACCAAGCGCTTCGATTTGAGCACTGTCTAAAGCCTGACCTTCCATGACACCGCCACGAAGTTCTGTTTTCTTCGTCGCTTTGCGGAAGTCTTTATAGGCTTTAACTGCAGATGCAACATCTTCGCCAGCAATTAAAAATGCGGAAGAATCCTTCAGGAAAGTCTGCATCGGCTGCCAATTTTCATCACCTTCGACGGCTTTGTGCATCAAAGTGTTTTTGGCAATTTTGCACGATGCGCCGACGGGACGAAGACGGTTGCGTAAATCAGAAATTTCCGCAACGGTTAGACCTTTGTAATCAATCACAAACGTCAGGTGAGCATCTTCGAGAAGTCCTTTAATTTCTGTAACTAGAACTTCCTTTTCGGCTAATGATTTTCCCATTACGTTTTCACCTCCTTTTATCGGGAAAGGTTAACAGGGGGTAGCGATAAAAATAGACCTTGACATCTAAATGCCAAGGCCACGCTTAATTCTCCAAAATGAAATTTGGAAAAAACTTTTTTGTGTAGCGTAGTACCTCGGCAGGAAATTAAGCAAAATATGTTGCACCTGCTGTCTGTGGTAGTGATACAAAAATATTTAGTTAGTAGCCATCAATCTCAGAAAAAGATTATTAACTAGCTTGCTCTTCAAGGCTCAGGTCACGAAGTGCATTCACATCAACTTCAATAGAGGGACCCATTGAGGCGGAAACGTACACGCTTCGCCAGTAACGACCTTTCGCTCCAGATGGACGGTTACGATCAATCGTTTCTTGAAGAGTTTTTAAGTTTACCAGAAGATCTTCCGCAGTGAAAGAAGATTTTCCAAATAATACGTGAACAATACCAGCACGGTCAGCACGGAACTCTTGCTTACCTGCTTTAAATTCGGCGATCGCCGCCGCAACGTCAGTAGTCACTGTGCCACCTTTCGGAGAAGGCATCAAACCACGGGGACCAAGCTGACGACCAAGGCGAGCAACCTTAGGCATCATATCGGGCGTTGCAATCAGGACTTCAAAATCCATCATGCCTTTCTGAATATCTTCAATCAGTTCCTCAGAACCAACTAAATCAGCACCAGACTCTTCAGCGACCTTAACCTGTTCACCACTTGTAATTACAGCAACCCGAACAGATTGACCAGTCCCCTTAGGAAAACCGACAGTTGTACGTAATTGTTGATCAGTGTATTTAGGATCAATACCTAAACGGATGTGAGCCTCAGCAGTTTCATCAAACTTAGCTGTCGCTGTTTCTTTTAACAACTGGAGAGCTTCAAGAGGCTCATATACACGCTCTTGAACTTTCTCTTGAGCCTCACGAAAGCGACGAGACAATTTCTTTGCCATAAATACTCCTTGGGTACAAACAAGACACACGCCTCTCCCCAATAAAAAATAATTTGTCAATCAAATGCACTTGCAGAAAAAAGCTTAGGACTTGAATTCTTTAGTCAGCCAAAGTAACACCCATGTTACGAGCTGTTCCTTCAACGATATTCATCGCAGCATCAATGTCATTAGCATTCAGATCAGGCATCTTGATTTCTGCGATTTCCTTCAACTGAGCGCGAGTGATGCTACCAACCTTGTCTTTATTAGGCTGACCTGAACCCTTTTCCACACCTGCAGCCTTACGAATTAAGACAGAAGCAGGAGGAGTTTTAAGGATAAACGTGAAACTTCGATCTTCATATACCGAAATTTCCACAGGAATAACCATGCCAGCCTTATCGGAGGTTTTGGCATTGTATTCCTTACAAAAGGCCATGATGTTTACCCCATGTTGACCCAATGCGGGACCAACTGGAGGCGCAGGGTTAGCCTTACCAGCAGGTAGAGCTAACTTAATTAACGTAACTACTTTTTTTGCCATTTCTAGCTCTGTTTTTCTACTTGGTTAAATTCGAGTTCGACTGGAGTGTCTCGACCAAAAATTGACAAGAGAGCTTTCAACTTGCTGCGTTCAGGGCTAACCTCAACAACCTCACCTTCAAAATCTTTAAAAGGCCCAGACAAAACCATAATTTTGTCTCCGACTTCCATATCGACTTTTACGGTTGGTTCAGCAACTTGAGCTCGCTTAAAGATCCGTTCAACCTCAGCTCGACTTAGAGGAACAGGTTTAACGTGCCCTCTGCCACGGCCAGTGCTGCGCTTTTGCTCAGCACCCACGAAGTTAATGACATGGGGCGTATTTTTGACGACCTGCCAAGCTTCATCATCGAGAGCCATTTGAATCAAAACATAGCCGGGAAACACTTTTTCCTCACTATGTTGACGACTACCGTCTTTTCGGATTTTCACAGTTGGAGTCTGTGGAATCTGGACCTGTAGAATCCGATCCGCAACTTCCAAAGTGTGAACCCGTTGTTCAAGATTGGCCTTTACTCTCTTTTCGCATCCAGAGGCAACCTGTACGGCATACCACCGAGGCTTTACGCCAGCCTGCACTCCTTGCTGTTGTTCAGAATGTTGTTCTTCCATTGAAAATAAGTTCTAGGAGTTTCTAAAATACTTTGCCGGAAACCCAGATGAACAGATTATCAACAACGTACACAACGGTTGCGACGAGAGTCACCATTAAAATGACTGCGGCTGATTCACTAAATAATTGCTGGCGAGAAGGCCAAACAACCTTAGTGAGCTCTTCTTTAGTTTCGTTAGCGTATTGAACCGCATCGAAACCATCCGATTTCTGTTCTTCCGTATCAACTGCTTTTTTGGTTTTTGCCACAGCTAAAAACTCCTCCCCAGAGCATTAGTATTTTGCAACTAAATTTTAATCTAATTTCAAACGCGCCCTGGAGGACTCGAACCCCCGACATCAGGTTTTGGAGACCTGCGTTCTACCAACTGAACTAAGGACGCTCGATGACTTTCATCAAACAAGCCTTAGCAAGTCTAGCATGTTTTTTATTAAGCAACAAGTTTTGGCCTAGATAGGGCGATCAAAACGTTGCTTAATACGAGTGGCCTTACCAACGCGGTCACGAAGGTAATACAGCTTGGCGCGACGGACTTTACCGCGACGCATGACTTTGATGTTGTCAACTAGAGGAGAGTGAAGTAAGAAAACTCTTTCTACGCCTACTCCTTGGAAAATTTTGCGGACAGTGATGGTTTCGTTAATACCACCATTGCGCATAGCAATAACGGTGCCTTCGTAAGGCTGAACCCGTTCTTTATTGCCTTCTTTGATTTTGACTCCAATTCGAACAGTATCGCCAACATGGATGGTCGGAA
>CAZXBK010000281.1:0-3841 GCA_964638765.1 uncultured Synechococcus sp. | reverse complement strand
CACATTCCCGTAGCAATGCACCAAGACCACGGCAACAGCCCTGCGACTTGCTACTCCGCTATCCGTAACGGCTTTACTTCCGTAATGATGGATGGTTCTTTAGAAGCAGATGCGAAGACTCCCGCAAGCTTCGACTACAACGTCAGCGTGACTGCTGAAGTTGTTAAAGTTGCTCACTCCGTTGGTGCATCTGTAGAAGGTGAACTCGGTTGTCTTGGCTCCCTCGAAACTGGTATGGGTGAAGCAGAAGACGGCCACGGTTTCGAAGGCGCTCTCAGCAAAGACCAGCTTCTCACTGATCCTGATGAAGCTATTGAGTTCGTTGAGCGTACTCAAGTGGATGCCCTTGCAGTTGCTATCGGTACCAGCCACGGTGCTTATAAGTTCACTAAAAAGCCTACTGGTGAAGTTCTTGCAATTAGCCGCATCGAAGAAATTCATGCAAAGCTCCCTAACACTCACTTGGTAATGCATGGTTCTTCTTCTGTACCCCAAGAGTGGATTGACATGATCAACGAGTTCGGTGGCGCAATCCCCGAAACTTATGGTGTACCTGTAGAAGAAATCCAAAAGGGTATCAAGAGTGGTGTTCGCAAAGTTAACATCGACACTGATAACCGTTTGGCGATCACTGCAGCTATTCGTGAAGCGGCAATGAAGGATCCTAAGAACTTTGATCCTCGTCACTTCCTCAAGCCTTCCATCAAGTACATGCAGCAAGTTTGTAGCGATCGCTATCAACAGTTCTGGACTGCTGGTAACGCTAGCAAGATTAAGCAGATTGCTCTTGATGATTTCGCAGCAAAGTATGCAAGTGGTGAGCTTGCTGCAAAGACCGCGGTTAAGGCATAAATTGTCGCTCTAACTACACTCTATTTAGTATTTGCTAAATAATTTCATGTTGAAAAAGGCTGGGTAATTCGGAGAATTACCCAGCTTCTTTATGGGAATAGACTTTAGAATGACATAACTATAGTGATGGACAAAAAGCAAAAGAAATAGAACTTCAACGGTCAGACTTTTGTCCTAATAAATTTATGTTTTTCTAATCAAAAGAAAAACGGCCTCCTATTGTCCAATTCAGTGCAAGCCGTACCTTAAACAGAGAGAAAAGAGCTTAAGGAATTACACCATTGATTACAGGTCGAATTTCTTGATTTACAAAAGGATCTGTAGAACCACTCCAATTAAAATCGTTGATTTTAAAGTTAAATGAACCGATTTCTAAGACTGGATTATAGCGAATGAGTAAAGAGTGAGTTCGGCGACTGTATTCTAAGTAATAGTCAGTGCTGATTACATCGTCATTATCGAGATTGATAGCTGTTTGAAAGCCAGCCCGAATTGGCCCATATATTTGTTGAGTCAATCCAAAACTCAAAGTTCTCTGGTCAGCAAAACGGTCAAACAAAAAAGGTGACGCATCTCCTCTGGTACCAATTGAATAAAAAATATTAAAACCTGTGTAATCGAAAAAATCGCGGGAAAAGTGACCAAGTTGGCCTTGTAAGCCAATAGTTGCAGTACCCAAGATTTGACGATCGCCACTACTGTAGAGGGAAGAGACTCCGCGTATTCCTGAGCGTAATGATAAATAGGGAACAACAGGACTAGGTGTAAATCGCAAGCCTTCTTCTGGCGTCGCTGGCAATCCTTCACCAGTCCAGAGAGCGAGTCCATGATTAAGTGCAACAGAAGCTTGGTATCTAGTGAGATTGACTTCGTCATTACCAGCAGCTAATAACTCTTGGCGATCTGTATCGGCCGTTATATTTTGTACACTAGCTTGATAATCTAAAACAAATCCTGAATCGCCCAAAACATAGACTGGAGATCTCAGTACTACACCCAAACTTCTTCTTACTCTTTGAAAACCAAGAGAGCCATTGAACAAGCGATCACGATAATTAAATTCTTGGCTGAGACGAAAAGGATTGTTTAAATTACCGAAGAGCTGCTCAAAACGAAAATTAACTTTGAGACTATCTTCTAAATCGCCAAAATCTAAAGTTGGAACAGAAGCTCGAGCAACAACGAAAGAGCGAGGAGAAAAGTTATAGTTGAATTTGGTAGTAAAGGCTAAGACATCAGGAGAAATGACACTGGAATTTTCTTCATTACCGCCAAATTGATTACCTGGGAAAAAAGCTTTTTGGACCAAATATTGTGGGGTGATCGTCCAGCGACCTCGCTCGTTTTTAAAGATGGTGAAGCGCCGTTGAATAAAAAAACCACCTCGTTCTTCATCGTCAAAACCAATTGAAACAAGACTGAAAATACCTTCATCGTCAGATCTATCAAAGCGGTAAGTTCGAGGAAAAATCGGCAATGAAACATTGTCGTCAATAACAAGGTGTGTATCTGTCGTAACAAGCTCACTGGTAAACTCATCAATGTCTCGATACGTAGCTGTGGAGGCAATAACCTTTAGTTCTGGTGGATCGAAAGGATCATTTGTCAGCTGAAGATTTTTTGCTTCCCAGCGATCATCGAAAAACTCCATTTCTTCAGCATAGTAACGAACTCGACTGACAGTCCCCGATTCTTGTTCTAAGAGAACTTGATCGTTAACATTTCGACTGCTACCCAGCAAAATATTTAAACCGTCATTACTTTCTCGAACGTTGGTGATGGGTTGTTCTAGTAATAGTCTTTCATTTAGTAGTAGAGCTGGATTACCGATATCTGTAACTCTAGAACTAGGCGAAGTACTTAGGTCTTGACTTAAATCTCTCTGGGAAACTTCTCCTTGGGCTTCGCGAATGAAACCACGGTTTTGCACAAAAAAGTAATCAAATCGATCGCCCCGCAGGAGTTGCTGCCCCCGTTGTAATGCGACATTGCCCTCTGCGATCGCCAGTTTTGTATTGAGATTAATTTGTAGCCGATCTGCTGTAAGGACTGATTCATTAAAGCGAACAACAACGTTACCGACAGCAGTAACAATATTTGTCAGTTCATCGAATTCTTGGCGATCGCCAATGACTTCTAAAACCCGTAATTCTTCCTCTACTGTTTCTGTTGCAGGGGGGCTGGGTTCCTCTAAGGAAAATTGTTGTTGTTCGTCGGTAGTACGATCTTCGATTTGAATGCCGTTAAAAATTGGTGCTAAGGCAGGCTCACCTGTTGGGATGTCTTGAGGCTCGAAAGTGGGGTCTGCTGGAGACTCATTTATTGGTGCTTCCTGTACTTCTGATGTTTCTTCTATCTCAAAAGATTGGTCTATTTCACGTTGATCTTGAGCTTCAATTTCTTGGGGTTCGACAGTTGCAGGAATTTGAGCGGCTGATTGTGGCGGCGTAATGGTTTGAGTCGGTAATTCGCTCTCTATATCTAGGAGAGGCGAATCTGTTGCTGGTTGCTCTGGGGAAAATAGAGGCTGTTTGAAATTACTCGGTTCTTCGATTTGAAGGCTATCTAAATTTGGATTCTTTCGTGCTGTGTTTAGTTCGAGATCTGTCGACTGTTGGGCAATGGGTTGTGGTTGCACAGCAGCATCCGCTGGGACTGGAGCAACGGCACAATTTAATGCACAAAAAGCGGCGATCGCGGACATATCAGAACTCATTAGGGCAAATTAATACAAAATCTATCCTAATCGTTATTCCCACAGCTATATGTTTTTCCCGAAACTTACGAACAAAATTAGGATTACCATTAGGCCACATTATTAATTGCACTAATTCTTAATGGGACTAAGTTTAGACATCACGCCAGATTTTCAACTTGGTGCAGAGGCTTTTTTTTAAGGCATATCGCTAGCATCAAACAGAAGCTTTGTAATTTTTTAGAGAGTTTCAAGAGAGTAATGCTAGGCGTGAGTAGCAAAGTGAATCAATGG
>CAZXBK010000280.1:0-3919 GCA_964638765.1 uncultured Synechococcus sp. | reverse complement strand
TGGCGAGCAGTGGCTGATCGATTTAGTCGCGAAGTGCTTTCACTTTCGTATTACTGGGGAGAACGGTAGCGGTAAGTCTGAATTTTTCAATAACTTGTACTGCATTGCGAAGTACCTAGTGTTTGCGGGGCAATTAGACTTGACTCTAATCGACCCTAAATTTCCCATGTCTGAGTGGGAAATCGAAGGTAAGTATTTCGTTCCTCAGTACACCAGTTGGGAGAGTGCTGTAGATGGGATAGAGGCGATGGCAGGGTTAGTCAATACTCGACTTGAGACGGCTAAGAAGAACTTCGACCCGGAAAACTGGGCGGCAAGCGTATCGGTGGGTTTGACCCCTTCGATGTGGGCGTTGGATGAAACCGATACCACCATGAGCCAGTACAAAAAGGAGATTAAGGACAATCTTCGGGTGGGTTTGAAAGTGGGTCGAGCGCTCAAAGTAATGGTCGCTTATATGTGTCAATCTCCACTGCCTGACGATATTGGGTTGCGTCGTCCCGACTTACAAGCCTCCGGCAACATTATGCTTTCAACAACCGCAGGTATGGGGTTAGAAACTTTAATAATCACCCCGCAAAAAAAGCTGGAATTACGAGAAGAAATTGCTTACCTGAATGAAGAAGGGTGCAAGTATTACGCATTAGTTTCTTACCCAGGTGTAGACCCCTTTATCGCTCGTTTGCCCAAGCCAAAAGCTTACGCTCACCTTCGGATCGAACCCGAAATCAGCACGTCCCCGGAGCGTGACATCGAAAGTGCTCGGGACAGTGAGGGGGACTTTTCGCGTAACACCTCGGAACCTATACAGGATGGGAGAAGTGCCGCATTGGGTGACCAAAAAACAGTCTCCAGACCGGCTGATTTTGGGGGTGTTTCGGGGGACAGTGTTACAGAAAAAAGTGTGACATTTCAGCCCAGTGAGGAAGCGAGTCAAGAAGAAATCGACCGGGTCATCGGACTGTTAAATAGTGGGGTAAAAAATCAAGCGACCATCGTGAAAAATGTTTGGGGTGTATCTAGAAGCGGTCGAAAAGGGTCAAAGTATCAGCGAAAAGTGGAGGTGGTAAAAGCTATAAAGTCTGCAATTCAATAGCTACCGCGCCGTGGGGTTAGATCGGGTTCAATTCCCGATCGTGGTTTGGGCAATACAGCCCTGTCGATCGATGAATATAATCCGGGTTCGATTCTTAGGTTGGGACACATTGCACGATGTCAAGCTTTGTTGCAGTGTGTCCCATGTTTTTCTCCCTGTCAGCCGTAATTTTTAATCAAAACCTCTTTGACTTTTCCCCGCTTGTTTCCTTTGGAATTGATAGCGCGGGATGCATCGACAAGCTCGATCTCAAAATGGTTTTCATAAAGTTCGTAGACAAGAGGAGATGAGGAGTTCGAGAGCAAAAAGTTGACGCCTCGCTCGTCAAGAGCCAGACAAACATCCCGCAGCATTTGCTGCGATTTCAGGTCAAAACCGTTTTGATTGTATTCGGTGAAGTTCGACGAGGCGTTAAGCGGAATATATGGCGGATCGAAGTAAACAAAATCCCCCGGCTGTGCCGTTGAAGCGATTGTCTCAAAAGAGACGTTATGGATCTCAGTTTTTTGCAAGGCTTGGCTGCAAGCGAGCAAATTCTCTTCGCTAAAAATGCTCGGATTTTTGTAGCTGCCGAACGGCACGTTAAATTGTCCTTTTTTGTTGACTCGATAAAGTCCGTTAAAGCAAGTCTTGTTCAGAAAAATTAGACGGCTCGCTTTTTTAACTTCAGTTAGAGTTGAGTACTCCGGTTTTCGATCGAGTTCGCGAATTTCGTAAAAGTAGTCCTTTTCATACCGATGTTCCTGAAGAGAGTCGATTAATTCTTGAAGTGAATTTTTGACGGCTTTATAAGCTGCGATTAGATCGGAGTTGATATCCGAGATACATCCTTGACTCGAATTCAGTTCTGACTGAATGTGAAAAAACAAGGCTCCACCGCCAAGAAAAGGCTCGTAGTACCTTCCTCTAATTTCAGGGATTCGCTTTGTCAGCTCGGGAATTAGCTGGGTTTTGCCTCCTACCCACTTAACGAAAGGTTTTGCCTTGAAATTATTTAAAAAAAGCTGATTTTGGACGATTGTACTTTCTTCTGTTATCGTAATTCTGGCTGGCATTTTGAAGCGATGCTGTTAGTATTTTGTCTTTTAAATTATAACATGATACAAGATTGTTTTGACTGTTTTTATTGGGATAAATTAGTTTTGAAAAGAAAATTTATTTAGATAAGTATAGCGATAAATCGTGGTTTTTATTCAATATAAGTCGAAGAGTTGCTATAAAAAAATAGAGAGGTTTGACCATTTTTCTTAATGTGAGATCCGAGAGATCGAGACTCATCGACCATCTCAACCCAGCGCGGGTGAGTCTCAACACCTCTCTTAGGACACGTTACAAAAAAATAACAGATACATAACATGTCCTGTTATAATAGAACAAGTTATGACAGTGAAACGATGACCGCCACACCCACCATCACCGCTGACCCTGAATACACCACCACTCAACGAGAAGCCCTGGCTCTTTATAAATCTCTCTCGGGGGTGTCAAACCTCGATCGCCGTGCCGAAGTCTGTTACGAAGCTTGCCGCAATCTCTACGACGAACCCACCATCGCCAAAATTGCCAGAGCCGAAAACGATTACCTCAGAAGCCGATTTAAGGTCAGCACGTTAGGAACCAAACTCAGCAAGCACGGCTACTACAAGCTGTTTCGCTCGATTCTCCTCAAAGATGGGCTAAATGCCTACCAGGAAGAGAAGCACGACGGTTCCAGAAGCTTGAAGCATATATTTTTCAAGTATTGCGGTCTGAGCGCTTCCGAGTGGGTGGAGCGAAACGACACAGACCGGGTGGTATCTCGCCTGGGGAATGCCCAAACTCTCAACCCCGGCGAGGTGATTGAAAAAGCGATCGCCTTGACTCAATCTGACGACCATTGGGAAATTGCTGCCGGACTCATCGCCCTGACCGGGCGGCGACCCCACGAAATCGTTGCCCGTGCTAAATTCACCGTCGATGGCAAGTACCAGGTCATGTTTGAGGGGCAAGGAAAAAAGCGCGGTGAGAAACCAATTTTCCCGATCGCTACCCTCGCACCTGCAGAATTGGTGGTTTCGACCTTGGGACATCTGCGGAACCGACCCGAGATTAAGTCCCTACTCAAAGAAGTCAGAGCCAACAATCCCCGTAACCTGGTCAAACAGAACGATGAGATAGACCGCAGAACCAACAAGAGCATCAACCGGGTCGTGCAGCGGGAATTTGCCACCGTGTTACCCGCGCGGCATGGAGAGACTGAGGACAACTGCAAAGCACTCAGAGCAGCCTACAGCGCGATCTCCACCAAGAGAGACACAGGTGAAGGTTCGATTGGGGAACAAATGTTATATGCTGCCCGGTTGCTCGGTCATTTCGTTGGAGAAGAACCCACCGACTCTCAGCTCAAAAACATCGTTACCACCATCGGCTACAGCGATTATCGAGTCAATGGAGAAGTCCCCCATCCGGTCATGCCAGAATCTATTCCTTATAAGAAACTCCCTCAGATTCGAGTGATGCCCTCTTCCCGAGAGCAAATTGCACGGTGGGCTGATTTGTGGGGGTGCTCTCAGCATGAAGTTGTCGATCGCATAATTGCGATAACCAGTGAAAAGTTGGAATCCCCGATCGAACCTGAATCGCACTCCCAACCCGAACCGGAACCCGAAGTTTCCAACATCCCAGAGGACAAAGAAATGCTCCAAACCCAAACCGACACCAGACTCGATGCCCTTGAAGCCAAATTCGACAAGTTGACCCAAATGATACAGGGATTAGCTCAGGGTCAACCCGTGCAGCCCCAAACCGAGTCCACATCCTCCCCGACACCCAAACCCGAACCGG
>CAZXBK010000279.1:0-3930 GCA_964638765.1 uncultured Synechococcus sp. | reverse complement strand
CATGTTGTCCTTCCAATATTGGCTCGGTGGTTCTCCCGATAACCTCGAAAACTTCCTCTTGATGATGACCGACAAGTACATCCTCGAAGGTAAGTTGAGCGAAGGCAAAGATGATACTTATGAAGAGCCTGTTGTCTATCCCGATATGGGTATTTGGCATCCTCTGGCTCCCAAGATGTTTGAAAGCTCCAAGGAATATCTCCAGTGGTACAACGAACGCGACGACATTAATGATGATCTAAAAGATCCCTTGGCACCTTGTGTGGGTTTAGTCCTTCAGCGTACCCACCTTGTAACAGGCGACGATGCCCACTATGTTGCGATGCTGCAAGAACTCGAATATCGTGGCGCGCGGGTTATTCCTGTTTTCGCTGGTGGTCTAGACTTCTCTAAGCCTGTCGATGAATTTTTCTGGGATGACACAGTTGCAGGTGTGGAAAAGCTTCCCCTTGTAGATAGCGTTGTTTCGCTTACTGGTTTTGCTCTCGTTGGTGGCCCCGCTCGTCAAGATCACCCCAAAGCGATTGAATCTCTCAAAAAGCTGAACCGTCCCTACATGGTTTCGCTGCCTTTGGTTTTCCAAACAACAGAAGAGTGGGAAGAAAGTGACCTCGGTCTCCACCCCATTCAAGTGGCTCTCCAAATTGCAATTCCCGAGCTTGATGGTGCAATTGAACCTATCGTGATGTCCGGTCGTGACGGCATGACTGGTCGCGCAATTACTCTCCAAGACCGTGTTGAAGCGATTTCTTCTCGGGCGCTCAAGTGGGCAAACCTTCGCAAGAAGCCCAAGCTCCACAAGAAACTTGCAATCACAATCTTCAGTTTCCCACCCGATAAAGGCAACATCGGTACAGCAGCTTACCTCGATGTATTTGGCTCCATCCATGAAGTGATGAAAGGAATGCGGGACAATGGTTACGACGTCCAAGACATCCCCGAAACGGCGAAGGAATTACTAGAATCTGTCATCCACGATGCAGAAGCACAGTACGCTTCGCCTGAGCTGAATATTGCTCACCGCATGAGCGTCGAAGAGTATGAGCGTTTAACGCCTTATTCTCAGCGCCTCGAAGAGAACTGGGGTCCCCCACCAGGAGAACTCAACAGCGATGGTCAAAACTTACTTATCTACGGTAAGCACTTTGGCAATCTCTTTATTGGTGTGCAGCCTACATTCGGTTATGAAGGCGACCCAATGCGTTTGCTCTTCTCCCGTTCTGCTTCTCCTCACCACGGTTTTGCGGCTTACTACACCTACCTCGAAAGAGTTTGGGGCGCTGATGCAGTACTGCACTTTGGTACTCACGGCTCTCTTGAGTTCATGCCAGGTAAGCAAATGGGTATGTCTGGCGAATGTTATCCCGACAATCTCATCGGCAACATCCCCAACATTTACTACTACGCAGCGAACAATCCCTCTGAGGCAACGATCGCCAAACGCCGTAGTTACGCAAACACTATTTCCTACTTGACTCCTCCTGCTGAAAACGCAGGTCTTTACAAGGGTCTCAAGGAACTCAGCGAGTTGATTGGTTCCTATCAAACCCTCAAGGATGGCGGCCGTGGTATCCAGATCGTGAATACCATCATGGATCAGGCACGTATCTGTAACCTCGATAAGGACATCGACATTCCTGAAACTGACGCTAACGAAATGACTCAGGAAGAGCGCGACAACATGGTAGGCATCGTCTACTGTAAGCTCATCGAAATTGAGTCTCGCTTACTTCCCTGTGGTCTCCACGTTATCGGTAAGCCCCCCACAGCTGAAGAGGCGATCGCCACCCTCGTTAACATTGCGAGTCTTGACCGCGAAGAAGATGAGGGTTTCCTCGGATTGCCTAGCATCATCGCCAATAGCATTGGTCGCAACATGGAGGACATCTACCGCAATAGCGATAAGGGTATCCTCGAAGATGTTAACTTGTTGCAACACATCACCGACACTTGCCGTGCAGCAGTACGTGCTTTGGTTGAACAGCAAATTAATGACGAAGGTCGTGTTTCCCTCGTGGCCCGCTTGAATTTCCTCAACCTCGGCAAGAAAACCCCTTGGCTCGAAGCGCTTCAGGAAGCTGGCTATAAGAATATCGACGACGAAACCCTCAAGCCTCTCTTTGATTACTTAGAGTTCTGCCTTGAGCAGGTTTGTGCGGACAAAGAATTGGCAGGTCTCCTCAAAGCTCTCGAAGGTGAGTACGTTCTTCCTGGCCCCGGTGGTGACCCCATCCGCAACCCCAATGTTTTGCCGACTGGTAAAAACATTCACGCCCTCGACCCTCAGTCCATCCCAACAACTGCTGCGGTTCAATCTGCAAAAGTCGTGGTTGACCGTCTCATCGAGCGTCAAAAACTAGATAACAATGGTGCGTATCCTGAAACAATCGCCTGTGTTCTCTGGGGAACTGACAACATCAAGACCTATGGCGAATCTCTTGCACAGATTATGTGGATGGTCGGTGCGCGTCCCGTACCTGATGCCCTCGGTCGTGTGAATAAGCTTGAGTTGATTCCTCTCGAAGAGTTGGGTCGTCCTCGGATTGACGTGGTTGTGAACTGTTCCGGTGTATTCCGTGACCTCTTCATTAACCAAATGAACCTGCTCGACCAAGCAGTGAAGATGGCAGCGGAAGCTGATGAGCCTCTCGAAATGAACTACGTTCGTAAGCACGCTCAAGAGCAAGCGGAAGAAATGGGTATCAATATCCGTCAGGCTGCAACACGCATCTTCTCTAACGCTTCTGGTTCCTACTCCTCCAACGTCAATTTGGCGGTAGAAAACAGTTCTTGGGAAGAAGAGAAAGAGCTTCAGGACATGTACCTCAACCGTAAGTCTTTCGCTTTCAACTCCGATAATCCCGGTGTGATGGACGAAAACCGTAAGGTCTTTGAATCTTCTCTGAAGACTGCAGATGTATCTTTCCAGAACCTTGATTCTTCTGAAATCAGCTTGACTGACGTATCTCACTACTTTGACTCTGACCCCACTAAGGTCATTTCTCAACTTCGGGACGACGGCAAGAAGCCTGCTGCCTTTATAGCAGATACAACCACGGCAAATGCTCAGGTTCGTACGTTGTCTGAGACTGTCCGCCTCGATGCTCGTACAAAGCTCCTCAATCCCAAGTGGTATGAAGGAATGCTTTCCCACGGTTACGAAGGTGTGCGTGAGCTTTCTAAGCGCCTCGTTAATACAATGGGTTGGTCTGCAACTGCGGATGCGGTAGACAACTGGGTTTACGAAGATACTAACGACACATTCATTAAGGATGAAGAAATGTGTAAGCGTCTGATGGATTTGAATCCCAACTCTTTCCGTCGTATGGTTAGCACGCTTCTCGAAGTGAATGGTCGTGGTTACTGGGAAACTAGTGACGATAACCTAGAGCGTCTCCAAGAACTTTATCAAGAAGTTGAAGACCGCATCGAGGGTATTGACAGCTAAGACAATAATCACAATTCAGTAAGATTCTGGGTGGGCTAGTCCCACCTTTTTTCATGCTCAAAAATATATTGACGATGTAAATACGTTTTCGTTATCTTGTGAGTAATGGATATTTTCTATACGCTTAACAGCATTACGTTCGTTTGGAATGAGGAAAAAGCTCAATCGAATATCCTCAACAGGACTTACGCAAGGAAGTAGAAGCTAGAGTGGTGGGATGAAATCTTTTAATCGTTTGGATTACTGCCAATATCTACTGAGTAGTCCAGTCAACTACACATTGACAAATCTAGCAGAGCATCTCGAAGGAGTAAGCCATGACAGGATTAAGCGTTACTTGCAAGGAGTGAAGCTGACAGCTCGTTTTCTCTGGCAACAGGTCATGGAAGACCTGATTGAATCTTCCCATGGCTATCTCGTTTTTGACGATACGGTGTTAAACAAAAGCTATAGCCAAAAAATTGAATGTAGTTACTGGCAAT
>CAZXBK010000278.1:0-3932 GCA_964638765.1 uncultured Synechococcus sp. | reverse complement strand
AGGAAATCTGGCTGCTGTTCAAAGATTTGGGAACCGATATGGGCATGCAAACCGATACAGTTTAGATAATCATGGCGACCAACAAAGGCAAAGGTCTCTTCGATTTGGTTGGGATCAAAGCCAAATTTACTATCGAGGTGTCCGGTACGAATATATTCGTGGGTATGGCATTCGATACCGGGGGTGAGACGCAAAATGATATTGGCTGTTGTTTGGCGATCGCCAGTCAACTCAGCCAACATCTCCAACTCAAGGAAATTATCAACAATAATGGTTACGCCGCTATCGAGGGCAAAGTTTAACTCTTCGCGGGATTTGTTATTGCCATGAAAATAAATTTTCTTGGGACTAACGCCAGCCTGCAACGTTGTATAGAGTTCACCACCGGAAACAACATCAAAGCCCAAGCCTTCGCTATCCACAATGGCGCAAATTGCCATACAGCTCCAAGCTTTTGATGCATAGATGGCAAGGGATTCGCCGGAGTAATATCTCTGGAGGCTATCGCGATATTGACGGCAGGTTGTGCGGAGAGTGTGCTCGTCGAGAATGTAGAGAGGTGAGCCGTATTGCGCCACCAATTCCACCACATCACAACCGCCAACAACTAAATGATCTTGGTCATTCACCGTCGCAGTCAGGGGCATCAAACTTTGGTTTGGGGAAAGGCTTTCTGGGTTTTCTGGCAAATATTGCCGTCCCGTATTTGCGGTAGATTCGACAGTTAACATAAGCGTTGGTTTAGATAATTTCTATAACGAATAAAGTTAATTAAGCAGTGTAAGGTATGATCTGAACTCTTTCGGCAGTAATTACCGAATTCCCTTATCTTTTCATAACGCCTGTGACCTGTGTCTCACTGCAACTCCATCCCCTCACTGCTGCGGATTTGCCGCAAGTTCTAGAGCTAGACCAGGCTTGTTTTGGGGGATTGTGGTCAAAGGACGGCTATCTACGGGAAATGGCGAGTCCGAACAGTACTTTGTTGATTTTACCGTTACCGAATGATGGCGATCGCCTGATGGGGCTAGGTTGTCTGTGGTCCATTGTCGAGGAAGCTCACGTGACGATTATGGCAGTGCACCCTGATTTTCAAGGGCAGGGTCTGGGGCAACTGATTTTATTAGGATTGTTGCAGGATGCTTGGCGACGGGGTTTAGAGCGAGCAACCCTAGAAGTACGAGAATCTAACATCGCGGCGATCGCCCTCTACAAAAAATTTGGGTTTCAAACAGCAGGACGACGTAAAGGTTACTACCAAGCCACCGGAGAAGATGCCTTAATTATGTGGCGCAAGGGTCTGAATGAGCCGAGCTTTCCAGAGCAATTGGTGACGTGGGAAAAAATGATCGGCGATCGCCTTGCTCAGCATCAGTGGCAATGGCAACTCTAAACAAAACCCCCAACCGTAAATCAGTTAGGGGCAAATCAAACATATTTAAAAATTTTTAAACGTAGGCTTTTATCAAAAAACTTCGGGAAAAATGATTTTGATTAAATCACTGTACCGTCAGGAATGATCGCATTCTTGAGGACAACGACAATACCGCTGCGGATGTAGAAGCCAAGCTCTTCACGGTTGGACTCTTCAATTCGTTCCTTATTCACGATCATGACATCCTTACCAATATGAGCATTTTTGTCGACGATCGCCCGACGAATTGTAGAACCTTCACCAATTCCGATGGGAGGCTTGCCGTTCTTCAAGCTTTCAATACGCTTCTCGTAGGGCTGATAGTAGTCAGACCCCATAATCATCGTGTCTTCAATCGTGCAGTTCGCCTCTACACGGGTACGAATACCGAGAACAGAGTGGTGAATACGGCAATTTTTGATAATGCAACCTTCACTCACCATCGACTCAGTGATATCGGCATTGAGCACCTTCGTCGGTGGTAGATAACGAGCGCGAGTATAAATCGGCGCTTGGTCATCGTAGAAGCTAAAGGGTGGAATTGGCTGCTTCGTTAAACCGAGGTTTGCATCGTAAAACGCTTCGATCGTTCCGATATCTTCCCAATAATCGTCAAACAAATACGCTTGAACGTTGTAGTCTTTCGCTGCATCAGGAATGATCTCTTTACCGAAATCAGTCTTATCCTTACCTTGTCTAAGTAGATCAAGTAAGACTTGCTTTTTAAAGACGTAAATTCCCATCGATGCGATGTATGGCTTCTCTTGAGCCTGATCAGCATCAAGACCCAAAGATTGGGTATCTACCTGCATTGCTTTTAGGGCATCGCCAGTTGGCTTCTCACTAAAGTCAATCACACGACCTTGACCATCGATTTTCATCAAACCGAAAGCCGGAGCAACTTTTTCTCCAACAGGTACAACCGAAAGGGTAATGTCTGCACCAGTTTCGCGGTGACGCATAACGAAATCGCGATAATCCATCCTATAGAGATGGTCACCGGAGAGGATGATAAATTCATCTACATCCCACTCTTCCATTAACCAGCTATACTGGCGGACTGCATCAGCAGTACCTTGGAACCAATCGGGATTTTCCTTTGTCTGCTGGGCGGCAAGTACTTCGACAAAGCCGTCGTTAAAACCAGCAAAGTTATATGTTCTACCAATGTGTCGGTTAAGAGATGCCGAATTAAATTGAGTTAAAACGTATATTTTATGAATTTCAGAGTTGATGCAATTACTAACGGGGATATCGATCAAACGATATTTTCCTGCTAGAGGTACTGCGGGCTTAGCTCTAAGCTTAGTTAGCGGATATAGGCGAGTACCTGCGCCGCCGCCGAGTATTATTCCTAGGACGCGTTTCACAAAAAAGACCTCATGACTGCCTGTGACCTCTGAGTCAAGTTTAGGACTGTAGGGGGCATCTGGAAAAGTAAAAATGCCAACTTTTTCCTATTTTTCTGATAAATATCCCCCGTAGGTCTGATTCTCAACGGCGTATTTTAAGGAAAAGGGATCATTTGATTAAGATTTGCAGGGGCGATCGCCAAACTATGCAAGTAGATAGCGAGATCACAGGAAATCATAGTTGGGGATCAAGGATAATGCATTTTCTCGCCTTAGCTGAATAAGTAAAAATGTGATGGCAAATATCAGGTTTACTTATTAGAGATAGGGGCTTTAGTTTTAGCAAAACAATTTAGAAATGACGTAAACAGTCGAAAATTAGATTGGTATGGATTGGCGATCGCCACTGCCAGCCATCGAGAATAGTTGATATCATAGAGCTTCTGTAATTTTCCTTATCTGCTGTTTTTCTAAATAAATTTCGATGCAAACGCCTAGTCCTCTCCTCAGCCTTGGGGTCAATATTGACCATGTTGCAACTATTCGCCAAGCTCGTCGCACCGTCGAACCTGATCCGGTAGCCGCCGCCACTTTGGCTGAGCTGGGGGGAGCGAATGGAATTACGGTGCATCTCCGGGAAGACCGTCGCCATATCCAGGATCGCGATGTCCAGATTTTGCGCCAAACGGTACAGACCCACCTCAACCTCGAAATGGCTCCCACTGACGAAATGGTGGCGATCGCCCTTGAGACGAAGCCGGATTATGTCACCCTCGTTCCGGAAAAGCGCGAAGAGGTCACCACGGAAGGGGGCATTGATATCGTTGGTAATTTTGAGCGGTTTAAAAATGTAGTTGACCAGTTACAAGGGGCTGATATTCCTGTGAGTTGGTTTATTGATGCGGAGCCAGATCAAATCGAAGCGTCTCAGAAAACCGGCGCAAAATTCATTGAGCTGCATACGGGTAAGTATGCCGAAGCCCACAGCGAAGCGGAACAACAGGTGGAATTAGACTATCTTCGTCGCGGCGCACAACAGGCGATCGCCCAGGGTTTGCGGGTCAATGCGGGCCACGGCTTAACCTATCGTAATGTTTTCCCCGTCGCTTGCATTGAAGGCATGGAAGAACTCAATATCGGGCATACCATTATTAGTCGCGCTGTTT
>CAZXBK010000277.1:0-3937 GCA_964638765.1 uncultured Synechococcus sp. | reverse complement strand
ATTATTGTATCGAATTGTACCGAGAAGACTGCAACCCGCGATCGCAAATGGGTAACGCGAAATGAAGTGTTTGCAGGGGTTTGGGATGTTGAGTAATCCAGCTTCAAAATCGCCCGCGATGTCACTGAAATATAACTGAAATGTAACTGAGTGTAACCGATCTTTAAATTAACCAACATCATGACTTCGATCGAGATCGGCTTGTATTTATATATCTCAATAAAATCCAGGTTTTGTGAAAAAAGTTTACCAATTTTCCGATCTAGGAAAGACAGGGTAACGAAGATGTTTTATTCTAAAAACTAATCTAATTTTCTACATGACGGAAAGACTCTCTCCCTTCGTCTCCTGAATCCTTACCCATTATCGGTACCTCAACCTAGGAAAATAAAAAATGGCATACAGTCAAGAACAAGCCAACCAAATCAAACAGAGCGTCATCAATCAAATTTACCAACAGATTAATAACCTCGTGGGCGGGGGAGAGCAGTTGTTTTGCATGATGTTCCCCGGACAACCTCTCAACAAGCACCAGTATCAATACGATACCAGTCAAAACACCAGTATCTTGACTCGTCCTTGGACCGTCGCAGAAGCAGAATTTCGCCTTTCCGATAATCTGTTTAACCTTTCACCCATCACCCAAGCCCCGAACGGGCAAAAGCTATCTGTCGTTTACGAGACACTGATTAATAACTATCTGCCCAAACTCACAGACTTAGCGCCCTTTTTTAAAGATCGAGCGGGGTTAGGGGGGTTCTTGCTCGAAGATAGTGGCGAGGTTGATGAAAAAAACAAAAAGCCCCTCACTCGGATCGAACTTTGCAAAAAACTTTATAAAGAATATCTAGACGCCAGGACTCTATGGGACGGAGATAAAGAGACTCAGTTTAAAGAATTTAACGGTAAAAACGACCTTGATGGCTATGCCAGATGGCAAAGCACCACAGCCATGAGTCGGGAAGCCGAGTTAGATAATCTTTATAACGATGTGGTGGTGCGGGGACACCTCCACGAAATCATGACCATCTTGGGTTACCTCAATGCGTCTTCGATTTCTGAGGAATTGGAAAAAGCAAAGCAAAAAATGCGCCATTCCAAACGCATTTCTCTCGACGAGTCGATGGATGTTTATCCCGTAGAAATGCAGCCCAGTGACTGGTATCGAGCCTTGGAACCCAACTTGGCACCCGAAGACTTAACCATGTCCCAAGAGGTCATTGCGGACGAATTACGAAGCAAAAATAATGAGTTGTCGCGTCTGCGGGAACAATTACACGAGCTAGAACTGATTAACGTCACGCCGGCAGATGTTCACGCCCTTGAAAAACAAGTCGAAAGTGATAAGAAAAAATACAACGATGCCGAAAATCAAATCATTGCTAAATATAGCAAATCGATGGTGATGGCAGTCAAAACCTTCTTGAAGGGGACGATGCCAGAGCTAACGGCAGCTCAGATGGCCGCGACCCTGGCTGAGAAAAAAGCAAAAGGGAAATTAACCATCGACGAAAAAGAGCTCAAAAAAATGGGCTTAGATAATTCGATCGTTCCCAACTATATAAACATGTTCAGAGAGGCAGCGAACCAAATGGTCGATGTCTATCAAGAGCAACAAGATGTCGCCCAGAAGGCCGAAAAGCTAACAACGATGAGGGCGCAACTCGCTCTAGCGGAATCGAAAAACATGGCTCTGCAAAAGCTCCGCCTTCAAGAAGAAATCAAAAATCTCATGGATGATATCGAGAACATTAGCAACACGATGGCTGGTGTTTATCGGCAAAACAACCATTACGAAAGGACAGGGTTATACAAAGAAGAAGACAACGGTCTGCTTAAAGTGGAAACAACAACCCCAGGTGTCGCCGGTGGAGCGAACCCTGTTAATGCGATCCAAACCATCACGATTCAGTCGGAAGTCCACAGTGGTACCTTTACTCTAGAGTTGGAAGGTAAGACATCAGGGGCCATTAACGTTGAGAATAATGATGTATCGGCATTCACGACAGCTCTTGACTCTTTGCTTCCAACAACAACAACCGCCACCACGATCGCAGCCACTCATTCTGTAGAACATAATGAAAAGATTTGGACGATTACATTTGCCGGGGGAGCTGCAGGTCAACCCGTTCCTTTATTAAAACTACATGGCGAGCCAAACTTGAATGATGCAAACAACAGCCCATTAGACAATCCTCAGAATTTGATCGTTATCGGTACCAAGCAAGAAGGGGCGGGTGCAGGTGTATCTGCCATACAAACACTGACAGTTGACACGACTAAAGTCGCTAAGGGAACATTCAAATTAAAGTATGGCGGTGACTCTACGGGAGATCTAGACGTAGCAGATCTAGCTAAAGCTTCACCTGCACCTAAAAACACACTTACCACCGCTCTTGAGGGGATTTTGGGTTCGGGTAATGTCGTAGTAGCAGATGTAGCAAGTAGCACAACATCTTGGACCATTACTTTCCAAGGCGATCTAGCCAATCAACCTGTGACAGAGCTAGAAGTTATCGATGCCAAAGGTCTTGAGGATTCAAGCGGTACATCTCTAGAATTAACAAGCAAGCTCGATAAACGTCCAGAACTTCCCCTACTGCCTCGCAAGCGCAAAATTTCTGCCGAAGATGCAATGTTTACCGACATTGTCATCGACCTGAGCGAGTCAGAACAGCGCAGCGCGATGACAACTACGGCGGATTCCGACCAAACGAGCTGGAATGTCGGCTCGTTCTTTGCGTCTGCCGGGGGTCAGAGCCATCATTCTTATGCGGCAACCGATCAAGAGCAAGCATTTTTCGGTAAAGATATGAAGATTGGTTTCCGGGTGACGAAAGTTTCGTTCGATCGTGGTGGCTGGTTTAACCCCCAAATTTTCAAAATGTCCCATGCCTTTTATCGGCTGATTGACGTACGCGCGGGGGCCGGCGTGACGAAAGCGCAACTCAATAAAGTTATAAAAGCCGATCCGACGACAGCGTCCGAGGAACTACACCGCCTCACGACCTATATAGATGACAACGGCAAAACTGACGTGAAGTACATCTTGCCAGCTTATCCCGTGGCCATGTTAGTTGCCAAAGACATCACGATCCGCATCAAAATCGACCAATCGAGCAGTCAGGCTTTGAATGAGAAAATGAGCGATGCTAGCTCCTACAGTGGGGGGTGCTTGGGTTTCAGCGCCTCTCATGCTTCCTCGAGTAGTGATTCGAGTCAGTCCACCTATCACGGCCAGCACGGTCAACATTACTACATTCGCGTTCCCGGGCCGCAAATTCTGGGCTACGTATTGGAGTTAGTCGACAAAGACCAAGCCGATCCTTACAAGCCTTCGTTCCAGAACGGTCAAGATAGCCCGTTTGTGGATGCTTTGAGGTACTTCGATCTATACTCCGAACAACTCCTAAACGGTTCTGGAAACGGTAGCGCCCAACAACTCGCTCCCATCGTGCGGAATGGGAGTGGTAACGCACTCAACTCAAATACTTTTGCTGCATTATCCCAATCATCTCGCTTTGCAATTGTTAACCCCACCAATGGCTCTCCCGTCAGAGCAATTAGTGCTGTTGGCGGCGTGATTCACGACTCTAGTGCGAAGGTGTGGATAGTCGTCCATACCGTTGGAACTTCTAATTACTTTGTTGAAGGTCCCGCAAGCGTCAAGTCAAATGGAGAATGGTCTTGCAACGTTTCCTTTGGTCGTGCGGGTACGGATTCGGGTAAAACTTTTGAAATTCGTGCTTTTGCGAATCCGAGCGAAGAGCTACACTCCGATCGCACGTTGAATAAATGGCCTAGTGCAGATTATTCGACAAGTCCTGTAACCGTTAACCGAGATAGTTCTGTGGCTATATCTTAAGTCCTGCTCGCTGGAAACTAGTGCCGCTACGCGGAATTAAAAATGCAAAATTAAAAATTAAAAATGCTTACT
>CAZXBK010000276.1:0-3946 GCA_964638765.1 uncultured Synechococcus sp. | reverse complement strand
GTGATGAGGTTGGCTGCGTTTTGTCTTTCTCGATTAACTTGGTCTTGGGAAAATTCTAGTTGTCCTTGCAATAATTTTATCTGTTGGTCTTTTGCTTCTAAGAGGGGCTGATAGCGGTTCCAAAAATCTTTTTCAATGGCGGCTTTGTCTGCATCGGCGGGGACATCAACCTGAACAACAAAAGAACCATCTCGATTTTTCTTGATGCCTGCAATGGAGAGTTCACCGACTTCACTATCGAGTTGTAAGCCTTGAAATGACTGTAAAAAAGCATTCCAGTCAATGCCTTCACCAAAAATCAGAGCCACAGTTTCTAAGCTCTGGCGGATAAATCGTTCAAAGTCACCAGAAGCAAAGTTACGATTGGGGTCGGAGGGACGGCGTTCTATGCTTGCCTGATTTTTTTCATCCCACTTAAGAAAAATATAGTCACAAATTACATCTGTAAAATCTGTCTCTACATTAATACTCCAATTCTGAATACAAGCTCCAGTTAGATCTGAAGATTTAAATACTGCACCAATCAAAACAGTGAGCTGCCACAATGTCTCGCAAAGTGTTGCTTCCGAAAGATTAGCTTTTGAGAGATTTGCTGTTGAGAGATTCACACTCGAAAGATTAGCTTTTGAGAGATTTGCTTCTGAAAAGTCAGCTACATGAAAGTTTGCTTCCAAAAAATCAGCACCAGCTAGATTAGCTCTAAAAAAATTTGCATTGGAAAGATCCGCTCTGATGAGTTCGGCTCCTATAAGACAGGTTCCTGTGAGTGTAGCCTCAGAAAGATTGGCTTCTGAGAGATCGGCTAAATGAAGATTAGAGCTGTCAAGATGAGTTCTAACAAGCTGGGCTCCAATCAGCTGAGCCCCAATTAGTTTGGCTCCAACAAGTCTAGCTTCAGTAAAATTTGCTCCGGAGAGGTTGACTCCGGAAAAGTCGACTCCAGTGAGATTTGCCTTGGAAAAGTCGACTCCAGTGAGATTTGTTTCAGAAAAGTTTGCTTCAGTGAGATTTGCTCCAGAGAAATCGATTTCAGTGAGATTTGCTCCAGAAAAGTTGGCTCTAGAAAGGTTAGCTTCAATAAAATCTGTTCCAGAAAGGTCAGCTCCAGAGAGGTTGGCTTCACTCAGGTTGGCTTTTCTTAGTCTGGCTACAGAAAGATTAGCTTCAGAGAGATTGACTTTAAAAAGTTCTGCTTTTGTGAGTCTTGCACCGAATAAATTAATCCTAGTTTTTGGATTATCTTTACGCCATTGATTCCAATCTTTAACATTGCGCTTCAATAACTGTAGTTGCTGTCTGTTCGCCATAATTAACTACTGGTCGCGTTGCAAAATTGATATCACTGGAAGTCTGCCTCGAAATATTTGAGTGCATCATAATTTAAGGAGCAAGACGTTCTCGTTGCCAAGTTTGATCGGCTTGCAAAGAAAAAACGAGACGATCATGAAGACGACTAGGACGACCCTGCCAAAACTCAATCTTATCCGGTACAACTTTAAACCCACCCCAATAATCTGGGCGAGGAATTTCCGTTCCTTCAGGATACTTTTTCTCTAGGTCTACAAAATTCTGCTCTAGCGTTTCACGGTTGGCGATCGCTTCACTTTGCGGAGAAGCCCAAGCACCCAACTGAGACTTGCGGGGACGACTATGGAAATAGGCATCTGATTCAGCCGCAGGAATTTTCTCGACACGACCTTCAATGCGCACTTGCCGCTCTAGCGGTTCCCAGAGGAAAACGATGGAAGCAAAACCATTTTGAGTGAGTTCTACGCCCTTGCGACTGGTGTAGTTCGTGAAAAAAGTGAAACCCGTCTCATCCAGATTTTTTAGCAACACAACCCGCGCACTAGGCCGACCATTTTCGCCCACTGTCCCAAGGATCATCGCATTCGGCTCCCGAATTTCTTCCGACTCAGTAGCTTCCGCAAACCATGCCGCAAACTGTTGCATTGGATCATCATTCACGTCATCTTCATGGAGACCATCGCGAGTGTAATTTTGGCGGAGATCGGCGACGTGCATAATCATGGGGCTATCCGGGGGGTGGCAAACGCACCGTATTTTAACGTATTTTTCTTGGGCACTTAGGCGGTGGTGAAGTAGGCGATCGCCGCCACATACAGCGAAAATTTTAGACGTTATTGACCAACTATCCTTCCTTGGGGAAGGTGCCGAAGGCGGAAGAGGTTTCGACAAGTTGCAAGACCTACAGACAACCAACCCGTTCGCTTGTTTCTGAGATGTAGATCCCCCTAAATCCCCCTTGTTAAGGGGGACTTGAGCTTTTTCGTGGTTCCATGCCCCACTGAAATATTCACAATTCTGTCCTTCCTTGGGGAAGGTGTCGAAGGCGGAAGGGGTTTCAGAAGGTTTCGCGATTTGCGGCGGGGTTTCAGCAAATTACGCAACTGAGAGAGAATCTACCTCTAGCTTTAATCACTGGTGCAAGAGGTCTGCTGTAGATGGGTCAACGAAATATTGCGGCAAATGTCCGTAAACTCTGGCTACTGAAGGGATTAGAATCCGCATGGTTTCCGATCCCCACCCTAATCATTTTCTACGAATCCCACGGCATCTCCCTCGAACAGGGCATTCTCCTCAAAGCCATTTTATCTGGGGCAATTTTTATCGGCGAAATTCCTTCGGGCTACTTTGCCGATCGCCTCGGTCGAAAAACCAGTTTAATTTGTGGCGCATTTCTGTGGCTTTTAGGCTGGCTAATCTATTGCACCCAAGGCAGTTTTAGTTGGTTTGCTGCAGCTGAAGTTTTAGTGGGTATCGGCGGCAGCTTAATGTCCGGCGCAGATAGCGCGATCGCCTACGATAGCCTGTTGCAATTGGGTCGAAAGTCAGAATTTCGCGCTTGGCAGGGAAAGGCGATCGCCATTACAGGTTTGACAGAAGCCGTGTGTGGTTTAGTCGGTGCGTGGGTTGCCGCCACCAATTTGGTTTACCCCTTTTATCTTCAGACAGGCTGCATTTTTCTCTATCTCTTGCTGGCACTAACCCTACGAGAACCCACCATCCACCACTCCCAAGCAACACCACGGTGGCGATCGCTCCTCCCTTCGATTCAACAGATTTTCCAAACACGACCCTTTTTACGCTGGCTACTGCTCTTTTCCGCGACCCTCTCCTGCGGCTCCTTTCTCATCGTGTGGCTCTCTCAAGAATATCTAGTTCAAAACGGTTTAGAACTCGCTCAGCTCGGTTGGGCTTGGCTGATTCTACACGCAGCCTTGGCGATCGCCTCCAGTAATGCCGCCAAAATTTCGACTCGTTACTATCCCGTTGTTTTTGCCCTATTACCCGTTTTGCTCGTAATTTCTTATGTCAGCTTGGGGCTTCTCCAGAGCTTATGGGGAATTATATTTATAATTGGCATCTACGTAGTACGGGGTTTAAACTCACCTCTTGTACTCAGTTATCTCAACGACCATATCCCCTCAAATTTGCGTGCCACTTTGATTTCTGTGAATAGCTTTCTGTTTCGCCTAGTGTTTTTTCTCTTTGCGCCCCTACTGGGACTGGTTAGTTCCCTAAGCAATTTCGATATTAGTTTGATACTTACTGGCTTTTTCCTTGGGGCGATCGCCCTGTACGCCTACTGGCAAATCAGACCAATTCTTCAGACCACACAATAGTTGTGATTTCTTGAAATTCAGCCAATTACGGCGATAACGGCGATAAACAAATCCATACGGGAACTTTCCTGAAGTAATCTCTCTCTCAAGAAAAAAGGATAGACTGAGTTAATAGATACGCTAAAACAGGATCGACGAGCCGTTAAACTTCTTTCCACACCTAACTCAGTCCAATTAGCGTTTACCCCTTGTGCTCCTCCGCTATGACATTTTCAAATGCAGGCAGTATTCTGGCTACCCTCAGTCAGTTCACCCAATTCAACCGCTCCAATGCCTTAACCGACAGAGTACAAGATATT
>CAZXBK010000275.1:0-3999 GCA_964638765.1 uncultured Synechococcus sp. | reverse complement strand
GATGCCTTCGCCGATTTGCATTTTATGGACAAACTCATGCCTGCGAAGTCGGCGGAAAATTGGGATGACTTGAAAGGATTCCTTGATGAGTACGACGAAAATGCGAGCAATGGTAATGGTCACCACGAAACCAGCGAAGCTGCCGTTATCGAAGAGGTAGCACCAGAACCCCAAGAGCCAGAGGTCATTGATACCCGCCGCTCGGAAGCAGTGGATCAAGATATTGAGCGCCCCACGCCGCCATTCTGGGGCACAAAGGTTTTAACTTCAGCCGAACTCGATCTAAAAGAGCTTTTCTGGTATTTAGATTTGCAGGCATTGTTTGTCGGCCAGTGGCAATTCCGTAAAAAGAAAAACCAAACCAAGGAAGAATATGACCAGTTCATTATTGATGAAATTCATCCTCTGCTAGAAGAATGGAAAGCAAGGGCGATCGCCGAAAATCTTCTCGATCCCACCATCATTTATGGCTATTTCCCTTGTCAGTCCCAAGAGAATAGCTTGATTATTTATGACGCTGATAAATATGCAGCCGATGAAACCTTAGAGCAAGTTGCAAAGTTTGATTTCCCTCGCCAAAAATCCGGGAGACGTTTATGTATTGCCGACTTCTTTGCCACCGTCGAATCGGGTCATGTGGATGTCTTTCCGATGCAGGCGGTCACTGTCGGTGAAATTGCCACAGAATATGCGAAGAAACTCTTTGATGCTAACGAATACACCGATTACCTTTACTATCACGGTTTAGCGGTACAAACCGCCGAAGCCCTTGCCGAATGGGGTCATGCCAGAGTTCGTCGTGAGTTAGGTTACGGTGATTTAGAGCCAGACAATATCAAAGATATGTTGCGTCAGCGCTATCAAGGTTCTCGTTATAGTTTTGGTTATCCTGCTTGTCCTAATATCCAAGATCAATATACGCAACTAGATTTGCTTAAAGTGGATCGCATCAATATGTATATGGATGAAAGTGAGCAGATTTATCCAGAGCAATCTACCTCTGCCATCATCACTTATCACCCCGTCGCCAAATACTTCAATACCTAACGACTATTGCATTTTCAATAGTTTTAAAAGACGAGAAAGATAGCGCTTTCCTCGGTTATTTTTTCGTGCTAATTTTCTGAACTTGTGCTCATCTCACTAAGGCGATCGCCTTGAAACTGCTCTTGCAAAAATTCAGTAAAGAGTTTCACTTTGGTAGAGAGGTGACGATTAATGGGATACAACACTGAAACCGTTAATTTCTTTTTGCAATATTCTGGCAAAGCCGTTTTTAGTGACCCAGATTGCAAGTAGTCTTCCACGATGAAACAGGGCAACAATGCAATCCCTAAACCCTTCGTTGCGGCGATCGCCAAAGCTTCTCCATTGTTCGAACAAAAAGAGCCAGATACAGTAATCGACTCTTCGCCAATTTGCCATTGCGCCTTTGATTTTTGGTAACCGTAGAGTAAGCAATTATGGTCTTTTAAATCTTGGAGAGTTTCTAATTGTGGCGATCGCCCTAGATATTCCGGCGAAGCACAGAGTAACATTTGCGTTTGGAATAGTTCGTGACTAATTAAACTCGCACTTTCAGTCGGTTCTGTAACCCGAATCAACAAATCAAATCCTTCGGCGATCGCATCGACAAATCGATCTTCTAAAGTCAGTTGTACTTGCAGTTGAGGATACTGCCCCATAAACTCTGCCAACAGCGGCGCAAAACACATCGTCCCAAAAGTCATCGGTGCATTCACTCGCAATAATCCCTGCGGCTCACCGTGGGAACGGGACACAGATAATTCCGCTTCTTCCACATCTGCAAGAATCTGTAAACACTTTTCGTAGAACGCCAAACCCGTTGGCGTGGGAGTGACCTGACGAGTCGTGCGATGAAGTAACTGGGCTTTCAGACTATTTTCGAGGGCAACCACCATTTTATTAACCGCCGATCGCCCCATCAACATTTTCCGTGCTGCCGCCGCGAAACTTCCTTCTTCTACTACCTGCACAAACGCAGACATACTTTCTAGCTTGTCCATAAATTTCTCCAACTTTCGGCGATCGCCCAACAAACCAATTGTATCTTTAAAGGAAACAATCCGAGCATAAATTTCCATATTGTCTTTTTCTGAGAATCAAAATACAATGAGTACAACGAAACAAAACCTCAACTCCCAAGTTTGAAGGAGGTCAAAAATGATTACAGTTCGTCCATCCGAAGAGCGCGGTAGAGGAAAATTCGACTGGCTAGATAGCTACTTCAGCTTTTCTTTTTCCCAGTATTACGACCCTGCCCACATGAACTTTTCAAATCTGCGGGTCATCAACGAAGACTACATTGCCCCTGCCCAAGGCTTCGGCACCCACGGTCACCGCGACATGGAAATCGTGACCTATGTCCTCGAAGGGGAACTAGAGCATAAAGACAGCATTGGTAATGGCTCTATCATGCGTCCCGGTGATGTACAGCGCATGAGTGCCGGACGAGGCATTTGCCACAGTGAATTTAATCCTTCCCCCCGCAATCCAGTACACCTTCTACAAATCTGGATTACCCCCGACCAAATGGGCATCGACCCCAGCTATGAGCAAAAATTCTTTAGCCCAGAAGAAAAGCAAGGTCAACTGCGGCTTGTGGCGTCCCCTGATGGCAGAGATGGCTCGGTGAAAATTCACCAAAATGCATCTATGTACGCCTCTATCTTGGCAACTGGAGAAACGGTCACCCACGAAATCGGCGGCGATCGCCGGGTCTGGATTCAGGTTACCCGAGGTGCGCTAACGGTCAATGGTCAAACCCTCAAAGCGGGCGATGGCGCAGGTATCGAAGCCGAAAAGATGATTACCCTCATTGGGCAAGACACACAAACCGAATTTTTGCTCTTTGACCTTCCCTAACTCTTTGTTCACGCACACTTTTCACCTAAACATTCACTTGAGGAAAACCAATGTCTACACCAAAAATTGCTGATACCAAGCCCATGGTGATGGAGCTAGAAGCCGGAGATTATTTCTGGTGTACCTGTGGCAACTCTGCCAACCAACCATTTTGCGATGGTGGTCACAAAGGTACTGACTTTACGCCCCAAAAGTTCACCCTAGAGGAAAAGCAGAAAGTGGCGATGTGTCTGTGCAAGCACTCCCAAAATCCACCTTTCTGCGACGGCTCTCACGCAAAACTGTAGATTTTCTGAAGTGATCATTTAATGTTTTTATTTCCCCTTGAAAATATTTTCGAGGGGTTTTGTTTATGTCGGAAGACCCTAATGATCTTCTACTTTCCGCCTCAATATGCCCCAATGTTCATCCCCTTGACGACTGGGCACAGAATTTGTCACTGATTCTAATTTTTCAATTGCAAAATAGGTTGAAAATAGCTCGGTAATTTCTTGGGGAGTGGAACCGAAAGGTGGCCCCCCATCACGATTGTGAGTAAAAAATACGCCGTAAAAAATGCCGTGTGGTTTTAATAAAGTTGCCGCCAGTTTGACGTAATCTCGACGCCGTTCCGGGGCGATCGCACAAAAACAGGTATGTTCAAAAACATAATCAAACTCGTTTTCATACTTGGCATCAAGGGTAAAAATGTCTTGAGCTAACGTTGTGAGAGAAACGTCTTTATCTTTCGCTAACTGATCGGTGGCGGCGATCGCCGAAGGGGCAAAATCTACTGCTGTTACCGTTAAACCCTGTTGAGCAAGAAACACTGCATCGTGACCTCTGCCACAGCCCAACACGATTACATTTCCGGAAGTCGGGGCGATCGCCGCAGGATCGAAAAAGCTAACAAGGGGCGGTGTCGGCTGACCCAGATCCCAACGAAACTGGGCAGCTTGATACTTTGTTTCCCAAAAAGACGCATTTCCAACCGACTGTTCCACAACAACTCTCCTGAGCGCAAAAATTTCCAGTGAACGGAAGCCTACCTCCCGTTTGTGTTAGAACATTACAAAATGGGAGAGTTTCAAGCAAGTAACGTTGTAGCAAAATAGAGTGAGTAGTCCTTTCTGA
>CAZXBK010000274.1:0-4018 GCA_964638765.1 uncultured Synechococcus sp. | reverse complement strand
AAGATTTCATCATGGCGCATGCACCTGTATCCCCAGTGGTGCTCGTAATATTAGACGGCTGGGGCTATCGCGAAGAAACCCAAGCGAATGCTATTGCAGCAGCCAAAACTCCGAATGTAAATGCTTTTTTTGAGATATACCCTTCTACGCTGATCCACACTTCAGGTAAGCGCGTTGGCTTGCCAGATGGGCAGATGGGTAACTCTGAGGTTGGTCACCTGAATTTAGGGGCAGGTAGAGTTGTTCCCCAAGAATTAGTTCGTATTTCCGATGCCATTGAAGACGGGTCTTTCCTCCACAACGAAACCCTCGTCAATGTTTGCCAAGCTGTCCGCGATAAAGGCAAAAAGCTTCACCTAATTGGTTTGTGTTCCGACGGTGGTGTCCACTCTCACCTCAAGCATCTCCTCGGTTTACTCGACTTGGCGAAGGTAAATGGCATTAGTGATGTCTGCATCCATGCAGTTACCGATGGTCGCGATACGAATACCACCGAAGGCATCAACTATTTAACGCAAATCCAAGAGCACATCGATAAGTTCGGTGTTGGCGAGATTTCAACAATTAGTGGTCGTTACTTTGCCATGGATCGCGATCGCCGCTGGGATCGGGTGAAGAAATCCTATGACGTGATGACAGGCGTGGGTGAAATCGACGAACGCTCCTTTGCTGAAGTGTTGCAGGCGAGTTATGACGAAGATGTCACTGACGAATTTATTGAGCCGACTCGTCTCACGGCAAGCGCTATTGAGGCAGGCGACGGCGTGATTTTCTACAATTTCCGTCCCGACCGTGCCCGTCAGTTGTCCTACGCTTTTGTCCAAGACAGTTTTGACGGCTTTGAGCGGGAGCAAATTAAGGATTTAAACTTCCTCACCTTTACTCAGTACGATGCCAACCTTGATGTCAAAGTCGCTTTTCCGCCCCAGAATTTAACCAAGATTTTGGGTGAGGTGATTGCTGATAATGGCCTCAAACAGTTCCGGACAGCGGAAACAGAGAAATATCCCCACGTGACTTACTTCTTTAATGGCGGTTTAGAAGTTGCCTTTGAAGGGGAAGAGCGCGAGTTGATTTCTAGTCCCCAAGTGGCGACTTACGATCAGAAACCCGAAATGTCTGCCCAAGCGGTGACGGATGCTGCCTGTGCGGCGATCGCCAAAGGCATCTATAGTTTGATCGTCATTAATTATGCCAATCCCGATATGGTCGGCCACACCGGCAAACTAGAGGCCGCAGCCCAAGCCGTTGAAGCCGTGGATGATTGTCTTGGACATCTCGTCGAAGCAATTAATAAAGCTGGTGGAACAGCCCTCATTACTGCGGATCACGGCAACGCTGAATATATGGCTGACGAAAACGGTAAGTCTTGGACTGCCCACACAACCAACCCCGTACCTTTTATGCTTATCGAAGGTGAAAAGCGTAAGATCGAAGGTCACGGCGGTGACGTGCAGTTACGTCCAAACGGCTGTTTAGCAGACGTTGCACCGACGATCCTTGAGATTCTTGGCATCGAGAAGCCAGAAGAAATGACTGGCGAATCCTTAATCGCCACAGCGCCCTACGCGGTTTCAAGCCGTAGCTAGATCGGTTATCCTAAGAATCTATATTTAGATTTCTATTTAGTTTTTTACGTAATTTTTATGCTGGAAACTGTTTTACAAGTTATTTGGACGGCATCGGCGATCGGTCTTATCCTATTGGTGCTCCTCCACAGTCCCAAAGGCGACGGTCTAGGCGGTATTGGTGGTCAGGCACAAATGTTTACCAGTACAAAAAGTGCAGAGACGGCACTAAATCGTGCAACTTGGGTCTTATTTATTACGTTCCTCAGCCTCACTGTTGTGTTTAGTGCGGGTTGGTTAACGCCTGTTGTCACAGCACCACCGATTACGGGTCAATAATTTTCTAAATTCCCGTAAATAATCAATATGCAACTATTTTGCTATGCTTGGCGACGCTACCAAATTTGGTGGCGTTTTTTCTTGGTCTTGTTCTGTAGTGCGGCGATCGCCCTATCCTTGCACCTCGCTCCTTTTGGGGAAGTGCCGCCCGTATCTTCGGCATCGACTGCTCTACCCACTTTAGCGCCCCATCCTTTGCCAGTAACTTTGGAGCAGTGGCAACCAAGTTCAAAGGATACACGTGATTATTTTGAGGAGATAAAACCTTCCCCACTCGGTCATTTAATTTGGTCGGAGTTTCCGGTGACAGTGTTTTATCCTGAGCGAGAAACGAATATTTCCCCCAATCAAACCCAGCAACAAATAAAGTGGCAAACTGCTGTCGAACAGGCGATCGCCGAGTGGTCAGTTTATTTACCCGTCGAAAAAACCAGCGATCAAGATGCTGCCGACATCGTAATTTTGCGGGAGGCGCCACCGGTTCAGATAACGGTAAACCCCGAAACGGGCGAGCGAGAATATTCCTTGGGACGAAATGCTGAAACGCGCTATCGATTTTACTTAGATAATCAGCAGCGGGTACGCCACCAAATGACCATTTACCTCAGTCCTCACCAACGGGCGATCGCCACCCTAAATACTGCCCGCCACGAATTTGGTCATGCCCTAGGAATTTGGGGACACAGTAATAATTCAAAAGATGCTTTATTTGTACGCCAAACAGCAGAAAATCGTGGCATCAGCGACGCAGATATTAATACCTTAAAAAAGATTTATCAACAGCCCACAAAACTTGGTTGGCCCTTGCCAGAATCGTCGTAAAACATCATAAAAAGATTTGCTTACATAAAGAATGTCTATGTGATTTTCATCTTGATTTCGTGAAGTATTGTGAATAGCGTAATGACTTTACAGGCCTCTAATCCGTATTTTATAGTTATAAATTCGAGATATTTTTGAGGCAACAACATGGCGAAAAAAAAGCGTAAGACCACAGGTAAATCTTCCCTAACGCTATCCCTGTCGTCCCAAGCCCGTGAACGCCTTGCTGAAATGGCACAAAAAGCTGGTTATTCCCGCTCTGCCTTCGTTGAAAGTGTGATGGCTGGCAAAGTGGCGATCGCCACCGTTGAGCCGGAAAAAAGTCTTGAATTCACCTTCGAAGAGGGGAGTGCCGAGCAACAAAAAATCGGTGTCGAAGTCGTCGAAGAAACAACAATTGCCTCATCTACAGGGCTAGACAATTCTAATCTTGAAGAAATCCAAAATCTACAGGCAAAAATTGAAGAGCAAGCTGAACAAATTTCTCAATTACAAACAGAAAAAAAAGCTAAGCAAGCAACTTTAAATGCTCCTCCTAGCCGTCCTCAAACAGAAGGAGAAAATAGCCCAAAAAATCTGGCTGAGCTTGCAGCAAAAGACGAAGAGATCACGAAACTCAATCAGCTTTTGGTAGATAGTCAAAATCACATTCAGCAACTCAAAACTGACCTACAGCGTCATTCGGAGGAGCAAGAGGTACAGGTCACAAAACTGAGTGAAAGCCTGACAGCCAAGGATAAAGCGCTAGCGAAGTTACAGCAAGAATTTGAGCAAAAAGATACTCAAATCCAAGAAAATCAAGCGGAAAATCAGACCCTTGAAAAGCAGTTGGAAGAGCAATATGCAAGGGTCTCAAGCCTTGCAAAGGAAGTCGCCCAGCAGAAAAATCAAGTGGCGGAATTGGATAAACTCCAGGCCCAACTAGAGCAAGCCCAAGCCCACGGCGATCGCCTCCAAAAACAACTGGAACAAGCTCAGATCCAAACGCAGCAAGCGCAACAACAGTCTGCCGATTTGGTTTCTCAAAAACAACAGCTTCAGGCACAGTTAAAGACCCTTGACACAGAAAAAGTAGATTTAGCTGAACAATTACAGGCAGCTCACCAGCAGCAACAGGAGCTACAAGAACGCCTTGGAGCGATCGCCGATTTGACGGATAAACTAGAGGCCAGTAAGCGACAAATTGCGGAGCTAGAGGCAAAAATTGAGACCCTCAATACAACTCAAGTAGAGTGTATTGAGGGTCTCAATTTTTGCCTCTAGCTCCGCAATTTGTCAAAAATTGAGAC
>CAZXBK010000273.1:0-4036 GCA_964638765.1 uncultured Synechococcus sp. | reverse complement strand
TGGAATTAGCAGCAGAGCAAATCCAACGCTTAACCGCATAGTGGTGGGAATCACTATGTTATTAGGTGCGACGCGTTTACAATTCTCAGTCTCACCCTGCTGTGGGTAGTGTTGGGATATCCCGGTTGGCTCAAGCGATCGTAGGCATAGAATAGGTTTGCCCCACGCCAGAATGCTAACCGCTTAAATGCTTACAATTATGCCTTTCTATCAAAGCGTAAGGTACTTTAGATAAGCCAAGCGAAATGTCATTGCTTGCGTGCTAACTTGGTAGTCCTTTGCAAGTTTCTCAATACTAACTTGATATTCATTTGTAAGTGGCTCAATGCCTTCTTTTTCTAGATCTAAAGCAACTTTATTCTCTAAGTATTTGTGAATAAAGTGTGCTGGCATGAGTAACTCAGCTGCAAAGAGATTGGCTTCTTTCTCTGCGATTAAACTTCCTTGGCTCGCCGCTTCATTACGAAGGTTAATTTGAATTCCTCGATCGACATGTATTTGTTCGCCCTCGTGCAGGAAAAGATGTCCTAGTTCGTGGGCTATTGTAAAGCGTTTTCTATTATCAGAATGCTTATAATTGACACCAATTACGGCTTTATAGTTTTTGATATCGCGTAAGAGAAAGCCTGAAAGGTTGTCCTCTGCACTCTCTTCTCGTATGACAACTCCTAAACTTTTTGCCAAAACTTCCACATCAACAGGTGGTTCGCAAATTTGATTTTCTTCAAGGAGTCGTTTTGTAAGTGTGCGAATTCCTCGGCGTCTAACTGCTGTCATACCTACTCCTCATTAGTCTTATCCAGAACAGCCTTAATCCACTGCTGTTCGTCTGCGGGGCGTTCTTCTAAGAGCTTGTCAAGCTTAACCTCGTCAGCTTGAGTTGTCTCTACTCCTACTTGTTTTGGCAGTAAGTCAATGACATTGACGTTCAGTGCAGATGCAATATCTACCAAGACGTGCGCTAAGAGTTTCTGACGTCCCCGCTCAATGTTAGCTAGCGAAGTACGGGTTAACGAGATTTTAGATGCTAGTCCCGCCTGGGTTAAACCATTTCTAACCCGCTCTTCCATGATTCGCTGGCCCAAGTATCTATAGAAATCCTCTGGATCTAACATTGCCAGCCAAAATCATCTTTCAGATACGGTTGCTTTCTGATTCGATCGTACCCCAGAGAGGTAGCCCTACAAACCTTACAACCAAACGGATGGGATCGAAGTACTTTCCTTGGTAAGGAGTTGAGTATTCCCACATAATTCCTTGCAAGCATCTCTGATAAAAGCTTTCAGCCATTCATCATTGATTGAGAGGCAGGACTAAAGCACCAAGATCGTCAGTCTAAATTATTTGTTTATAAATTAATCACTCAATCATATTGACGGCCACAGGTTCTCTGGCTAGACTGGCCACAGTGGCGAACAAAGACTTGATCAATAGAGATACGCTATATATGGCATTTTGTCTTTGTGCATACTGTCTTTTTAAGCTGCCCATTCTGCCCTCATCTTAAGCAATCTTGCAATAGAGTATCCACCCAGTGTTTGTGGTAGTGACACGCATGAGCCTAGAAACGAGCATCTGACTTGCTTCCCCATTTCAGAATTTACATCAATCAGTAAAAGTCGTAGAAATTTTTTCGGAGTTTGCAAATGATCCCTTTTTCGCGTCAAGATGCTGATTTCAGACATGGCATAGATCGCCTCCTAAAAGGCATTTGTCAGAAACTACAGCTCTCGCCCACCCAGCATAAGTTGGCCGAGCAGCACTACAAAGCTGTCAGTGATTTTTTAGAGCGGTCAACCTCAATTTTAGCTCCATACAATCCAAAGATTTATCCTCAAGGTTCGTTGCCAATGGGGGTGACCAATAAACCCTTTGGACAGGAGGAATATGATTTAGATTTCATTTGTGAACTTCAAATTCTTTGTCAAAAAATTTCACCATCAGATCTATTTTCTAAATTTGAGGATCAAATTAGTCAGCATGATGACTATAAAAAGCGAATGGAGCTAGGGAAACGATGTATTCGCTTAACTTATGCTCATGACTTTCATCTAGATATTGTTCCAGCTTGTACTAATGAGAAGGCAGGATTTGGGCAGGTAAAAATTCCCGACCGCGAGCTAGAAACCTGGAAAGACACTAATTCCAAGATGTATGTAAAGTGGTTTAACTCGGTGGCTGAATATTCACAGAGACAACTACTAACAATAGATCATGCTGAACCATTACCTTCGCAAGAATCTTTCGATGATAAATCAGCTCTTAAATTTGCAGTGCAGTTGTTGAAGCGATATAGAGATATTGCATTTAGATCAGAACCCGATCTGGCTCCTGTAAGTATCGTGCTTAGTACGCTCTCTGCAGAACAATACAGAGGTCAAGCTTCCGTGTTCGCAACGGTGCAGGAAATTCTAGATAGCATCGCAACTAAAATCACTCTAAATTGCGGGAAGCGTTTGCAAGTATGGAACACTGCAAACCAAGTGCCAGAAGATCTTGGGGAACGTTGGGAACAGAATCCCGATGCTTATGAAGCCTTTAAAAGTTGGATTTTGAACTTCCAGCAAAAGTGGAAAGAACTTCAAAAAGCCCGTGGATATGCAGAAATATCTGCCATATTAACTAACCTATTTGGTGAGCAACCAACGAATGAAATTATTCGTGAAGATGCTTTTCAAATGAGCAGAAGCCGTGAATTGGAACAACTCGGAATTATTGCTGGCAGTGGGTTGCTAACTAGCCAATCTCCAAAAATTTCCCTTCCAAAGAATACTTTCTATGGCGAATAGTATTTTAAAAAAACGACCAATATCGCTAGCTGAGCAAGTCAGTTACATGAAGTTATTTTTTCCTGAATTTAAAGTTCGATGGCACAAAAATATTGTGAATTGGATAGGGAAAATTCAACCTAGCGATATTAACCAAATCTATCGCATAAAAATTGTCCATCAATTGAATAAAAGCCCAAGAGTATATGTCTTGAGTCCCAGTCTGGTGCCTGATGGAAATGGGCAAATACCTCACACTTATCCTGGTGCAAGTCTGTGTCTATATCACCCCAGGAAGCAGGAGTGGTGTCCGCAGATGCATGTGGCAACAACGATTATTCCTTGGACATCACTTTGGTTATTCTATTACGAAGTTTGGCAAGCAACTGGCGAATGGTTGGGCGGTGGCGAACATCCTCAGAGAAGGAGGAAAAAATACTCACCACTACACATTGCTAAACGTCTGAGGATCTAACGTCATTGACTTTCGTTCTCCACTAACTCATGTCAAAAAATCGTAGAATTCTTTCCATTGATGGAGGTGGAATTAAGGGAGTCTTTCCAGCTGCTTTCTTGGCAGCCTTAGAAGATTCCATTGGAGATTCCATTGCCAACTATTTTGATTTAATTGTTGGGACATCGACGGGTGGCATTATTGCCTTAGCATTAGGGCTAGGACTGTCGGCACAAGAAGTTTTAGCTTTCTACGAAGAACTGGGGCCTAGAATTTTCCGAAAATATTCGATTTTGAGTCCTCTCAGGCATCTACTCTTTGCGAAGTATGATGGCCTTTCACTTCAAGCAGCAATTTCGGAGAAATTTGGTAGTCGTCGCTTAGGAGAAAGCAGAAATCGTTTAGTTATTCCTGCCCTGAATCTAGATACTGGTGAGGCTTATCTTTACAAAACAGCCCATCATCCACGATTAGAACGAGACTATAAAGAATCAGCAATTACAGTAGCGATGGCCACCTCTGCTGCTCCGACTTTTTTCCCATCCCATCAAACAACAACTGGCACTGCGCTAATAGATGGGGGAATGTGGGCTAATAACCCTACAGCAATTGGGGTAATTGAAGCAGTCGCTATGTTAGGTTGGGAACCCAAATCACTACAAATTTTGAGCTTAGGTTGCACAACAGCACCTGTTACTGTTGGCTGGGAGCGTTGGCTACCTCTCGGACAACTTTATTGGGCACCAAGAGCAATTGACTTAGCGCTCTTTTGTCACTCTGGGGGGAGAATAAGAGGGATAGAAGAGAAAAAGCC
>CAZXBK010000272.1:0-4088 GCA_964638765.1 uncultured Synechococcus sp. | reverse complement strand
ATTCAGCAGATGTATCACCAAATGTATCTTCTACAACACCTAAACCTGCGCCAGAAAAACTCAAGGAACTTCCTGGAGTTAGAGTTAAAGCTTGAGAAGGTGCAGCGACAGCGATGGAAGCAGTTGCAGCGAAAAGAGCTGCGGGGATTAGTTTGTTGCCGATAAAGTTCATTGTTTCAAGTAACCTCATATTAGGTTAGTTCAAGGGTGAAAGCTTGATCTATATGATAGATCATTTTCTATTTATTTCTTACTTCTAATTATACGTACGCAATTTTGATTAAGCAATAGCTATTTTCGATCTTTACCGTATTTTCACATAACACGTAAGTCTTTCCTTTTTTGACTTAATTATTGCTTAATTTCTTTTGGATAGAGCATTGTCTGATTTTTTTCACAAGACTAGCTTTCTACTACAGAAAAGCACAATAAAAATGGCTCTAGATGTAGCTAGAACCATTTCAACATTTGATTAATTATGGCTATTTGATGGCCATCATCACATCTCTAGAGATAAAAGGAATTTCCTTTAACTAAATCGCTTCCAAACTTTTCAAAATTAACCGCTTCTTTCTTTTGTAAAACTGCATTGTACTGGTTGGCGATCGCCGCAGGAGAAAAGTTATTTTCTAGATAGTTTCTCGCAGAGTTACCAAGAGCTTTTGATTTTTCTTGATCTTGGCTTAATCCCAAAATGTACTGCGCTAATCCCTTTGCATCACCATTTCTAAAACCTGCACCACAGTTGCCTTCCTCTAGCATTTCATTCAAGTAAGTAGACTCTGGACAAACTGCAGCAATGGGACGACCACTTGCAAGATAACCATACACTTTACTTGGTGCAACCAGACCTTCCATTCCTTCACTAACGCTAACTAACGTTAAATCACAAGCGGTAAGAGAATAAGTTAAATCTTTTTTGTCTTGGTAAGGAAGGAATACAAAATTGTTTAAACCATGCTTTTTGATTTTTGCTTTAAGAGTTGCTTGTTTTGCTCCTTTACCGATACAAACAAACTGAATAGGTTCATCTCTTAATTCAAGAGCCGCCTTAAAAATAGTGTCGATATCGTGGCAACGACCCATATTTCCGGAGTAGAGAACAGTAAATTTCTCAACTAAATCGTGCTTCTGGGCAAACCAGTTATCTTTCTTTTCAATGGGGTAGACTTTCTGAGGATCTGCCCAACTATGAATAACAGCAATCTTGTCTTCAACTTCGGGACAGTGAGCAACAATTCTTTCTTTCATGTTGCGGCTTAAAACAATAATTTCTTTGGAATTACGCCATACCTGTTTGTTTAGCCATGTCCAAATTCTAACAATGGGGTGTTCGCGGCTGATGATACCTAGCTCAACGGAAATATCAGGATGAATATCGTAAACCAAAGTAATGTAAGAAACATTAAAAAAGAAGTTGAGAAGATAGCCAATGACCGGGAGGAAAGGAGGAGCAGTGGTAACGAGAAGAAGATTGTACTTTCTGTAGTTTGCAGCGATGTGGGCGATCGCTCTCAAGGAAAATAGCAGACCACCGATAAGTGCTCCTCTTAATCGCTTGGAACCAAACTTTGTAATGTTAGAGCGGCGAACTGTTACACCAGATTCAATTTCTTCTTCCTTGGCGGCTTCTTCACTCTGGTAAGCATAACCAGGCTGACCGGTAAATACATCAATGCTCATCCCTTGACGACCAAGGTGCTTTACTAATTCTTCGATGAGCTGACCAGTTGCAGCGTAGTCGGGGGGGAAAAACTGAGTAACAACGGAGAGCTTAGCAGTGCTGTCAGTCGCAATTTCTTGCTGACGTACCCAAGGTAATGAGCGGCTAAGAGAGCGGCCAAAGGATTTTTTAGAAGGAATGTTGCGGCTAACAGTCACGATTTAATCTCTCTACTTCAAATCTTTTTAGTGAACTAGCAAATCTTGTTTGCCTGTTTCTTGATCAAAGTTTAGCAATCGAGATAAGCGCTAAAGCTGTTAAAACACCAACTTAGTTAAAGCTTCTGTAAAGCTTGATTTTTTGTATGAAGTGCCAATAAAGCGTGCATACAATATTGCATTCTCAATTTTTATTTTTCTACCGCTTAGCTATCCAGAAAGACCTCAGATAGAGCGTGATGCGACTTTTGTAGCACCACATAGAGCGTCTCACGTGAATGTTTTATTGTTTAGAAGCTAACCTTAAAAGCCTGTGTATGTCTGAAGACATATGCACAGTACACTTTGAAATATCGCCTTCGCATTTTCAAAAATAGTTTGATTTATACTGCTTAAGTAGAACAACAATAATTTAGTTAAGTATGCGTAAGTGGAATAATTGAACTTTTAAGAAATTCAAGCTACTCCGAGTTTTTCGCGTGAGCAAACAGGTATCGAAACACAGAGTGGGACAGCTAGTACAACGCCGGTGTTTGGTAGCGTGAGTAAACAGCGTCAGATTGTAGGCATGCAAACGAGCGAACTTAACACTAGCCAGTCTATTGGCTCGTGGCGCAGTGACAAAGTTAGTTTTATGCTTAGTGGCGCAACTAACTGTAGATAAAGGATGTTGGGCGATCGCCTTCCACTTCACCTTGAATACAAACTTGAGAAGGCGCAATGATGGGATAAATTCATCTAACGAGATAGCGCGCGTTGCCACCATTTACCTGTGCGGCGCCACCAAGAGCGAACCACCATCCACTGATCAATGGTGTGCAAAATAGTGAAGGCGAGAAAAATATAAGCAAACCAAAAATGAAAATTACGGGCTAAATCTATCATGTCGTCGTTTTGCGGGAAAATATCAGGCAAGACTAAACCAAACAACTTGACGTTATTAGCTCTGTACGAATTTGAAAGAAAAAAGCCTGTAACAGGTACAGCCCACATAAATATGTACAGGGATGTGTGTAGGGCAACTTTTTTGTACCATTGACGGGATAGTTTCGGGCGGTGCTTTGTATATTTACGCCACCAAACTCTTAATAGGACAAGGATTCGCCAACTGAGCAGCATTATCGTGACAGCACCAATGGATTTGTGGAAATCGTACAGCAAGCCTCGAAATGATAGGCCTTCTCCAAATTCGACCATGAACCAGCCACCAAGAAAGAGTACCGCGTATAAATTTGCCATCCACCAATGAATTGACATTAAGTGTAAAAAGGCAGAGTTACGGCGGGGGCGTTTGGGAGAAGGGCTTGTGGATGTCTGCTCTGATGTAGATGTAGTCATCGGCTCGGTAGAGTTTTGTACGAATCGTCTCTAAAGTAGCCGATGTAAGCCATGAAATGCCGTCAGTCTATGGGCATAGGTCGTTTATAAAGGTGCAATTTGTGCAGCAGGGCGATCGCCTTGTGGACTTATGTATAAAGTTTCTTTTGTATGAAAAAAGATAGGATTGCACTGGAATTAACGGTGTTTTTTCCGTTTAGGTAATTGAGCAGATCGACGGCGGGGACGACGCAATACCTGCCATGCCGTTTTAAAGCCAGCCCAAGCGCTACGGCTATTGCGATGTGCTTTTTTGAGTTGTTTCTGAGTACTTTGAATCCCTTGTTCTGTGTGTTTAATAATGTTTTTGGCGCTTTTTAAGCCCTCTTCGAGTTCATCGCCAAGCTCTGATAGTTCTCCCCCTGTTTTCCGTAGAGACTCTAGGGTGCGTGGTAATTCTCGATTCAAGGTATCTAATAGTTTTTCGGCACTGCGTGCGACACGACCCATTTCAAGAAATGCCGGAAAAGCTGCTGCAAGTACGGCTGTGAGGGTAATCGCAACTAATAGAAAAGATAGAAGTAGCCAAAAAAAAGGGTTTTGCACAGGAAAACGATGGGCTTATAGATGATGCAAGATGGCGATCGCCAGAATCTTGATGCGGTAAAAAACTAGCGTTGAGACTAATTTTGGGAAGAGTCAATATCTGGAGAGACAAAAATTTCTTCTTCAGGCGAGGTTTCTAAACGTTCAGATTCTGCTTGGCTTGCTTCCATGCCAGCGGCGATCGCCTCTTGTAAGCGCTGTAATGTACCTTCCCAATTACGGCGAGCCGTGTCTGAGAGCTGATCTGCCTGTTTTTGAAAAGTTTCGGATAATTCGTCTGCTAA
>CAZXBK010000271.1:0-4152 GCA_964638765.1 uncultured Synechococcus sp. | reverse complement strand
CTAGGACTTTAGGCGATCGCTCTTTACAGTAGTTTCGAATAAATACTGGAGTACTTTATGTCCTTCCTTGGGGAAGGTGCTCTCAGAGGGTCAGGGGTTTCAAGGAGTTATTGGGCATTTCGAGAAATTCCCCCAAAATCTCTACGGAAAAATTTTCTAATTCTTATTCGAAATGACTATATCTAATTAGTTGTAGCCTGTTGTTTTATTAGTTTTTGAACAGCGACAATCGTGCGATTTAATTCCACATTACGACGCTTCGGATTAGCAAGATAAGCCTGTTGCTCCTGCTCGATCATTTCCACATCTTGTTCCACTAAACCATCAAGTAATTTTTGTGCCGCTCCGAACAAAGAATCTTTCACAAAACGACGGAATTTCACAGGCAATTTGTGTAGCCGCCAAAACGCATTCAAAGACGTAAAGTGAATCAAATAAGCCTTTGTACGGGTTTCACTGGTCGGACAAAAAAGACAGGTGATCTTAAAATCTTTCCCCAAAGTTGCATCCCAATTTGGGTAAACATAACTCACATCTAATGGCTCAGGGTGAAGCTTTCGTAGTGCTGGGAAAAAGAGCTGGGAAATTGACCAAATCTTATCGATCTTGTAATAACTTTGCGCTTCATAGTGCGCATCAACTCTGGATTCTGTTGCCTCTAAATCATCTAATTTTGCCGATGCCCACGCCTGATAATCATCATGCAAATGACCGTGGTACATATCCATCAAATTTTCGATGAGATAGGAAAAATGCCCTTCGCATTCAACCACTGAAACAGTGACAATGTAATTTAAGTGATCCCATTCAGGTAAGGCAAAAGGTTCAATATTCTGGGACTCTAAAATGTCTGGATCGCCAGGAAAAACCCAAACAAAACCATCCTGCTCCCGCACTGGCAAAGAGCGGATTTTGCAACCTGGTCGACGCTGATTTTCTGCCAAATAGGGTACGTGGGCGCAGGTTCCCCCTGCATCGAATTGCCAGCCGTGATAGGAACATTCGAGGCGATCGCCCTTTACTTCACCAGAACTGAGCTGCACCTGACGGTGGGGACACCGATCTTCGAGAGCATGGACTTGACCTTGGGTGTCTCGGAACAGCACAAACTTTTCCTTCCAGAGCGTAAATCCAAATGGCCGATCCACGACCTCAGTACTGCGGGCAGCAACGTACCAATGATTTTTATTAATGCCACATTGCCGGACATCCGAAGACCCGGAGACTGTGGGTACTGATCGCTGAGTGGAAATCTGCTGCATGGGAAAGGAAATCTCAGGAAACTTGGATTTATTTAAACAAATCTCCCCGAGAAATTCATCGATTTTCAAGAAATTTGCAATTCTTATTTTTCTACAAAAAGATCCCTCAGGCATTCCCCACAGTTTCCCCAAAGAACTTTCTTCTTTTCCACAGTTTTCCCAAAGTTTTCCACAGTTTTAAACGTGTTTCCCTTAGCTTGAGATGATCCTTGGGAAATTCAGTTTTTTTCTATCCACAATCACTGGTTACGGTCGTATTATTTAAGTAATGACAACAAAAAAGCGCTGAAATGCCTATTCTTCCGTTAGCTATCGCTAGTAGTACACTCGCTTTTTACATTTCGCAATATTGACAAAACCACCCCTAGTTGGACAACAATAGGGCGGCATGGAGAAAAATTTACCTCGCTTTAATCTCGTAACAACCCCCAAATCCCCTAAGGCGAATTTTTCTTGCGCAACACAATTTTTATCCGTTCATTGAGTAGAGTTGGCAAGGCATAAGGCAATGATGAATAGCAGCACCGTGAGCATTTTGGCAGAGATCCCTGAGGCACTCCACGAGTCACTACAGGTTTATCTCGAAAATCATTCCACTTGGGATCAAGACCGCGTATTTGCGGCTGCGTTGTCCCAGTTTTTACTCCAGACTGGAGAGGGCAAAACGCCCCAAGAGGCGGAGAGTTATCGTTCCTGCGCCAGAGTATACTTAGAGACGCTATTTGAGCAGTCGAAGTCTTACTAAGGACGTTTTCCGAATTTTTTCATGGGTCAAACCACATCGTTAATCATTCCCCAGTTAATTGTGGGTTTAGGGAATCCTGAACCAAAGTATGATCGCACTCGCCACAATATTGGTTTTGAGTTTGTTGATCGTCTCGCAAGTGACTGGGGTGTTTCTTTGCAAGAAAATAAAAAGTTTCAAGGGCATTGGGCAGAGGCACGCCGCGACGGCAAAAAGCTTGGTTTACTAAAGCCCACGACCTACATGAATCGCTCAGGTCAATCGCTACGGGCAGTAATTGATTGGTACAAGATTCCGCCGGAATCAGTCTTGGTAGTTTATGACGATATGGATTTACCGTTGGGTCGTTTGCGGTTGCGCCTGACTGGTTCAGCGGGTGGTCACAACGGCATTAAATCCATCATTTCTCATCTGGGCACAAAGGATTTCCCACGGCTACGGATTGGAATTGGCAAAGCGAAGTTTCAAGGCGATCGCCAAACGATTTCCCACGTTCTAGGTAAATTCTCACCGGACGAACAACCGGTCTTAAAAAAGGTTTTAACTCTTTCTGAAGATGCCTTGGCGATGAGCTTAAAAGAGGGCGTAGAGAAAGCCATGAGCCTTTACAATGGGCGCAGTGTTGAAGCCTAGGATTGGACGGGATTTACAAAGCCTTGAAGGATTTATTGAAAAAAATCAAACCCTATTTGCGTTGGTTCATCGTGGGACTGACGCTATTTTTTTTGCTGTCGACTTTACGGAGTCACTGGCAAGAAATTGCGAAAGTTCGGCTTGATCTTGAGGATTGGGGCTTAATTGGCCTAGCAATTATCGTGACGGTGATCGCCCATGTTTGGTCGGCAGTAGTGTGGGGCGGAATTTTAAAATTATTTCGTGTCAAGATTCCGCTGTGGTCAGCAACACGCATTTATATCAGAACAAATTTGGCGAAGTATTTGCCGGGTAATGTGTGGCACTTTTACGGGCGTATGACCAAGGTGGTTGAGTCTGGCAGTTCGTGGGGCGTCGCCAGTCTATCTGTCCTGTTAGAGCCGCTGTTGTTAGCTGCTGGGGCGGTAATGCTCGCGGTTTTGGGCTTAGGAAGTAATCTTGCGGAAGTGACGGCCATGCCTTGGCTAAAAGTATTAATTCCGCTGGGCTTAGTCGCAGTCCTAGTTGGCATTCACCCCAAATTTTTCAACCCCATTATCCAAAAGGTTTCTAAAGGCAAAACAAAGGATCATGCCCCTGTAACTTTGCAGGTTTATCCTTGGCAACCACTACTCGGTGAAATTGGTTATGTGTTACTCAGGGGTGTTGGTTTTTTACTAATTTGGCAGGCGATCGCCCCCCTAGAAATCAATCAAATTCCAGGACTGTTAGGCATTTTTAGTAGCGCTTGGTTGGCCGGTTTTATTATTCCGGGCGCACCGGGAGGTATTGGTGTTGTGGAGCTGGTTATGTTAGTCATGCTCGAAACTGTGGGGCAAGAAAATGTTGTGGAGGGTGACTTAATAATTATTGTGGGAATACTGCGACTAGTTGGAACTATTGGGGAGGTGATTCCCGGTGTTTTTGCGGGGTGGCGATCGCCTAAGATCCAGGCCAATTTAGATGCAGTAGAAACCTTAAACGACCCTGAGTAACAATTGCTTTTCAAGTTTTTGACTCAGGGTATTTTGCAGATGAACAGGTAGCGGAAAAGTTTTGCGACATTAGAACATCACACGCTACGCTAAACTTTCTCTCAAATTATTTCTCTGTAAAAAATTCACTAAAAAGTTCTATGCAACCCATCCCCATGCCTTCTCACGTGCACTACGAGACTATTTTGCAACTTCTCGAAAAGAAAACCCAGCGTGAAGCCTACCAAGACCGTATGACCCAAGAGCAGGTACAGTCACTTATCTTGACTTTACGTAAAGCATTTTCCCAGCAAAAGCAACTAGAGCGCAGTTGCGATCAGCTACGCATTCCCTACGAGTATCACTGGTCTTTGTCGGCGCAAAATCCAGAGCAACCGGAAGAATAATGGCTCAATGATTAACAACTAGTAGCAATGCCAATAGTAGCAATGCCAACTTTTGATAGTTGCCTGGGACAGAATTGAGCTCTTAACTAATTTGCAATAAGCGGGTGAGGGGAATCGAACCCCTATCATCA
>CAZXBK010000270.1:0-4219 GCA_964638765.1 uncultured Synechococcus sp. | reverse complement strand
TGGGCGATGCGACACCAAAACGTTATGCCAAAACCCTTGATGTGGTGGTTGATGATCCCAATAGTGCAGGATTTCTGGTTGTGCTCACGCCGCAATCGATGACTGATCCCACTGCCACGGCGATCGCCCTCCAGAAGTGCGTTGAGCGTACCAATAAACCAATTTTGGCAAGTTGGATGGGCGGAGATTATGTTACGGAAGGGGAGTTATTTCTGAACCGTTCCCAAGTGCCGACCTACCGTTTCCCTGATTCGGCGGCGTATCTGTTTCAACTGCTGTGGCGCTATAAATACAACCTCGAAGGCATCTATGAAACGCCGACTCTAGGCTCTTCTGATGGCAAAATTCTTAATCGACTGGGAGTCAAAACCGCGTTAGAAAAAATCCGAGCAGAGGGACGCACTTTACTCACAGAATCGGAATCCAAGGAAATCCTGGCAGCTTACGGTATTCCCATTGTCCAGACAGGAACCGCTCAAACGGAAGAAGAGGCGATCGCCCTTGCAGAGGAAATGGGCTATCCAGTGGTGTTGAAATTGCTCTCGACGACCATCACCCATAAAACCGATGTGGGCGGCGTGGAGCTAAATCTCAATCATCCCAATAACGTTAAACATGCCTTTGAGCGGATTCGCCAAAGTGTCACGGAAAAGGCTGGGGTAGAACATTTTCAGGGGGTGACGGTGCAACCCATGCTGAATCTGAAGGATGGCTATGAGCTAATCGTCGGTAGCAGTATCGATGTGCAGTTTGGTCCCGTGATGGTGTTTGGTACGGGTGGTCAACTTGTTGAAGTTTTCCAAGATCGGGCGATCGCCTTACCGCCGTTGAATAGTACCCTTGCCCGCCGCACCATCGAACAAACTAAAATTTTGACAGCTTTGAAAGGGGTGCGGGGCAGACAAGCCGTTGACCTAGAGTTACTCGAACAAATTTTGGTGCGCTTTAGTCGCCTAGTCGTTGAGCAACCTTGGATTAAAGAGATGGATATTAATCCGCTGTTTGCCTCGGAAAATACCATTACCGCCCTCGATGCCCGCATTGTGTTGCACCCGCCCGAAACGCCAGAAGTAGATCTGCCAAAACCTGCCATTCGTCCTTACCCGCTGCAATATGTGCAACCTTGGCAAAACGCCCAAAATCGCAAATTTATGATGCGTCCCATCCGCCCTGAGGATGAGCCATTAATGGTGGACTTTCACCAAACCCTGTCGGAGCAAAGCATTTACCTGCGCTATTTCCATATGATGGCGCTACGAACTCGGGTTGCCCATGAGCGTCTCGCTCGTCTCTGTTTCATTGACTATGACCGGGAAATGGCTTTGGTGGTCGAGGATTTGAGTCAGCCTACTAATCAAAGAAAAATTGTGGCGATCGCCCGTCTAAGTAAATCACATGGCAGTAGTGAAGGGGAATTCGCGATGATTGTCAGCGACGAAGCCCAACGACAGGGATTGGGTACAGAACTCTTAACGCGGTTGGTGCAGATTGGTCGAGATGAAAATTTAACGCGCATTACCGCCGAAATTTTGTCTGACAATCACGGTATGCAACGGGTTTCTGAAAAAGTGGGCTTTACCCTTAAGCGGGAGGGCTTCGATGTGGTGAAAGCAAGTCTCGATCTAACTTAGCCTCACACCACTCGCTACCATACAGGTAGCTTTTCTCACACCTCAAGAATTCTATGAACTTCACCCGTTTCTTTTTGACTGCCGCACCAATTTTGGCAGCTATTTCCGTCGCAGCAGGAGCCTTTGCCAGTCACGCGCTGAAAGCAAAACTTGATACCTATGCTCTAGGCATTTGGGAAACGGGCGCGAAATATCAGATGTACCATGCGATCGCCCTCCTTTTTGTGGGCTTGTTAGCGTTGAATAAATCAATGCCGCAAACTTGGCTCAATGCAGCAGGAATAGGATTTATTGTTGGGACGCTTTTATTTTCCGGCAGTCTTTATGCACTGAGTTTAAGTGGAATAAAAGTCCTAGGAGCAATTACTCCATTGGGTGGCGTAGGTTTTCTAATTGGCTGGATTTGTTTGGCGATCGCCGGATTTTCCCAAGAATCAAGCTAAAAACTAATCATTTTCCATCTGCAAAATTTCAGCGACAGTAGGATAAGACTCGACGTTTAAATTTTCTAAAAAAGCAGAGGCAATCGCCTGATCCTTTGTAAAAACTGCTTCATCGTAAAGCCATTCATTGAGGGTCAGAATGGTTATTTTTTCAGCTTGAGGATCAACAATCCAATATTCTTGAATGCCTCTCGCTTGGTACTGGGCACGCTTATGGCGGTAATCACGAACAGTATTTTCTCTGCCCGGCGATACAACCTCCACAACAATTTCCGGCACAGGCATATCACTAAAAATTGTTGAACGACTAGCTCCTTTGAGGGCGATCGCTCCAGCATCTGAAAGAATCATAAAGTCTGGCACACGAACAGTAACTAGGTTGCCTGGAACAATTACTTCAGTACCTCCTAATCGCAAGTGGGTAATTGGCAAACCGTAATTATGAAAAAACACAAATAAAGACGATAGAATCCACCCATGTAAAAAACTTTCCGCTCGAAGAACTCTGAGTTTGCCATTCTCTAGTTCATATAAAAAATCTGAGCCATCATCGAACTTAAGGAATTCTTCTAATGAGAGAATCTGTGTCGGGGTTTCAGTCACAGTTAAGTCCCCAAGTTTTTTGCTGTATCTATTTCGATTCTGGCATAACTTTTAGGGTTGGATGGCAAAGAGCTATCTACTACCAATCTCCAACAAATTCATTGGCTGGAGAGTATTCGTCGAATTCCCAGCGGAAGGGCAAAGTCTCTTGTAGATAAAGAATTTCCTCGGCTGTGACTCGGATTAATTGTTCTGCACCTTTAAAGTTTGTGAGCTGTTCGTCTTCCCAAATAATTTCGGCGGTTCCAGTGAGGGAAATGAGGTTGCCTGTTTCAAAATCGATAAATAAAACGCCAATGCGATTATTCAGGTGAAGATTGCCGAGGGTATTGTAAAAATTGTTGCCCGCAAAATTTGGGAAAATAAAAGTGCGATCGCCTTCAATTTTCACGAAGCCCGGTTTACCGCCACGGTGGGACATATCAACGCCTTCATTATCTTTTTCATATTTGCCGTTAAAACTGGTCGCGAGATAAAAACTGTCAGCGTTGCTAATGAGCTGGGCGATCGCCGGGGTGAAGTGGTCAAAAGTTTGGGCTTGATTCACTGAATTCTCAAAGCGTTCCGGCAACCAAACTAAATTACGTTTGTGAATAAATTGTGGGCAGTTACCAAAGGATTGGGTCACATGAACAGAGAAATTATCTGGGGCGATCGCCGTAACTTTGCCATTCACACGATTACGACGGCGCGTGTGTAATTCAATGCCGAGAAAACCCAGATTTGCATCGACTTTAAGATTATCGGAAAGGCGATCGCCGAGTAGAGGAGATGCTTGAAACTGAAGCGTTTTGTTATCGGGCGAAGTGACAAAAGCTTGTTTATTGGTCAAAATTGAAGCCCAAGGACGAGATTGCTCATCTAAACTTCCCACAAAAATAAACGGTAGTTGCGAATAAAATTCTTGGTGCTGCTCCGGCATGAAATCCCGAATGAAGCGACGACCAATTTTTTCGGCCTTAGACCGCACACCAGCCAACTCTTGCACTGCTTTTTCGCCATCATGAAAAGGAGAAATTTCCTGTGTCCAACCTACTAATTCCGTCATAGTTTTGCTCTCACAAAGCTTAAAGAAAAGCCCAGTAATCCTTGAAAACCGGGCTTGATGGGAAAAGGGTTACGTGCTTGGTGCTTCGATACTGCGCATCCCGACAAAGTTAGGCAGGTGCTTGATGCGGTCAATCCATGCCAACACATTTGGATAAGCATCAAGGGAAATCTTGCCATCGGGCGCAAGGGCAACGTAGGGGAATACCGCGATGTCTGCAATGGTAGGACGGCTAAACTCCAGCCATTCTTGATCCGCTAAATGCTCATCGAGCTGCTTCAAAATAAGCTGAGATTTTTCTTCGGCACGCTCAACATTAATCGTCTTCATTTTAAAGAGGTGATAGAGTCGCGCATTCTCCACACCTTGGCGCACTTCACCCGCAGTCGTAGATAGCCAACGCACGCCTTTAATGAGGGAAACAGCATCGCTGGGCAACCACTCTTCGCCACCGTATTTTTTCGCGAGATAACCCAACATCGCTTGGGCATCGA
>CAZXBK010000269.1:0-4245 GCA_964638765.1 uncultured Synechococcus sp. | reverse complement strand
CAGAGAATTGTAAGTTTCCCGCAAACCTTGAAGTACGCGCTCATTGAGTACATCAAGATCACCTGCAACAATCGCGTAGGTGCCATAGCGCAAGTAATAGTCCATATCCCGCAGACAAGCAGAATAACGACGAGTCGTATAAGCATTACCCCCTGCAAGCAAAAGCTCAGGTACTGCTTCAAACAATTGATTTGCTGCAAACTTTACGATGTCCGCAGAGTTACCATTTACAACCGCTGCCGTTATCACTCGGTCAGTACCAGTCGCAAAATAGCTTTTGAGGTTATTAATGGCATCACTATCCAGGTAACGCCCGGTTGTATCGTAGTTTCTGATCAGACTTGTAACAGCGTCCTGCATTAAAATTTTCTCCGAACAGCAGTTTTTATTAAGCTCGTTTAGGAAATATCATCCCATAGAGATGCCGGGGGGGCATCGTCATTATCGTAATTTTTTACGGACTCTATACTCCCAGCTTTTGACCCTATTCGACATATTTCTTTAAAAAAAATAATAAACAAACTTCTCTATGTCAGTAGATTGTCACGAAAGGTCTGAAAAGTATTCATCGGAAAAAGTAAACAGGTCTTGTCCTATGACTTTAGCGATCTAGAGAATTACTGTTTGCGGCGATAGTGGCTCAAAAATCCCCTTACTTGGCCTGACTCTGCTCTTGATCCGTCGTTGTGGAAACGGTGGACTCTACCGTCACTTTTTGGGTTAGCGATCGCCACTGTTCTGCAATACGTTCTCGCTGATTTATCAGGTAAATACTCACAAGGGTTAAAGCCACGCCAAACCACTGCAAATTACTGAGTTCTTCCGAGAGCAACAGATGCCCAAAAATTAGAGCAAAGACAGGCGTTAAAAAGGTTAGGGCACTAAGACTCGTTAGGTTGCCCTTTGAGGCGAGGAGGAAAAATAAACCGTAGGCGATCGCACTGCCGAAAATTGTCGAATAACTCAGGGCAAACCAACCAGAAAGATCGATATTTTGCCATTGATTTGTTTCGAGAAAACCCGAAGCGATAAGCAATGGAATACCGCCGATTACCATGTGCCAACCCGTTGCTACGACAGGATCAACATACCGACTGACATAGCGAATCAATATTGTCCCCACAGCCATCGATAGAGACGCGCCCAGCATTAATACTTCGCCGCTAATTTCGAGGTTTTCCACCTGCAAAAACGAAAAATCACTATGGGCAACAGCAAAAATCCAGTCATCGGGAATACCAATCAGACTGATTCCCATGATGCCGAACGCTAAACCGAGCCAACCCCACAGACCGATACGCTCCCCAAATAGCCAGCTAGAAAGCAAAGCAACGGCTAAAGGCTGAGAATCGATCATCACTGAGCCTAAACCTGCTCCTGTTTTGACGAGACCCTCTGCAAGGAACCCTTGAAACATCAGGCCATCGATCAGAGCAAAACCACAAATCCAAACCCAACCCTCAGCCGAAATTTTTTGTTCCCGCCCCATCACTCGGGCAAAAATCAGCACTAAAATACCAGCCGGAACGAGACGCATCGCCGCCAAAAATAGGGGAGATGTCACGTCTAAAACCCCTTTCATGGCAACCATTGCCGTACCCCAAAGGAAAAAGGGGGCGATTAGCACCAAAGGAAATTTGAGAAATGTGTCCTTCGATAAATTGGCGGTCATAGGGTTCTGGTGGTGGCTAAAAAATTGCGTAATGTTAAGGATACGGGAATTTTTCGGTGAATGCAGCGCCGCGAGATACATTTCTACTGGATCAATGCGGGTTGGGCTCTCAACTTTTGTCCGTTTTTTTAGATGATTTTTGTTGTGCCTCCAACGGCAAGGTTGTCCTGCTTCAGAAAGGCGATCGCCTCCGGACAGCCAGCATCCGATAAGATAAAGAACTGCTGTCAAAAAATCTTGACTGCAATTTAAATTTTTTATTTTCTTCTCCAACAGATCTATGGTGTGGCCCTTTCCTCCCAAATATCGGAAACAAATTGCGCGCATTGAAATTACTGGGGCGATCGCCTCGGAAACTCGCAAAACCGTTTTAAAAGCGCTCAAAGAAGTTGAGGAGAAAAAATTCCCCGCACTACTGCTACGTATCGATTCTCCCGGCGGTACAGTGGGCGATTCTCAAGAAATCTACGAAGCCCTCAAAAAGCTACAAAAGAAAGTCAAAATTGTGGCGAGCTTTGGTAATATTTCCGCTTCCGGTGGTGTTTATATCAGTATGGGTGCTCAGCACATTGTGTCCAATCCCGGCACGATTACGGGCAGTATTGGCGTTATCCTCCGGGGCAATAATTTAGAGCGACTCCTTGAAAAAGTTGGGGTGTCTTTTAAAGTAATTAAATCTGGCCCCTACAAAGATATTTTGTCCTTTGATCGAGAATTAACCCGAGAGGAAGAAGGCATTCTTCAAGATCTTATTGACATTAGCTATGGGCAATTTGTCCAAACCATTGCCGACGCCCGTGGCCTCGATGTGGACACAGTTAAAACCTTTGCCGATGGTCGCATTTTTAGTGGAGAGCAAGCGAAAGAACTCGGTACAGTTGACCGTTTGGGTACAGAAGAAGATGCGCGGGTCTGGGCAGCCGAGCTAGCTGACCTCGATCCAGAAAAAGCGGAACTTTACACCATCGAAGAGCCTAAATCCTTTATTAATCGTGTTTTAAACCGTAGTCAGGGACGATCGCCGATAGGAAATACCCTTAATTGGGTAGAATTTGAACTGGCAACAGCAGGGCAACCGCTATGGCTGTTTCGACCCTAGGACTAGTAACATCTAGTAGCGATTAGAATTTTGGCGGAGGAGATCAACGTGGACTGGAAGGTACGGGCAATTCGCGGCGCAACAACGGCATCGGCAAATACCAAGGAGGCGATCACCGAAGCTGTCAGGGAATTGCTCGACGATATCGACCAGCGTAATGAGCTAGACCCAGAAGAAATTATCAGTGTGGTGTTCACGGCAACGGCGGATCTGGATGCGGTCTTTCCGGCGGCGATCGCCCGGCAGCGGGAAAATTGGGACAATGTCCCTCTATTAGATGTTCAACAAATGGCCGTTTCTCCCAGTCTCCAGCAATGTATCAGGGTTTTGATTTATATCAATACACCGAAACCCCAGGCTGAGATCAAACATTCCTATCTGCGCCACGCCCAAAATCTTCGTCCTGACTGGACCTTAGCCCAAGTCGCCAATCGTTAGGGCGTCTAAATCAACATTAATCCCATAACTTGCCGATAGTTCCCGCAGCGCTTGCCAACATCTTGCTTGCACAACTGGCTCAGCTTCCTGTTTTATAAATTCTTGTAACTTATCGCAGACCTTCGGACGCCAAGTTTCTGGCAAATCCGCAGTTAGTCCCTCTAGTCCAGCGATCGCCCCGTAACGCACGACCCATTCCCCATCTTCTAGGGCGAGAAACAAACAATCCAGTACTTTCTGTTGCCACTGCTGACGCTCAGAAATCTCAGAAATATCCTGCCAGAGGACGCTCCCTAAACCCTTTGTGGCTGCCCGACGCACACTAAGGGAAAAATCTGTGTTGGCTGCCTCAATGAGTAAATCTAAAGCTCTGGGATCACCGATTCCGGCAAATACGCGAACCATCCATGCCCTTGCACCATAGTTATAGCCATCAAGATTTTCAAGGAGATAAGGAATGACGGGTTTGCCGAGCTGGATTAAACCATCTACTGCCGCCACCGCCGCGCCCGGATTATTAAAGCGCAAAACATCTACAAGGGTTTTCATTGCGGTCTGATCTGCCACCGCCGCTAAGTCTTCAACGGCATCGACTAACCCCTGGGCAGAGTCAGCATTATCAACGGCACGAATGAGTTCTGCAACGGTCATAAATCCAGCCAAATATCCTAAACGCGATGTCTACAGCAAGCTATCCATTAACTGTAAAAGGTTGTCGCCCGCTTCGTCTAATTTTCCGCCTGTACGGTGTAAATGAGCTTCCATCACACCTTTGAGAGAAATTAATTTCAAGCTATTTTCCGCTAATGTTTCGGCGATCGCCGGCCCCGCAGGTACATACCCAATGACTCCTAAATCCATCAAAGCAGAACGACGTAACTGTAATGTGTCACCACCTAGAGCTTCGATGAGCTGCTCGGCATAAATGGCTTCCCCTGTCAGTTGGTACATTGCCCGTAAGGCGGCGTAGCGTATCTTCTCAGTTCCGTGGGCTAAAAACTCTTTAACTTCATCAGTCGCTTCTTTCGCACCAATG
>CAZXBK010000268.1:0-4271 GCA_964638765.1 uncultured Synechococcus sp. | reverse complement strand
CCGGTATCCTCAACGACTGGAGAGCACGCCTCTGGTGTCGTTTCTTCCTTCTCTCTGTCTTCGCGACTATGTATCTCAACGATACTCAGCGTTCTGGTTTCTATGAGTCCCTTGGCCTTGATGCTCGCCAGTTTGATAAGGAAGTAATTTACGAGACTAACAATACTGCTGGTCGTGTATTCCCTATCATCCTTGATGTCGAGAATCCTAAGTTCTACGAGCGCCTCGAAAACTGCGTCAGCAATAACGAGAAACTCCGTGAAATTGTTGCTTCTGAGGCTCCGGCTCCTGTGAAGTTCCTCAAGAAGGTTCCTTCCTACGTTTCTAACGTGACTAACCTTGTCAGCATGTTCTTCATGAAGCCTATTCGCGTTGATCAACTCGAAGGCACTGTACGCTAAATCGATTTAGTAGATTTATAACTAAGAAATCATATTGCTCCCTAAGGTTCTAACCTTGGGGAGTTTTTTGTTAGCAACCTAGGCGATCATGGGCGGTTCCCGAACCGCCCCTACAAGAGGATAAATATTTTCGAGGTTGTTCGGGAAAAATCCACCACAGGGATAGGGAAAACTAAGTATGTTTATGCTTAATCGTCGGGATGAGATTTAGTATTGAAGAATATGGGCGATCGCCAATCTTTTATAGAGTTTCAAAGTGACCATCTCCTCAGTAAATGGGGCTTTGCTGATGGCGATTTGCTGGTGCCCATACTGAAAGAAAATGGCTTTCCTTTGATTGATACGGATGATGATTTTTGGTTTTGTTTTAGTCGATTAGTGCTTTGTGAAGTGGTGGAGCGTTTTGTTTGTACGCAAATAGAAAATCAGATTAAGCCCTATCGATGTTTGACGACCCACAATCCTGCTCGTGTTTATGAAATTGATGGCACGCACATTTCTGATATCTCAGTGGATACTTTGATGCTTCAGCCGCATGAAATTACGGTTTCCCACGAGACTATTCTTATGACTGCTCAGGAACTTTACCGTGTGAAAGATGATTTTCGAGATGGTAATGGTGAGTGGAGTTATGTGATTCCTTCAGAATTTACGAAGAAAGTTAGAGCTGAAAAAGGCTGGGATATTTAAGGGCGATCGCCTCAATACCTAAGGTTGTTGTGCTGGTGGAATCGCGAGTTCGATATCAAATTTATTGGCGAGGGTATTAGCGTTATCAACAAAGGTCTCAATCTGCTCGAAGCCTTCGTTGGCAGCTGTAAGGGAGGCGATCGCCACGGTTCCGGCAGTAGCTAGGGCGGTAAGACAATTTTTGATTTTTTTAACGCGACGTTTGTCCTTGGGTTTTTTAACCTCTGTCTCCATATCGTCCAGTTCGATGGTGAGATCTTCCTGCTTTTCTTCTGGGAAAAATGGAACGGCTTCTTTCATCAAGGCAATGAGTTTTAATAAGTCTTCGAGGTCGCTGGAACCTTCGTTATACTGTCCAGCCACGATTGCACCACTCTCGATAGTGCCGCCGCTCATGCTTGCGATACCGATGTTGTCGGCGTTGATGGAAATATTGGGTTGGTCACCTGTCATTTTGCTTCCTCCATAAAAATCGGGGTCTCTGACATTCCCATAAAAATTATATTGTTTGTCAATTCGAGCGGCTTCGTTTCTTGCTTGTTGGCGCTGTTGTAGGGATTCGTAGCCATCAAGGAGTTTGCGGAGTTCGAGTTTTAGGCGGAGTTCGCCGATTATTTTGTGGGTTTCTCCCATTCCCTCTAAACCTAGAAGATCGGAATACTTAAGCACATAGTTTGGGTGGTCGGGAACGGGAACCCATTCGGTGATTTCGAGATTACCGAAGCTGCGGTGGAGTTTATTGAATACGTCACGAATTAAGCCTAAGAATGTACGGCGGGTTTCGGGTTTTCCGCTGATCGCAATAAAGATTTTATTTTCTTCGGGGTCTGCTTTAACTCGTGCAATATTGAAGGGTTCATCGCCTTCTTCATATACAAGCATTACACCGCTACGCCAATATGTTTCGTCATGAATTTTCTCGTGGGTGTTGACGATAAACCGAGAAATGATGCTATTCGGCAATACACGATAATGATATTGAAATTCAAGAATTTCACCATCTAAATCAGTTGCTTCTGGCTCATCTTTTGGAAGGATACCGGGAATTAAAAAGCGTGGAGGATCACAATCGAGTTCAAAACAAAGTTCAAATTCTTTCATTAACTCGATTAAATACTCATGCCGATCCTTGGGATAGCGAGCTTTCTCAAGGATACGAACTAGATCATTGTTCTTGAAAATACCTTTGGATTCAGTTTTTAATTTATCGTCGCTCAATAACGCATAAATACCTTCTGTAGCCCATTCGGGTTTAAGAACATTAGTTTGTTGAAGAAGTGGATGTTCACGAAAATTTAAAACTAAGCCAAGACGGTGTAGCAGATCGATGAGTTGCTCTTGATTATATTCTTCAGGAATTTGATTTTCGTGGCAAATGCCTAGGTAGCGGTTATACGAAATGAAATCCTCGGTCATGGCTTCGAGTTGTTCTTTTACTTTGAACCACGACATCGGTAGCAGATCGTAAACCTCCTTGAGCTTAGCGACTTGCTGATAAATCTCATCCTTGAGTTCTTGGATACCATCTCCACTTTGGCAGGATGTTTCGAGGATGGTGCAAATATTAGGATATTTTTCTCGGAGGGCTTTGCGATTAATGTCGAGGGGTTGTTCATCTTTTTTGTTGCCGACAATAATCACTGGGGACGCATCGCCAAAAGTTTGGATTAGCTTGAGCCAATATTCGAGACGGTTTTCTTCTTCGCTAGTACGACAGTTACAGACAAGCACGTAGAGACTACGTTTTGTCAGGAAAAATTGGTGCGTAGCATGGTAAATTTCTTGGCCGCCAAAGTCCCAAACATTTAATCGAATGTTCTTTTCATTAATATCTACTTTCCAAGTTTGGACATCAAGACCATCAGTTTGAGATTCATCTTTATCAAATGAATTATAGAGTAAACGCTTAATAAGAGACGTTTTTCCAACACTACCTTGTCCGACCAGCAGCATTTTCGCTTCATGCAAAGGTTGTTTCTCTTGTTCAAAGGTTTGTCTTAAAAAATTCAGAATTCCTTCACTCCCCTGGGCAAGAACTTCTCCCGGAATATTTGTTATTGGGTTTTCACTAATATAGAAATTTTTGAGACTAGAAAATTGAGCAATTGCTTCAGGAATCTCTTCAATTTCGTTATTAATAAGGCTTAGAGTTTTAAGATTAGGGAGTTTGGTGATTGTTTCGGGAATTTCTGTGATTTGGTTTCCGTTAAGATAAAGCGTTGTAAGATCAGCTAGGTTGGTGATTGCCTCAGGGATTTTTTTAATTTGATTATTAAAAAGACTAAGCTTTGTAAGTTTTGATAGTTCAGTAATTGCCTCAGGAATTTCTGTAATCTGGTTTTCAGAAAAATATAGTTCTTGAAGATTAGTAAGCTGAGCAATAGCTTCAGGAATTTTCCTGATTAGGTTTCTACCAAGATTGAGTATTTTAAGATTAGTAAGCTGAGCAATCGCTTCAGGGATTTCTAATATTTTGTTTCTGCCAAGTTCAAGTGTTGTGAGATGGGAAAGTTCATATATCTCTTTCGGTATTGCCGTTAATTCTTGCCCAGATAAATAAAGCTCTGTCCGTTTCTCTGCTGCTGCTCGTTCGATTCGCTTTATAACTTCTGCTGCCGACATTGTTCGCCACATACTTTCGTTCGTTGCTAGTATACAATCTTTGAAAAATTCTTTGCGAAACTCAGCCAGGGATTTCTCCCCACAACGCATTTTTGCACCTCCCTTTGGAAGGGAGGCAATGGGGAGCATAGATTTTTTAGAAGGGGATATTTTCTTCGATGGTTGCGCAGACTGCTGAAAAATTGTGAAAGATATCATCATTGGTGAATCGAATCACTTTTAAGCCATAGCCCTCTAGAGTTTCGCTTCTGATGCGGTCGTATTCTTCTGCTTCGTCAGTGAAATGTGTCTCGCCGTCTACTTCAATTACGAGTTTTAGTTTGGGACAGAAAAAATCAACGATGTAATGATCCATAGGTCGTTGCCGATAAACCTTCACGGGCAATTGCCGTAAGTATTCAAACCACAGTTTTCTCTCAGCGGCTGTCATATTTTTCCGTAAAATCTTTGCTCTCTCGATTAATGCAGGATTGTAAGGAAAATACAGCCTATCTTTTCTCAGACCCATGACTTTCTCTTAAAAATTTAGCCTCGCACTGCCTCCCTTCCAAAGGGAGG
>CAZXBK010000267.1:0-4275 GCA_964638765.1 uncultured Synechococcus sp. | reverse complement strand
AAAATTTAGGCGTTAAAATACGGAGGTGAAAGTACTTGATTCTCCACTGCAATCTTTGGCGGACGGAACTTGGTTTAAGCTCATCTGTGGCGCAAGTTTCCAGCATCTTCCCGCAATTCGTGATCTGGTTTTGGCCTACAGTTTGGCGGGTGCAGATTGCATCGATGTGGCAGCGGATCCCGCCGTAATCACCATGGCAAAGGAAGCTCTGGCGATCGCCGCACAATTGTCTTTATCTCATCCTGGGTTATCCCATCAAAGAAAAAAACCTTTGCTCATGATGAGCGTCAATGACGCAGAAGATCCACACTTTCGGAAAGCGATATTCGATCCAGACCAATGTCCTAGCGATTGCCCCCGTCCCTGCGAAAAAGTCTGCCCCGCCATTGCTATCGATCACACAGGCGTCATCAGTAATCGCTGCTATGGTTGCGGCCGTTGTATACCGATTTGTCCCCTAGGTCTGATAGACACCCAAAGCTATGTTTCAGCTCCCCACGCCACGGCCGAATTAATTGTAAACTCTGGTGTTGATGCCCTTGAAATTCATACTCAAGTTGGTCATTTTGAAGATTTTCAAAGGCTCTGGCAGGCGATCGCCCCAGTACACCACAACCTAAAACTCCTTGCGATCAGCTGCCAAGACCATCCTGCGGTTTTGCCGTATCTTAATCAAATCTTTCAGGAAATTCAGCCTTTGGACTGTACCCTGCTATGGCAAACCGATGGTAGACCTATGAGTGGTGATATCGGCAAAGGAACAATCCATGCAAGTATTCAGTTCGCCCAAAAGCTGCTTCAGTCCGAGCTTTCCGGATATGTGCAACTTGCTGGCGGGACGAACGACCACACCATTACTAAACTTAAGCAACTCAATCTCTTTAAAGGCGATCGCCCCAATGCCACAACCCCCTTTGTTTCCGGCATTGCATTTGGGAGTTATGCCCGCAAAAAACTGCAACCGATCTTGGAACCGCCTGACTGTGAGCGACCCTATCGGCTAGAAAATGATCCGAAACGACTTTGGCAAGCAGTCTCCCATGCCAGAGATCTCGTAAATCCGTTAAAATCCTAAGCAAATTTCATTGCCATCCTATGACCGTAAATCAGCAGTCCGCCGTTATCCCTGCTCACCGCCGTCTAGTCACGGATGACCTCGAAAAACTTTTAACTATTCTGCCGGAATATCTCCATAAATACCTTGCCACTCACCCCCGCAAAGATGAACTGATCGAAGTGGTAATGGATTTAGGGCGTATTCCCGAAGCCCGCTTTGTCGAAGGCACAGAAGATTTAGGCGAAACACCTATTACCCGCGATGACCTAAATTATTCCGTTAGCCGCGTTGGGATGTTTAGCGGTGACAACCGTGCAGGCATTGAAAGAACCTTGCATCGTATTAGTGCCATGCGCAACCGTCAGGGCGATATTGTCGGTCTCACTTGCCGGATTGGTCGGGCGGTTTTCGGCACAATTTTAATGATTCAAGAATTGGTTGAAAGCGGTAAATCAATTTTGCTTTTGGGTCGTCCCGGTGTTGGTAAAACCACAGCTCTACGGGAAATTGCCCGTGTCCTCGCCGATGATGTCGGTAAGCGCGTCGTAATTATTGACACATCGAATGAAATTGCGGGTGATGGCGATATTCCCCACTCGGCGATCGGTCGTGCCCGTCGTATGCAAGTAGCTAGCCCAGAACAACAACATAAGGTGATGATCGAAGCTGTGGAAAACCATATGCCCGAAGTGATTATCATCGATGAAATTGGTACAGAGCTGGAAGCCCAAGCTGCTCGAACTATTGCAGAGCGCGGTGTGCAATTAGTTGGTACTGCCCACGGTAATCGTATTGAAAACCTAATTAAAAATCCCACCCTTTCAGATTTAGTCGGCGGTATTCAGGCGGTAACCCTCGGTGATGAGGAAGCTCGCAAACGGCGATCGCAGAAAACGGTATTAGAGCGGAAAGCACCTCCGACGTTTGATGTGGCAGTGGAAATGTTAGAGCGTCAAAAATGGGTAGTCCATGAAGATGTTTCCATTACCATTGATACCTTGTTGCGCGGACATCAGCCTTTACTTGAAGTTCGCACTGTCGATGACGAGGGCAATGTCAAAGTAACGGAGGAGATGGAACACCCCATTGAAATTCCAGATTGGAATCCTCAAACGCGCATGGCTTCTGAACCCCAGCCTAATCGTCCTCGTGGTCTACGTGCTTCTGGAAAAATGGCTCCTTTGCCCTTCGGTAGTAAGAAAAAAAAACTATCTAAGCGGAGCCGCCAAGCAGGAAATTCCCTAGATCAAATGATTGATCAGTCTTGGACCGCCCAAGATCCCCATCAATCTGAAAAGGTGCGCACCCCCGGCCCTAATGGTGAGGATTATCCGGTCTACGTCTATCCCTATGGTGTTGGGCGATCGCAGTTAGAGCAGGTTATTGAAATTCTGCGATTACCGATTGTGTTGACCAAAGATTTGCCTAGTGCTGATGCTGTCTTGGCATTGCGATCGCAGCTCAAAAATCACTCTAAATTGCGGGATATTGCCCAAGACCAACATGTCCCAATTCATGCAGTGAAGTCGAATACCATTCCCCAAATTACGCGGGGATTGCGTCGTCTGCTGAATATGGACGATCCGAATGTCAAAGAGCCGACTGATATTCGTCTTTTCTCCCAAAGCAATACCGACGACGAAATTGATGCGTTAGAGGAAGCTCGTTTAGCCGTCGAGCAAATTGTCATTCCCCAAGGTCAACCCGTTGAACTGCTGCCTCGTTCCGCCAAAATCCGAAAAATGCAACATGAACTAATCGAACATTATCGTTTGCAATCATCGAGTTTTGGGGAAGAACCAAACCGTCGTTTACGGATTTTTCCAGCCTAAATTAATTTGTTGTGAATCCTCTCGGCGGGAGTAGAGCAAAATGATTCGATAGAATAGCTAGGCTATTTTATTTTTTTGTTCTCCCTATATGTCTACTTCTCAAACTGCTTCCTACGGTTCTTGGCGATCGCCGATCACTTCTGATCTTATTGTGTCGAGCAGTATTGGGTTGCGGACAGTGGCATGGGCTGGGGAAACACTGTATTGGCTAGAAGGTCGCCCACAGGAAAAGGGTCGTAATGTTTTAGTGCGCCGCAATGCCGATGGTTCAGAGCAAGACATTACGCCAGCGGGATTCAATGTGCGGACGCGGGTGCATGAGTATGGCGGCGGCGCATTCCTCATTACTGATGATGAGACGGTCTATTTTTCTAATGATGGCGATCGCCGGGTATATGTGCAAACCAAAGATGCTGAACCTCAAGTTTTAACGGCAAAAAATCAACGCAGATATGCCGATTTCATTTTGGATGAAGCCAATAATCGTTTGATTTGTGTCAGCGAAGATCACACCGGGGAAGGCCATGAACCCAAAAATGACATTGTGGCGATCGCCCTTGATTCGGGGGAGATTAGCGTTTTAATTGAAGGCAATGATTTCTATACGTCGCCCCGGTTATCGCCTGATGGCAAAACTCTTGCTTGGGTCAGTTGGGATCATCCCGATATGCCTTGGGATAATTCGCAGTTGTGGACGGCGGCGATCGCCGAGGATGGCAGTTTAGGCGAGAAAAACTTAATTGCGGGTGGCGAAGAAGAATCCGTCGTTGAACCTCGTTGGTCACCCGATGGCACTTTATATTTCAGCAGCGATAAGAGTGGCTATTGGAATTTTTATCGCGTCAATGATGGCGAGATTGAAGCCATTTATCCCGCCGAAGCAGAATTTGGTTACCCCCATTGGGTGTTTGGCGAGTCGATTCTCGGTTTTGCAGATACGAAGACCCTCGTCTGCACCTATAACGACCACGGCACATGGAAAATCGCCAAAATTGACACCGAAATGGCGACTTTCAAACCCATCGATTTGCCCTACAGCAGCATCAGTTATTTGCAGGTAAGCGGTAAAAATGTTGCTTTCATCGGTGGCTCCGCAACTTTGCCCACTGCTGTCGTTGTCCTTGACCTCGTGACAGGGGAAACCGAGCGCGTTAAAGAAGCCAGCACGCTGCAAGTTGACCAAGGTTATTTATCAAAACCCCAACCCATCGAATTCCCCACAGAAAATGGGTTAACCGCCCACGCTTGGTACTATCCGCCAACTAACAAAGATTTTGCTGCCCCTGAAAATTCTGCGCCGCCGCTCCTCGTGAAAAGTCATGGTGGCCCCACGGCAATGGCAGGTTCAAGCTTGAGTTTGCGTATCCAATATTGGACAAGTCGCGG
>CAZXBK010000266.1:0-4406 GCA_964638765.1 uncultured Synechococcus sp. | reverse complement strand
GCACTAAATTGGGTGATATCGCTGGGTTCATAGGGAAATTCTTCTTCGCGGGCAACGATATTCCACGCCGAAACGACAAAATCATCGCCACCCACCGCAATAAATTGATTGTCAGCACTGAGGGCGATGGATCGTACTTCCGCAATGCCACCCGTTTCCTTTTCTTTCCTAAGCGTTAGAGTTTCGCGACCTGTTTCTGGGTTCCAAAGTTTAACGGTAAAATCGCCACTTGCTGTGGCTAAAGTTTGACCATCAGGGGTAAATTCCACATCAAAAACTTCTTTGTAATGCCCTTCAAAAGAATGAATTAATTTGTCAGTTTCGAGGCTCCAAAGTTTGGCGGTATTGTCGGCACTCGCCGTGGCTAAAGTTGTGCCATCTGGACTAAAAGCTAACGCGGCGATCGCCCCGAAATGCCCTTCAATATCAGTGGGGACTTCACTGAGGGTCGCAATACTCCAAAGTTTGACAATTCCCTGTTCATCACCGCTGGCAAGTTGCGCACCATCGGGACTGAAATCTAACCCCCGAATGCCGTAGAAATGGCCGTTGAACTCTTTGACCATTGAGCCACTGGATAAACTCCAAAGCTGAATAGTAGGGGAAAGGGTGGTGCTAGTGGCAACAACTGTACCGCTGGGATTCAGGGCAATGCGAAAAATCAAGTTACCCGTATTCACCGACAATTGTTGCGTTGCCGTCGCCACATCCCATACCCGAAAAGTCTGGTCTACTCCCGCACTCACAAGGCGTTGACCATCGGCGGTAAATTCTAAATCGAGAATTTCTCCGGTATGTCCTGCCAAGGTCGCCACAATTTGTCGGGTACGTGTATCCCACAACGCAATCTGATAATCTCGTGTCACACTCGCCAGCAAATTACCATCGGGACTGTAGGCGATCGCCCAAACCTCATCAAACCCTTCACTAAGCGTTGCATTACTGCCAGTCTGCAAATCCCATGTTTTAAACGTGAGATCGTCACTCGCGGTCAATAATGTTTGGCTGTCAGGGCTAAATTCCAGCGCCAAAATATCATCGTTGTGACCCATCAAAATATTAGGCACTTCCGCCACATTGACCGTGTTGTTCGGCTGGATAATCTGTTGAGATTCTTCTCGATCTTGTAGCTGACCCACCAAAGTAATTAACGCAGTAAAAAAGGCGATCGCCCCACAGGATATCAATAAAATCTTGAGCGGAAATTTTGAGTTGGGCGTTGGATTATTATCTGAATCGGTTGAGGTTTTGTCTGCCGTGGTAACCATAGGAAAACTGCGGGAAATTGCCCTTGTGTTTGCGTGGGAATTTATTTAAAAAAAGTCGTATTTATTCGTCAGAACCACCAGACGGGTCATAAATAATTGGTGAGCCATCCTCTCCTAAAACCGCCGGAATATCGATATGAATGGTATGCCAAAGAATCGCTGCATCATGGAGATTATGTTCTGGTTCTTGAACCAATCTTTCATAACAAACTTCGTAGGGTGGTTTCGAGGTATATTGCCGCGCTTGACCCCGCAACTTTTCCTCCACATGACTCGCCATTTCTAAATAACATTGGGCTGTCCCACCATCGGCTTCAGTCGGTAAAGTTGCTTCAATTTCTGCCGCCTTCAAAAAAGCTTCGTAGGCTTGAAATGAAAAATGCAAAGCTCGTTCGTCCAGCAAAGGTTCAGGAATTTCATCAACACCCACTTCAAATTGGGCGATCGGATAATACTGCTCTAAATTTGGAACCCAAGGATGTTCAGCATCAAGTTGTGCCCAAAAGAAAAGACCATAATTAATGTAGGCATCCCGCAGTAATTGTCGTTCTTCTGCCAGATAAACATTGTTTGGGTTCGTTTCGGTATGGTCTCGCAATTGATTAAGCGCCGAATCTAAATAAATACCAGCCTGATGCAATGCCGTGGTGTCTTCCATTAACTCTGTCCAGCTGGCATCTTGCAATCCTTGCAATAACATCACCCGTGCTAAGCGAATGGTGGCTTCGGTATTTTCTGTTTCCACGCCCGTTTCATATTGTTCCTGCGCCTTTTCTAGTTGACCCAATTGCTCATAAACTTTGCCGAGAGAGAGGCTTAAAGCTGCTTTTGGGCCAGCTCTACGATAAAACTTTGTGGCTTGATTGTATTCTCGCAATGCTTGCAAATAATCACCTTGGCGGGCAAATTGATCCCCTCTGGCTTGATACCAAACGCCTAATTTCGGCAGATTGACGTTCGTGCTGTAGGCTCCCAGAAAAATCACCGCCGAAAAGCCAAATGCAAACCGGGAATTCCAATTGGGGGGTAATCGTAATGACGCAAGGACTCCTTCGATCGCCTTCTGACCATTTTTGGTTAACGCGCCACCAGCCCCGGCAACTAACGCGGCAGCTTGAGCGATTAAAGTACCATTTTGTACTGCATCGGAAATCACCGCGCCATTTACGGGTTGAACTAAAGCTTGGGTCGTTGTGGTCATAAAGGTTGCCGCCAAGCCCAACAATCCCACTGCTGCCGCCGTCCATACCCAATCGAACAGGGAAACATTATCGTCATCGGCCCCCAATAACGTCGGCTTGAGATGCCACCACCATTCACCACCACCCCCTTTTAAACTTTTGCGCCATGAAGCCAATTGATTTCCTTTGGCAATGGTGACCCGTTGTCGTTTTAGGCGCTGGTCAAGATCAATAATCTGTCGGGCGATCGCCTCTGGTACTGCACTATTGTTATATTCCTCGACAATATCGCGGGCGAGCAAAACCTCCAGAATCATTTCCCACGACGGACGGATCGTACTTTCAAGAGTGACAATCGCCTTGTTATAGCGATCCAGTGCTTGGGCTACCGGGGTTTCCGCTTCAGTGAGTCGCCACCACCAATTGTCTTTAGGTTGCAGACTTTTTTTCCATTCATCGAGAATGTCATCATCGGCAATGAGTTTGCCCTGTTGTCGCAGACGATTATCAAGGTCAATAATTTGCGTTAACCGTTGGATGGGTGGCTGTTTTCGACCACTTTCCGCAGACTCCACTGCATCCCGCGCCAACAAAACTTCCAACAATTCCGCAGAAGTTGGGGCCGCAGAATCCTCCAATGCCTGCAACGCCTGGTCATAGCGATCAATCGCCTGATTCGGGAGCGGAATGGGATCAGTTAATTGCCACCACCAATAGGTACTCGGAATATTTAACGACTGCTTCCATTCATCGAGGGTATTATCGACGGCGATCGCCTTGGCATGGGCTTTGAGACGTTCATCTAGGCGAATAATTTTGGTGATATTTTCTGTCGGTAAAGGGTTTTGACCCAGCTTTGCCCGTTCTACCGAATCCCGCGCCTGGAGCATTTCCAGCAGTTGCTCACTTTGAGGCTCGGCGAGCGCATCCACCGCATTAATGGCCTGTTCATAGCGATCAATGGTTTGCAATAACAACGGCAATGGGTTAGTAAATTCCCACCACCAATGACTTTCAGGTGGCTTGAGATTCTCCTTCCAATCTTCTAATTTGCGGTCATAGGAAATAGCTAACCCAAGCGTTTTTAGATCTTCATCCAACTCAATAATTTCGGCGATTGCCCCTTTGGGTTTCTCTCCGGTCTGATCTAGAAGTTGTTCAATCCGGTCACGACTGATCAGAACATCCAAGAGATTATCTGTGGTCGCACTATCTTGGGCAATGACAATCGCCCGTTGGTAATGTTCAATTACCTCTTCTAGAGAATGATCCGCATAATTCTCTAAAAACCACCACCAATATTGCGTCGGAATGTTTAAAGTTTGTTGCCATTGCTGAAGATCCTCACATTGGGCGATTGCCTCTTTTTGTCCCTTGAGGACTTTATCCGCTGCGACCAAATCTTCAAACACAGCATCACTGCGATCGCCACAATCTTGCTTTAGTTGCTCAATCTCATTCCGTTGTCGGAGAAGCGCTAAAACAGTATCGGGATGATCGCCCAATTGATTAACATTATCTGAATAACTGGCGATCACAGTGCGGAGTGAGGCGGAAATTTCGGCCATATTCCGTATCTATAACTATTATTTCTTGCTCCTAGTCTATCGAGCAATTCCAACAACAAATATTACGTTTCTATGTAGGATAAAATAATGAATTATTGCTACAAAAGACATCGTCGCTCCGTTAGTTCATTATCTCTCTATATTCTTTGGCTGGATGTTGATGTGGGTGCAGTTAGTCTGGTATCGATTCTAAAACTGACAGAAATCGTTGAGCATAATTAGGTAAACAGAGATTACTACAAAGCCTTTACCAATAAGTATCGAGGTGATTTGCAGAGCTAATGCCACGAAAAAAGCAATCCATGCCGATTGATTTCTCACTTTGATAACGTGAGTTCTGGATACGGACAGAAACGGAGAAAGCCCATATCGTGGAAGTGATAACCAAT
>CAZXBK010000265.1:0-4452 GCA_964638765.1 uncultured Synechococcus sp. | reverse complement strand
GACTGTTGATATCGTTGTTGCGGCTTTGTCTTAATCTTGATGGCTCCGACTATACTAATAATCTGTCAAATTCAGAATGTCGAGCAGGGCGATCGCCCAATAAAAAAGGAAGACAGCGTGTCTTCCCAATTTTTAATGGTATGTTCTAACTGTTTAGCCCAAATTGGCTTGGACAACATTGACTAATTGCTGGGTCCAATAGTCTGCTAAATATTGTTCTTCGGCTTCCACCATCACACGAATGACTGGCTCTGTACCGGAAGCTCGCACCAAAACACGGCCTTTTTCACCCATCGCAGTTTCAGCTTTGGCGATTTCGGTTTGCAGCACCTCGCATTTTTGCCAATTTAGACGGCGATCGCGATCTTCGACCCGCACATTTTTCAATAGTTGCGGATAGGTGTGGAAACTCTGGTCAATTAATTCACTTAGAGGAATGTTCGCTTCCTTGACGAGGTGGGCAAGGTGCAAAGCTGCTTGCGTGCCATCGCCCGAAACACTGTGGTGGTGACAAATAATATGGCCAGATTGTTCACCACCGAGCATTGCCCCTGTTTCCCACATTGCTGCTTGGACGTTTTGGTCACCAACATTGGTACGCAAAAGTTTGCCGCCCAGTTTTTCCCAAGCCCTTTCAAAGCCAAGGTTGGCCATGACCGTACCGACGATCAAATTCTCAGGCAATTCTCCAGCCTCCATGAGCTGTTTGCCCCAGAGATAGAGAATGTAGTCGCCATCGACAATGCGGCCAGTATTATCTACTGCGATTACTCGGTCAGCATCACCGTCAAAGGCGAAACCAAGGTCGGCCTCGTGTGCAGCCACGGCTGCTTGCAATTGGTCAATATGGGTCGAACCGCAATTGACATTAATTTTATTGCCATCAGGTTGGTGGTGGAGGGCAACGACTTCTGCGCCACTAGCGGTAAATAGTTCTGGTGCCAGATGAACGGAAGCTCCCCAAGCCAAATCCAACACAACTTTCATACCCGCGAGGGAAAATCCCTCCGGCAATGTACCGAACACTGCGTCGCGATATTGTTGTGTTAGCGTCGCTTGGTGCTGGTACTGACCGCAATTCGGCGTATTGAGATTGAAAATTTCTGAGCGTTGTCCCCGTAGACCGGCCTCAATTTTTGCACTGAGATTTTTTAAAAGTTTTGTACCTTGGTCACCAAAAAATTTGATGCCATTATCTTCAGGGGGGTTGTGGCTAGCGGAAATCATAATGCCGCCGATCGCCTCGGTTGTGCGTGCGAGATAAGAAACACAGGGTGTGGGACATAAACCCACATGCCAAACCTCTAGACCTGATGCCGTCAAACCGGCGGCGATCGCCGTGGCGAGCATATCACTAGAATTACGCGAGTCCTGACCAATAATGACCGGAGCCTGTCGCTGCGCCAACTCCTGTAAAATTTGTCCTGCCCAGAATCCTACTTGCAAGGCAAACGGTGCCGTCAACAAGTCACCCGCTTTACCCCGAATTCCATCCGTACCGAATAACGACCCCTCAGGTAAATCACAACGCAAAGCAGCTGGGGGATAGTCCGCAAGCATACGGCTTAGGGGATGTCCTCCCTCTGGCATAGTCATCATGGGCAAGCATTCCTCACAAGATACAGACACAAAGATAGCATCTCTATTCGGAGGTTTTAGAGGGGATTTCGGGAAAAAGCGGGAGAATTGAGTATATTTTGTAATCTTTCAGTAAGGATTTGATAATGACAAGTCATTACCTTTAACCTGCGATTAGGGTGTGCGCTGTAGCTCGCTATTTTCTTCAGGGATAATTGCACCCTGCACAGGACAAACCTGCAAACAGATGCCGCAGTCAATGCAGACATCAAAATCAATCCAATACCAGTCTGTGCCTTTTTTATTTTTGCCGGGGCCGTCGTGAATGCAAGCGACAGGACAAGCTTCTACGCAATCAGATACGCCTTCGCAGGCATCGGTAACAATAGAGTGGGGCAAGGTTTTTTCCTCAAAATTTAATGCGTCACGTTACTGGTTGTAACCGATTCATTTACTGGAAAGCAATACTAAAAATCAATCTCTTTGTAGCGATCGCCTAAAAACCTGAAATTCAGGCCACTGTAGGCTTCAATTTGCGCCAAATTTGTTTCTGCATCCCGGAACGTGAGTTTGGTATCAAATTTCTGGGGGAACAGGTAAGTTTCCATCACATTGTCGTACATCACAATTTTCCAATAGCCTGACGGAATTTGGTGGGGCTCATCAGCGCCGGGGAGTGCATCCATCGGAAATTCATCACTGTAGAACGTTCCTGTGATCACATAGACTTCTGATTTTTCCTGCACCAAATCCCGCACATATTCTTCAAGCTCCCGCCACTCCCCTCGGTTAAGCTTGGAGTTTTGGGGCGTAATATTGCTGAGATAATTAACCTGTTGCCAATTTTTACCGCGAAAACTACCTAATGGCGCCAGGTGACCGCGATCTGTTTTTAGAGCGTCGTGGGCACCTTTGTAATCATTTGGCTCTAAGGTTTCTGCTGGAGCAATATCAGGATCCGCTTGCCAGACACGCTTAGTTTCGCCTGTGTATTCCAAATTACTCGGGTCGAGACGATAGGCGACCCAATCGGCAAATTTTGTGTTGTCGTTGCTGCTGAGGGCGTAGATATCCCGACAAATCAAATCATTAGTCGCGGGCGTTCCCTCTGGTACTCCTAGGGGTAAATGGGTTGGGCAGAAACTAGCACTCTCTAAAGATAGTAAGCCGCAGCTTTGTATTGCCAGAAGAGTCGCGATCGCCGAAAAATATTTACCCAACCGCAAGTTAGTAAAACACAAAGTTTGTGAGATTGGCATGGTTTCAATGGAGAGAAAAAACATACCAAGTTTAGAGAACTTTGGGTCAAACCGAGGCGCGGCGATCGCCAACTCACCCTGATAAAAAAAGATTTAGAGAGTCACTACTTCGAGGATTGGGACGCGTGTAACTCTTGCACAACACAAGCGATAGAAAGAGAAATAATTGAGACAAAAAGACCTAGACTTACCATAATCAAACAACCAAAACCTTGGGAGAAAGAAATTAATTTAGATGCCAAACTACCATGCTGCTGTTGCCATAATTGTCTCACCTGATTCAAGTTTGACAAGAAAATTTTGAATGTAGTCCACCTGAGCATCGTATAAGTCATTTGGCCAAAGACTCTGACTCATGAGATCGTAAATATTCGGTGCGACAATCTGCTCTTGGGGTTTGGTGGTTTTTACTGTTGCTGAAGACATGGACGTTTGATTTCTACTCGGAAACTGTGTAATTTGGTATGTTCTAAGTATGATTTTTTTTCGAAAAAAATTCTGTGATGGGATCTACGCCAATTGGCGTAGTTTATCAATAACTCATTTGATCGTCGCCGCTAATGTTTAGGTATCTAGATCGCAATCTCAAGGCGATCGCCGTCACAACCTTAGGAACATAATGGTAAGAAAAAAGCTACCGAAATATACGGTAGCCGTTGTAATGATTACCTTTGAGGGTAATTTTAATTAGCCTGAGCCATGAGGGGATAAAGGGGTTCTTTTCCATTCAGTTGCCAGATGCTGATCACCAAACAAGTTGCAACACTCAGCCAAATGCAGGAGGGCAAAATAATATACGAGGCAAGGGGTAGCACCTGATAGTAGGCGATCGCCACCGCGAAAGAGGAAAGTAAGGGGCCAAGAATCACCACAGGAACTGCTGCTCCTAAACGACCTTCAACCGTAAAAATTGTGTTCCAAGTATCCCCAAGGGCAAGGTGAATCGCAAAGATAATGAGAGGTAGGCTCAGGAAATTTTCGTTAGTCGCGGACCAAACAAAATAAGCCGAGACTACCCGCAAAACCGCGATACTCATCCAAACGATGGGAAAAGCAATTGGTGGTGGCGCCCAAGCTGGTCTTGTGACGGCATCGTAGCGCCTACCAGAACGAGTATTGTCCAAGGGTGAAAACAATCGTGAACGCAGCGTAAAGAATGCGAAAAAAGCACAAACCACAGTTGTTTTAAGCCAAGGTTGTACTAAAATCTCTGTCAATTGAGGTAACAGAAAATTCATGCCTAGAAGAAGCCCCACTAACGCCGCAATTTGAAAAGCTGTCCCGAAAATATACGTAATAGTAACTTTGGCATCAAATTGAGGATTGTTTAAATCAGCCGTAATTTTTTTGCCGTCATTAGCTCCCTCAGTAACGCCCATCACAGTTTGAACGCCTGACTTAACTAAGTTTTTCGAATCCATGGGCATTCCAAATAAAAATGTTTTTAAAAGTTTTGACTATCTTAAACAATATGAATCTTGCAGTACACGAGCCAAAAAGCTTGTCTCGATAAATATTCCAATAGCAAAAGCCCCCATCACAGTGGATGAGGGCTTTCACTTAGCAAATGTATTCTATTGTCTTTTCAGAGCAATCAAATTATTTTGCATTTCAA
>CAZXBK010000264.1:0-4463 GCA_964638765.1 uncultured Synechococcus sp. | reverse complement strand
TCGATTTTACGATCGCCGGTAACACCACCGAGAATCACCGCAGCACCAGCACCAATCAATGCGCCTTCAAGAATATCTGTGCCATCAGCACCTTCTTTGACGACTTCTGTGCGGGTAATCACACGGGATTCACCATAAATTGCTTGGGTATCATCATCAGAGAAAATGATATTGCGGGCGACAAATTGCGAGCCACCACCATCGACAGGCTCGATGCGCCCTTCAATTTCTGTGCCGTAGGGAATTAAAACTTGACCGTAACGATCCTTCAGATTCGCCGCAACTTCAACGGTCAGTTCCATCGTTTCGTCGGGAGCCACAAGGATTTTTTCAGCCTCAGGAACCATGACGGGAATTTCAGCGCCAGCGGCGATATTAACGGTACGGTTGCGATTTTGATTAAGATTTTGGCTAGAACTGGAACGCTGATTTTTAAAGAGTTGTGCCTGGGCAGCGTTCATCGAAACGAAAGGGGCGATCGCCGAACTGACGAACAATGTCCCTAAAATGGCAATCATGCCGGATTTGCGAGAGTGAGAAGCGGAGAAAGACATAACAAATGTAGTCCTCATGTTGTGTCTGTTGTGCTCTTTGAGACGCGCCGTCCGGTAAATTGTTTCCCACCCGACAGAATGTAGCTCGTTATAATCTTAAGCATTACCCGCACAGAGAACGACAACATAGCCGGATGTTTGGACAGTTTCAGCACAGCAATATTCGTTTTGAAGTCAAAGCTTTCAGCAAAACGATCCAAAAAAGTTTGACGCAACCTGACCAGCTTAAAAAATGGCTGTGGATGCAGCGGTTTGAGAATTTACCCAGTCAGCTAACACGCCACTCAGAATTTACGACTTATCTGGGTGCAGTCCCCGTAAAACATCATGTTGATGAACTTCACGATCATGGTGTGCGCTTCATTTTAAGCAAAGGTATTGATGGCTTCCACGAATGGTCATGGGATGACGGCTGGCTACAGTCCCGCCTCGAAGGTGTTTCTCTGCTACCTTTAAATCTTGGTCAGACTGTTGCATTACTGAGTCTGCGCTATTTCGTTGAATCACAGGAATCGGAGTAATCCTAGATTGAGCTAGGACAAAATCATTATGGAACGGGGTCTTCTTTGGTTACCTTTGCTGGCAACATTTATTGGACTGGCTTGGGCAGGCTCGGCTGAATATAAAAAACTAGAAGCTTACAAGGTTTGGGCTGATAATTTTGACCAAGCCAAATACGATTTATATTCCGTTATCGGTTATCGCAATGGTCAGATTACTTGGGGTAAAGCCACCCGCAAAGGCATTGTGGATCTCCAAACGGTGGCGATCGCCGAGCTATCTGATATCAGCTTAGAAATTGATAATCAAACCTTTTCAGATATTGATCTAGAGAATTTGGACGATCTCCCCACAAAAGGGCAAGCTGCCCTCAGCCTCAATTACAAGACCAGTAAAGACAGCATCAAAATCCCTTTTACCCAAACTGATTTAGCCGCAAAATGGGCAAATTATCTCCAAAAATTCGTGGCTCTCGGCATTTAACTTTTTGATTTTTTATCGACACGAATTCTGACTGATTCAGCATGGGAAGCTAAACCTTCGGCTTTTGCCAAAGATTGAATTGCATCACCGACATTGCGTAACGCTTTTTCAGAATATTGAATGATACTGGAATGCTTCATGAAGGTCTCAACCCCAAGGGCAGAAGCATAACGAGCAGTCCCAGCAGTCGGCAATGTGTGGTTTGGCCCCGCTAAATAATCACCTACAGCTTCAGGGGTAGAGTGACCAAGGAAAATTGCACCAGCGTGGCGAATTTGAGGCAACAATTCCCAAGGTTCATCAATTTCTAACTCTAGGTGTTCGGGCGCAAATAAATTGGATAATTCCGCTGCATCCTCAAGAGAATCCACAACCACAACCACACCATAGTGGGCGATCGCCTTTTCTGTTAGCTCTTGACGTGGGTGACCTTGAAGCTGCTTAACGACCTGGGATTGCACCGCTTCCGCAAAAGTTTTACTGGGAGTAAGTAGAATCGCAGCAGCGAGTGGGTCATGCTCTGCTTGAGCTAATAAATCAGCCGCTACATGAGCTGGATCGGCACTCTCATCAGCAATCACTAGCACCTCAGAAGGCCCAGCCAAAGAATCAATACCCACTCGACCGTAAACCATCTTTTTGGCAAGGGTTACGTAAATATTGCCGGGTCCTGTAATTACATCTACTGCGGGAACCGTCTCTGTGCCATACGCTAATGCGGCGATCGCCTGAGCACCACCAATCCGATATATCTCTTCAATACCCGCTTCTTGGGCCGCCACCAAAACTGCCGGATTTATCTTCTGTGCATTACCGGTAGGCGTCACCATCACAATACGGGGTACTCCAGCGACTTTAGCTGGAATGGCATTCATCAAAACCGTACTGGGATAGGAAGCCCGACCACCAGGCACATACAGCCCTGCCCGATCCACTGGCGTGTAACGTTTTCCTAAAACAACTTCGTTGTCGCCAAACTGCACCCAAGATTTGGGTACACGCTGGCGGTGAAAAGCTTCAATCTGCTTGCTAGCCAGCTGAATTGCCTGCAAGAGAGACTGATCAATCTGTTGATAAGCAGCATCTAACTCAGCCGAAGAGACGCGTAGTTCATTTACCGTAATATCTTGATGATCAAATTTTTTCGTAAAAGCCAGTAGCGCTTGGTCTCCCGATTCCTTTACCGCACTAACAATCTCTTTGACTGCCGCTTCTTGCTCTAGTGCCACATCGTGGGAAGTGCGATTAGCTATTCGCACCAACTCATCTTTTGCTTCAGCTTGCTGATAAAGAATACGCAGCATAAAAAATAATTTTGAATGGGTCTTATTTCAGTTCTGCCCATATTCTACTGAATTTGATCCCCTGTTGGTACGCCGCAACATGTCTACTTTTCACTTTTATGTTAAAATTCCACTCCGGAATATTTATCCTAAAAATTTATTTTCTTGGCGATCATTCACTGAATTGTAGACATCATTTGCTACAATAATATCTTTGATCGTCTACATCCACTTGTTCACCTAAAATTATTCAGACAACCGTGGCTAATATTAAGTCTGCTCTTAAACGAATTCAGATTGCCGAGCGCAATCGCTTACGCAACAAATCCTATAAGTCCGCTGTTAAAACTTTAACAAAGAAATCAGTTCAAGCTATTGAAGCTTGTGCCGCTGAGCCTTCAGACGTAACTAAGGCAGAAGCGCAGAAGTGCATTTCAGCAACCTACAGCAAGATCGACAAAGCTGTTAAACGGGGTGTGTATCACCGCAACACAGGTGCTCGTAAGAAAGCTCGTCTAGCCAAGGAATTCAAGCAAGCTGTTACAGCGTAACTTGCCATTTTAGGTTCCAGTTTTCCTGCCTCCCGGCATCCATCCCGATCACTTTAAGGAGCTATTTGGCGTTAGATGCAACTTGTTGATACTCATGTTCACATTAACTTTGATGTTTTCCAAGACGATCTTGAGTCAGTAGCTCAGCGTTGGCGTGAAGCTAATGTTGCTCACCTGGTTCATTCCTGTGTTGAGCCTTCTGAGTTCCCTGTCATCCGTGGTTTGGCAGATCGATTTCCTGAACTTATGTTTTCTGTCGGTCTCCACCCATTAGATGCTGACAAGTGGACAGACAACATGGCTAACGAAATTCGTGACTGCGCAATGAGTGATTCGCGCGTCGTTGCAATTGGTGAACTTGGTTTAGATTTCTTTAAAGCTGAAAATCATGATCACCAGATCCATGTCCTAGAATCCCAGTTGGCGATCGCCGCAGACTTGGATTTACCCGTCATTGTTCATTGTCGTGATGCAGCAACGGAATTTAGAAAGGTAGTTGAGCGATTTATTGCCCGGGGTCAAAAGATAAGGGGTGTGATGCATTGCTGGACAGGTACACCAGAAGAAACTCAATGGTTTTTAGACCTTGGGTTTTATGTCAGTTTTAGCGGTGTTGTGACCTTCAAGAAAGCTGAGCAGGTAAAGCAATCAGCTCTACTCGTTCCAGATGAACGACTTCTTATCGAAACAGACTGTCCTTTTCTAGCCCCTGTGCCGAAACGCGGTAAGCGTAACGAGCCAGCTTTTGTTCACCACGTTGCAACATATTTGGCAGATCTTCGGGAAACAACAGTAGAGCGCCTTGCCGAGAAAACTAGCCTGAATGCCAGTAAACTCTTTGGATTTACATTGTGACGCGATTTTTAACAACGTTCTCTGAAACGCCTTTATCAGAGAATGTTTTTTGACGTTTTTCCACCAAAACACTGCCGTATGACTCTCTTCTGACGTAAATATCGCCATGCAGGCGCGATCGCCTAGCTAGCAGCCAAATTTTGCCTTGCGCCATTGTTGCCCAGTTATCCCGACCACAGACAACTCCTATGACTCATATCACCCAAAGCCTGCTTCCTGATCTGATTGATATTCAA
>CAZXBK010000263.1:0-4478 GCA_964638765.1 uncultured Synechococcus sp. | reverse complement strand
TGATAAATTTTCAGCTTAGGACCAACAACAATTACGGAACGACCGGAGTAGTCAACACGTTTTCCGAGTAAGTTCTGACGGAAACGACCTTGCTTACCCTCAATAATGTCGGATAGCGATTTTAGGGGACGGTTATTTGCACCAACAACAGTTCGACCACGACGACCGTTATCAATAAGCGCATCAACCGCCTCTTGAAGCATCCGTTTCTCGTTACGAACAATAATTTCAGGAGCGAGAATCTCTTGGAGACGAGCCAAACGATTATTCCGGTTAATGACTCGACGATACAAGTCGTTCAGGTCAGACGTTGCAAAACGACCACCATCGAGCTGTACCATTGGGCGCAAATCGGGTGGGATAACGGGGATGCTGTTGAGTACCATCCACTCAGGACGAGCACCGGTCGCAATAAAGTTGTCGATGACCCGCAAACGCTTAATGAGCTTGGCACGCTTTTGACCCTTAGATCCGGCGATCGCCTCACGGAGCTCTTCGGCAACTTCTTCAAGCTCTAATTCTTGGAGTAAGCGCTCGATAGCTTCAGCACCGATACCGACTTCTACGTCCTCCAGCTGAGAATCTTCACTGTAGAGTTGATCTTCAATCTCTAGCCACTGATCTTCAGTGAGAAGCTGTTTGTAATTGAGGTTTGTTGCATTACCAGGATCAAGAACAACGTAGGCGTTGAAGTAGACAACTTGCTCTACATCACGGAGCGCCATATCGAGCAAAATACTCAAATAGCTGGGAATACCCTTGAGATACCAAACGTGGGTCACTGCCGCTGCAAGCTTGATGTAGCCCATGCGGTGACGGCGAACACGGGATTCTGTAACCTCTACACCACAGCGTTCACAGACAATACCGCGGTGACGTACACGCTTGTACTTACCACAGTGACATTCCCAATCCTTGGCGGGGCCAAAAATTCGCTCACAGAAAAGACCATCCATTTCCGGCTTTAACGTCCGGTAATTGATAGTTTCAGGCTTGGTGACTTCACCAACGGTTTGACCATTAGGTAAAGTGCGTTCTCCCCACTGTCTCACCCGTTCAGGGGAAGCAATACCGATTTTTACGTAATCAAAATGTTGTTCTTGTTGGTGTTTCATGTCCGTGGCTGTTGCTCGTTCTCTACTCAATAAAACTGCGCGATGATTTTTAGTTCACAAAAGTAAGAGGCGATCGCCTCTTACTTTGTTAGCGTTATTCCGTTGCTTCGACCTTAGGTTCCGATGGCTCCTCATTGGAAATAGACTCGTAAGTCGGACGATTTGGAGCACGACGCTGGTTGTCCATCATCAAGTCAACTTCTACATCACGACTTGTGCCATCTTCAGCCGCTTCCACTTTATGCACCGCAATATCCAAACCAAGGGATTGCAATTCACGCATCAATACCTTAAAGGATTCAGGCGTACCAGGACGTGGGATTGGCTTACCTTTAACGATGGCATTTAGAGCCTCATTACGACCTTGCATATCGTCTGATTTCACCGTTAACAGCTCTTGGAGAGTATAGGCTGCACCATAGGCTTCCAGTGCCCAAACCTCCATTTCACCGAAACGCTGACCACCCTGTTGAGCTTTACCACCAAGGGGCTGCTGCGTAACGAGCGAGTAAGGACCTGTCGAACGAGCGTGAATCTTATCATCTACAAGGTGAACAAGCTTCAACATATACGCCTTACCAACTGTTACTGCACGGTCAAAAGGCTCACCTGTTCTACCGTCGTACACTTGAATCTTGCCGGGGTCATCTTCATTAAAGACCCAGTCGCGATTTGGCTTTTTCGATGCCTCGCGAATCTTGCCGTGGACAGTTTCACGGGACGCTTCAGCCCCATGCATTTCGTCAAAGGGCATCATCTTAAAGCGAGCATTGAGGTGTTCCCCAGCCCAACCTAGTAGACACTCAAAGACCTGACCCACATTCATACGAGACGGTACACCAAGGGGGTTGAGCACAATATCAATCGGGCTGCCATCAGGTAAATAAGGCATATCTTCAATGGGAAGAATCCGAGAAATAATACCCTTATTACCGTGACGACCAGCCATCTTGTCGCCCACTTGAATCTTCCGCTTTTGAGCCACATAGACACGGACAACCATGTTTGCGCCCGGAGGTAGTTCGTCGCCCTGCTCACGAGTAAACACCCGTACATCAACAACACGTCCCTTTTCACCGTTGGGAACTTTGAGTGAATTGTCACGAACATCTCGCGCTTTCTCACCAAAGATTGCCCGTAGGAGTTTTTCTTCTGGAGGCTGATCCGATTCACCTTTGGGCGTTACCTTACCAACAAGAATGTCGCCGGATTCTACCCATGCACCAATGCGGATAATCCCCTGTTCATCAAGGTTGCGCAGAGAATCTTCACCAACGTTAGGAATTTCACGGGTAATTTCTTCGGGACCAAGCTTCGTTTGGCGCGCTTCGATTTCGAACTTCTCAATGTGAATACTGGTGTAGACGTCGTCATAAACCAGACGCTCACTAATCAGAATTGCATCCTCATAGTTGTAGCCTTCCCAAGGCATATAGGCGACAGTGACGTTTTGACCAAGGGCAATTTCGCCACCTTCTGTCGCAGAGCCATCAGCTAGAACTTGACCAGCAACCACATCTTCGCCAATGTCCACCAGAGGGCGTTGATTTAGGCAAGTATCTTGGTTGGAACGCTGATACTTTTGCAGCTGGTAAACAATTTCCCGTGCGTCTTCTTGGCCTTCACCTGTTGGTTTCACACGAATTACAGTGGCATCCACAAAAGTGACAACGCCGTCACCCCGAGAAACGATCACCATACCGGAGTCGCGAGCTGCCTGGGCTTCTAGACCTGTACCAACAAGGGGTCGCTCAGGACGAAGCAAGGGAACTGCTTGACGTTGCATGTTGGAACCCATCAGAGCGCGGTTTGCATCATCGTGCTCAAGAAAAGGAATTAGTGAGGTTGCAACGGAGACAATTTGTAGCGGAGAAACAGCAACGTAGTCAACCTGCTCAGGAGTTGTTGTAGAAAATTCTCGACGATAGCGAACAGGAACTGTTTCACCAAGAATGTTTCCTTCTTCGTCACGGGGCACGTCACCCGGTGCGACACGCATGTCATCTTCTTCACCAGCAGTTAGGTACACAGAACCTTTCTCAAACTGAATTTTACCGTTTTCAACGTGGTAGTAAGGCGTTTCAATAAAGCCATATTCGTTAACCCGAGCGTAGGTTGCAAGGGAACCAATCAGACCAGCGTTAGGACCTTCAGGAGTTTCTACCGGACAAATCCGACCATACTGGGTGGGGTGAATGTCACGAACCGCAAAGCCAGCACGCTCACGAGTCAAACCACCAGGACCAAGGGCAGATAAACGACGTTTGTGAGTCAACTCAGCCAGAGGATTCGTTTGATCCATAAACTGAGACAACTGGGAAGAACCGAAGAATTCTTTGATTGCTGCAACGAGGGGCTTTGGGTTAACCAAAGATGCAGGAGTTAGGGAGTCAGACTCGCTGACTGTCATCCGTTCACGAATAATTCTCTCTAAACGGTTTAAACCAACGCGTACTTGGTTCTGTAACAACTCACCAACGGAACGCACACGACGATTACCCAAGTGGTCAATATCATCGATGTTGCCAGTATCAAATTCAAGATTAATGAGATAGTCGATCGCCGTCAAAATATCAGTCGGAGTTAAGACGCGGACTGTATCAGCAATATTAAGGCGTAATTTCTTGTTGATCTTGTAGCGACCCACCTTACCGAGGTCATAGCGCTTATTGTCAAAGAAGCGAGACTCCAGGAGTTGTTGACCACCGCTGACTGTGGGAGGCTCACCAGGACGCAACTTTCTGTATAGTTCGAGGAGCGCATCTTCTTCACTGGGGTTGCCTTCTTTGTCGAGGGTTTTCTGATAGAAGTCTGCATGACGAAGTGAATCAAGAATCTCACTATCAGACAAGCCCATCGCTTTCAATAACACTTGCGCGGAAAGCTTACGGGTTTTATCAATACGAACCCAGACAATACTGTTTTTATCAGTTTCAAACTTTAACCACGCACCACGATTAGGAATCAGAGACGCGGAGTAGGTACGACGACCATGCTTATCTACTTCAGACTTGTAGTAAACACCCGGCGATCGCACGATCTGATTAACGATAACTCGCTCTGCACCATTAATGATGAATGTACCGCGGTCGGTCATTAGAGGCAGATCACCGATGAATACTTCCTGCTCTTTAATTTCACCTGTCTCTTTATTGATGAGACGAGTGGGTACATACATTTGTACGCCATATGTACTATCCCGACTTTTAGCCTCCGTCATGCTGTACTTCGGCTCTTTGAGGCGATATTTTTCTCCAATGAAATGAAGTTCTAACTTACCCGTATAGTCCGTGATGGGCGAGAAACTGTTTAATTCTTCAATTAACCCTTTTTCAAGGAACCAGCGAAAGCTTGACCGTTGAA
>CAZXBK010000262.1:3541-4485 GCA_964638765.1 uncultured Synechococcus sp. | reverse complement strand
GGATATGCCCGAGATTTCCTAAAGGTGATGTATTGAGACAGCTATTAAATCTTCTCTTACCCGAAAAAAAAGAACAGACAGGTTTACCCCGCCGTCGCAAAAAGAGCAAAGTTAAGATTAAAACCGCCGAGGAGATTGCGATCATGCGTCAGTCCTCGCGCATTGTGGCAACTGTTCTCAAAGAAGTTAGCGAGATGATGAAGCCCGGCATGACCACAATGGATGTGGATGCCTATGCCGAAAAGCGTATTCGAGAAATGGGCGCAACCCCTAGCTTTAAAGGCTATTATGGTTTTCCTTCGTCAGTGTGTATCTCCGTTAATGACGAGGTTGTCCACGGTATTCCCCGCAAAGACAAGCGGTTGCACCAAGGCGATGTCGTCAAAGTGGATACGGGCGCATTTTTTGAAGGCTACCACGGTGATTCTTGCATTACGGTCGGTATCGGCAAAAAGATCAAACCAGCCGCTCGACGATTAATGCAAGCCGCTGAAGAAGCTCTTTATAAAGGCATTGAGCAAGTGAAACCCGGTAATTCTTTGTTAGATATTGCTGGAGCAGTAGAAGATCATGTGATGGGCTATGGCTATTACGTGGTGGAAGATTTTACGGGTCACGGCGTTGGTCAGGATCTCCATGAAGAGCCTTCGGTTTTTAATTTTAGAACCCGCCAATTACCGAATGTCATCTTGCAACCGGGTATGGTTTTGGCCATTGAACCAATCGTAAACGCAAAAACAAAAGAGACCATTACCCTCGACGATAAGTGGACTGTCATTACCCCCGATAAGTCCCTATCTGCGCAATACGAACATACAGTGCTTGTCACAGAAGACGGCCACGATATTTTGACGGATCGCAACCTCCTTTAAGGTTGCTGAGTCGCCAGTGTTTGAGAGAATTTGTTTATCCTGTGAATAGGTAGTTTTCAGGATAAATATTAT
>CAZXBK010000262.1:0-3523 GCA_964638765.1 uncultured Synechococcus sp. | reverse complement strand
GCAATCGCCTCTCCGAACACACAAATTATCGACGCAGGTAAAGCCACAACAGCCGAAGCCCTCGCATTATTTGATAGCCTTGAGCCTGTCAGTCTTGACTTTATGTGGGGGCGGTGGCGCGGTAAGGGTATCGATACCGATCATCCAATGGACGGCATGCTAGAAATGTCCAATTGGTACGGCAAAGAATTTGTTGATGCAGAAACCGTTCATCCTCTTTTATTTGCTGATGGTCGCGGCGAAATTTTTAAAGTTGCTCCACTAGCCTCTGCGATGGATATGGTTTTGAAATTGCCGATGCCCAACAATCCATCCTTTAAACCCTTGCTAATTGGCCTCACGTCTTTGTTTAAAACAGACAAAAGTCAGGCACGCTTACGGATGATGGAAAATCGTGGCAAGGTCACTGCAACAATGATCTATGACTATTTGCCCATTAACGATTCTTTCCGGAAGCTAGACGAAAATCGTGTTTTTGGCATTATGGATTTTAAAAAAATTCAGCAGCCCTTTTTCTTCGTTTTGACGCGCAATTAGGCCAAACCTGGGCTGACTATCCAGAATTATTTGAGAGGAGGAAGGTTTTGATAGGGCTGATATTTCGCTTGATTACGACCTTTCGCCTTCGCAAGATACAGAGCGCGGTCAGCGCTGGCAATCAGTTCGACAGGACTTAGCTGTGGGTGAGCCTGAACGCTAGAAACACCACAACTAACTGTGACAAAGGAGGAAGTGGTCGATTTTTCATGTTCGACCTTTAGCTCTACAACCTTTTGACAAATGCGTTCCGCAACGTGTGTTGCGCCTTTTTCATCAGTATTGGGCAATACAACAATAAATTCTTCCCCGCCATAACGTGCCACGAGGTCGCTATCCCGTAAGCCTTGCTGAATGCTGACAACCACCTGTTGTAGGCAGCGATCGCCGACTTGGTGACCATAAAAATCGTTATAGAGCTTAAAGTGATCGATATCGCACATGATCAGAGATAGCTGTTTGCCATCCCGTTCACACTTCCACCAGGTCTGATACAAATACTCCTCAAAATAACGACGATTCGCAACTTGGGTAAGCGCATCTAATGTCGCCATCTTTTGTAGTTCGTGGCTATGATAACTCCCCATAATCAGAGACGCAGTCACAAAACCACAGACTGCGGGAATTGCAGGCATCCACCACCCCAACAAAAAAGCACCATAGGAACAGGTCACAATAATCCCTATACCAACACCCAAATAACCCACCAAAAGTGAATTTTGGATCGCCATACGTCGCGGTAAGCCTCGCACATTGAGCATGAGCCACCGACCACTCGCTCCGGCGATCGCCCAGACAAATACCAATAACCACTCGCCTTTCTGCGGCATCATGCGAAACAACGCCCGACCATTCGTCGCACCTTGCACGAGTTGACTCACAATGTGGGCATGGATAAAGACACCAGGCGTTGAAGGTGTTTTCTTATTAGCTACATTCGGCTGATCGCCTTGCACGCGGTTATAAGGCGTGAACAACTGAGCACCATTACTATCGCTTGTGATGCCGATTAAAACGATGCGATCTTGGAGCGGTGGTTTATTCACATTCTCCACCAAATCCGCAGGAATATCCCCAGCTAGTAGAGCACGCATCGAAACCGTGTAAAAGTGCTGCGGGCCACCACCACGGTAATTTAGCATCACCTGATAGCCACCATCGTCAACTCGGGCATAGCCGCCATCATTTTTTTCTAGCCGTCGAAATTCGACTTCTCCCAGACGAGCATACTCTTTCCCAAGTGGATAGTTTAGTAAAGGGACAAAAAGTTGTGGTTGTTCAATCTCAATGGAAATATTCTCTTGTTCTAAATAACTTAAAGCGACCTGAAGCGGGAAACTGCCCTCTACTTCTGCATCGTCACTAGGTCGCACAGACAACAGCGATCGCCTTGCCACACCATCCTTATCGACAATAATGTCAGAGAAGCCGACTTGACCTTTTTCCTCAAGGATTTCTGGTGCTGCAACTTTGGTACCGATTGTTTTGCTCGTACCAATTAAATTCGGAGTATTTTCAAAGATCTGATCAAGCTCAGCTTTTCCTTCACCGACAGGAAGATTACGAAATAAATTTAAGCCAATAACTGCCGGCTCTTGTTGCTTAATTGTTTGGAGGAGTTGAGCCAAGGCCGCATCTGACAGAGGCCAAGTTCCCGACGCAGTGGCTTCTGCCTCGTCAATCGTCACCACTACGATATCCGGGTCTTTGACCTCGTAGGAGCGCCAAATAAAATATCTATCCCATAATGATAATTCTGTACTTTGGAAAACCCCAGTTAAGGCTGCCAAAATTGTAAAAATAGATGCACCAATTGCAACCTTAGCAATCTTAAGAATGCCTAGTTTGGAATGAAATGTGTGCACTTGATTTGGAGCCATAACACCAACAAATAATTATAGGTAGGCAAATAAAACAATTACTCTCAAAATAAAAAAGTGCCTACTTTTTGAATGCCTCCGAAGGTTGACTAATAAAGCAGTTTTCCGAAGCTCTATTTTTTGTTGGGAATTACAAGCTCAGCGCCTAGACAGTTTGAAAAGCTGCACGAGTATTTTCTGGCTTCGGAGCGCCACTGCCGGGAGGTGGATTTAATTCTGATGCTAAATCTGTAGATAAAGACCACTGCGATAAAGACGTAGAAACTTTATTCGTTGTAGTTGTTTCGATAGAGGTTGTTATTCCAGTAGCGCCAACTCCAGCCAAAGCAATTACTAATAAAGTAGCCTTAGTCAAGGTAGATTGAAATCCTTTCATGCTTTCGTCACCCTAGATACACACGTTACGAATCATATGACTTCATTCTAGGAAGTTTAAAAAAACTTGAAAACAGCTGTTTTACTGAAATCTGTTTTGTGATAATCCTAGAGTCTCTCAGCGAAAATACTGAGCTTATGTGATCATTTTGTGTTGCAATCTATTGTCTCAATCTTGCCTTAATTGAAGCAATGTCGGTGATGTCAGCGAGATGGGCGCTGAATGGACTTTTTTAAGTAATTGGTAAAGTCTGGAGATTTTATTCCCTTGAGTTAGCTTAAGGTGTGGACAGTAGTAAAAAATCCAGAACGTGTTGTTCCGCTCATGGTGCTATCTGGTTCTCCTTTTTCGCCCGGATTAAGGGGCACACCGGCGATCGCCCCTGCTGATTGGAACTGAATGTTATTAGTTGAGTCCATGGATAGACCCGTAGCTGAAGCTACATTACCTAAACAAACAGCGGTGAGTAAGAGAAAGAATGTTTTACGAGTAAACATAGTGATGTCCTTGGTGTGGCAACACTGAAAATGTTTGCCAAGATTTGCGAGTGCCGACCGTAATAGAAGTTCCGGATCGTGTTTTTTAGACGTATTTAATGCGTCTTGATATTTGTATCTTCTGGAGCCTCAGATGGCTTTCGGGAGAAAATTCAAACTTTTATTGAAATGAGTAAATATTTAGGAGAGTTAGACATAAGCCGGGTTCTGTTCTTGGACAATGCCAAGGGCAG